>NZ_LBJU01000124.1:0-221931 GCF_028128835.1 Bradyrhizobium sp. CCBAU 65884 | reverse complement strand
TATGGTGACGCCGATCATGCCGGCCTGGTGGGTCGAGATCAGCTGGCTGCCGAGGAACGGCGCGGAGCCGAACGGGGTCGGATATTGCTTGATGGTGAAGTCCCAGATCAGGCCCGCCGAGGAGTTGATGATCGCGAACAGCGCGATGAACCCGGCGACGTTGGTCAGCACCGGTGCCTTTGTCAGCGGCTTGAACAGGATCCGCTCGATCGCGATGCCGGCGACGAAGGAGAAGGCCAGCGTGATCACGAAGGCGGCCCAATAAGGCACGCCCCATTGCATCAGCTGCCAGGAGATGAAGGTCGAGAACATCGCCATCTCGCCCTGCGCGAAGTTGAGATGGTCGATGGCCTGGTAGATCATGACCACGGCGAGCGCCATGCAGGCGTAGATCGCGCCCGTGGCAATGCCGGCCAGGACCTGGTTGGTGAACAGCTCCATTGTCCCGGCTCCCTCAGTAACCCAGATAGGATTTGCGGATTTCTTCGTTGTTCGCGATGTCCTTGGCGTTGCCCGACATCACGATGCGGCCGGTCTCGATCACATAGGCCTGGTCGGCGAGCTCCAGCGCGAGCTGGGCGTTCTGCTCGACCACCAGGATCGACACCTTGTCCTCGCGGTTGATCTTGCCAAGGATGCCGAACAGGTCGCGCACCACCAGCGGCGCGAGGCCGAAGGAGGGCTCGTCCAGCAGCATCAGCCGCGGCCGCAGCATCAGGGCGCGGGCGACCGCGAGCATCTGCTGCTCGCCGCCGGAGAGCGTGCCGGCCTGCTGGGTGTGGCGCTGCTTCAGCACCGGGAAATGCGCATACATGCGCTCGATGTCGGAGACGATGCCGGCGCTGTCCTTGCGGGTGATGGCCCCGAGCTGGAGATTCTCCTCCACCGTCATGGTGGTGAAGGTTCCGCGGCCCTGCGGCACATGGGCGATGCCGAACCGCACGATGCTCTCGGTGGAGCGGTTGTTCAGCGGCTTGCCGTCGAACTCGATGCCGCCGGTGGAGCGCACCATGTTGCAGATCGCGCGCAGCGTGGTGGTCTTGCCGGCGCCGTTGGCCCCGAGCAGCGTCACCAGCGAGCCCTCGTTGAGCGAGAAGGACAGGCCATGGAGCGCCTGGACCTGGCCGTAATAGGCGCGCAGGTCCTTGACGTTGAGCAATGTCGTCATTGGTCCTTGCTCCCGAGATAGGCCTTGATGACGTCGGGGTCCGCCTGCACCTGGGCCGGCGTGCCTTCCGCGAGCTTCTTGCCGAAATTCAGCGCAACGACATGGTCGGCGATAGACATCACCAGGCCCATGTGATGCTCGACCAGCAGCACGGTCATGTGCCGGTCGTCGCGAATGCGGCGAATGAGGTCGCCGAGCACGTAGACCTCTTCGTGGTTGAGGCCACCGGCGGGCTCGTCGAGCAGCAGGATTTTGGGATCGGCAGCCAGTGCGCGCGCCAGCTCGACGCGCTTCTGCGTGCCGAAGGGCAGGCCGGAGACCACGGTGTGGGCGACGTCCTCGAGGTCGAGATAGGCAAGGATCTCGTGCACCTTCTTGTTGACGCTGGTTTCGCTGCGGCGAACCCAGGCCAGCTTCAGGGAGTCGCTGATGATGTCGCTCGAGGTCCTCGAATGCGCGCCGACGCGGACGTTGTCCATCACCGAGAGATTCGGAAACAGTGCCACGTTCTGGAAGGTGCGGCCGATGCCGATCTCGGCGATCCGGTGCGGCGGCCGCCTCAGGATGCTCGCGCCCTCCATCAGGATGTCGCCGGATGACGGCTGGTAGAGCCGGGACAGGCAGTTGAAGAGCGTGGTCTTGCCGGCGCCGTTGGGGCCGATCAAGCCGAGGATCTGGCCCTTGTGCATGTCGAAGGACACGCCGTTGAGCGCGATGATGCCGCCGAACACGACGCTGACGTCGCGAACCGCGAGCAGGGGCGATGTCCCCTGCGCGAGCTGTGCCTGCGTCATCTCGTCTCGCTCACGTCATTCAGTGAGCGAAGGGGCGATGCGAACCGCTCCCGATGATGACAAAGGCTATCTGAATCCCTCGGCCACACGCGCAACTTTTCCTCCTGATTTCAGCTTTTTGCTGACGTCTTTTTTGGAATGCGGCATTAGACCCCCGAGCGCCGCTTCGATGTTCCTTACCATCGCTAAGAGACGCGGTCCAATGTCGTTGATCAAACGCTCTTCCGTGAAGCGGAATGCGGGCGCGCCGCAATTGAATGCGTAGGGACCGGTTCCGTCGTTGAGCCTGAGTGCGACGCCGGCGGCGCCGATGTCGTCGTGCCAGTCGCCGACGGAGATCGCAAAACCGTATTTCGCGACGGTTTCGCCGGAACGTTCCAGCCCGTCGCGCATCTTGGGCCAGCGGCTGCCGTAATGTTCGCGCAACAGGCGCGACAGGTCTGCGCGGTCCGCGTCGTCGAGCGCCCAGAAATAGGCGCGGCCCATCGCGCTGGTTGCAATCGGCACGCGGGAGCCGACGTCAAGTTGAACCCCGACGGTCTCGCTGCCGCGGCTTTGCCCGAAATAGATCATGCTGTGACGGTCGCGGCCGCCGACGGCGACGGCGCCGCCGGTCGCGCGCATCACGTCCTCGCGGAACGGCTCGGACAAATGCCGAACGCCGAGATTGGCGAGCGCGGCGTAGCCGAGCGACATCGCCGCGGGTGTGAGCTGGTACTTCTCGAAGCGGGGAACCGGCGCAAGATAGCCCAGCTTGGTCAAGGTGTAGGTCAGCCGCGACACGGTCGGCTTCGGCAGATTGGTGCGAGCCGCAATCTCCTGATTGCCGAGAAGGCCGTCATTGGGGTGGAATGCGCGCAATACGTCCAGTCCGCGGGAAAGCGCGACGACGAAATTCCGATCGGTCGCAGTCTTCTTTCCTGTACGCTTCATCCCTGATCTGCTTCTTGCGCGGAGTCGTTGACAAGCCACGTGCTTCAAAATAACCCTGCCGTCAAGATGCGGAATTAAATTCCGCACCGCGAAATCGAACAAAAGTAAATCCCCACCAAGGAGGGAACACCGTGAGCGAAGTGGTCAAGCTTGAGCGTCATGACGAGGTCGGGATCGTCACGGTCGACAGCCCTCCGGTCAATGCTCTGAGTGCCGCGGTCCGCGGCGGCATCCTCGAGTGCATCAAGGCCGCAATTGCCGATCCCGCCATCAAGGGCATCGTGCTGACCTGTGCCGGCCGCACCTTCATCGCCGGTGCCGACATCACCGAATTCGGCAAGCCGCCGAAGGCGCCGGCCCTCAACGACGTGCTGTCCGAGATCGAGAATTCGCCCAAGCCCGTGGTTGCCGCGATCCACGGCACCGCGCTCGGCGGCGGCCTCGAGGTCGCGCTCGCCTGCCATTTCCGCGTCGCGGTGAAAGAGGCCAGGCTCGGCCTGCCCGAGGTGAAGCTCGGACTGCTGCCGGGCGCCGGCGGCACCCAGCGCCTGCCGCGCGCGGTCGGTCCCGAACTCGCTGTCAAGATGATCGTCGGCGGTGATCCCATCGGTGCTGCGGAAGCGCTCAAGAACGGCCTGATCGAGGAAATCATCGAGGGACCGGCATCGGGCGGCGAGGCCTTCGTGCGCAAGCTGCTGGCCGAGAAGCGTCCGCTGCGGCGCCTGCGCGACGACGATTCCAAGATCGCGGCGGCCAAGGCCGACCGCTCGATCTTCACCAATGCAGTCGCCGCCATGACCAAGAAATCGCGCGGCCTGGAAGCGCCGTTCGCTGCCGCCGACGCCGTCGGCTACGCCATTGACCTACCTTTCGACGAAGGCCTGAAGAAGGAGCGCGAGGGTTTTCTGAAGCTCGTCGCCAGCGATCAGTCGAAGGCGCAGCGTTATGCGTTCTTCGCCGAGCGCGAGGCTGCCAAGATTGCGGGCGTTCCTGACGGCACCAAGTCGCGTCCCGTGAACCGGGTCGCCATCCTCGGCGCCGGCACCATGGGCGGCGGCATCGCGATGTCCTTTGCAAATGCCGGCGTTCCCGTCACCCTGATCGAGACCGGCGAGGAGCAGCTCAAGCGCGGCATGGGCATCATGCAGAAGAACTGGGAAGCGACCGCCGCGCGCGGCGGCATCCCGGCCGACGCGCCCGCCAAGCGCATGGCGCTGATCAACGGCGTCGTCGGCATCGAGAATGTCGGCGATGCCGACCTCGTCATCGAAGCGGTGTTCGAGACCATGGCGGTGAAAAAGGAAGTGTTCGGCAAGCTCGACCAGTACGTCAAGCCCGGCGCCGTGCTCGCCTCCAACACCTCGTATCTCAACATCGACGAGATCGCGAAGTCGACCAAGCGTCCGCAGGACGTGCTCGGCATGCACTTCTTCTCGCCGGCCAACGTGATGAAGCTGTGCGAGATCGTGCGCGCCGACAAGACCGCGCCGGACGCGCTGGTCACCGCGGTGAACATTGCGCGCAAGATCGCGAAAGTGCCGGCCGTGGTCGGCGTCTGCGACGGCTTTGTGGGCAACCGCATGCTGGCCCAGCGCGGCAAGCAGTCGGAGAAGCTCTTGTTCGAAGGCGCGCTGCCGCAGCAGGTCGACGCTGTGGTGACGAAATTCGGCATGCCGATGGGACCGTTCGCGATGGGCGACCTCGCCGGCCTCGACATCGGCTGGCGCTCGCGCAAGGATCGCGGCATCAAGTCGGAGATCGCGGACGCGCTGTGCGAAGCCGGCCGCTTCGGCCAGAAGACCGGCAAGGGCTACTACAAGTACGAAGCCGGCAGCCGCTCGGCGCTGCCCGATCCGGAGGTCGAGAAGCTGATCGACGAGACGCTTGCCCGTCTCGGCCGCAAGAAGCGCGTCGTCAGCGACGACGAGATCCTCGAGCGCATGATGTATCCGATGATCAACGAGGGCGCGAAGATCCTCGAAGAGGGCATCGCGGCGCGTCCTTCCGACATCGACGTGGTCTGGCTCTATGGCTATGGCTGGCCGATCTACCGCGGCGGCCCGATGTTCTGGGCCGACAGCGTCGGCCTCAAGCACATCGCCGATCGCCTCGCCTTCTACGCCAAGGAGACCAACGATCCGAGCCTCGAGCCCGCGCCGCTGCTGAAGAAGCTCGCGGCCGAAGGGAAGACGTTCGCCTCGCTGGCGGCGGCGTCGAAGGCGGCTTGATCGGTTTTGGTAGCTGCTGGAATGTCGCGCTCCGGGCAAAGCTCTCTCCGTTCCCTCCCCCCTTGTGGGGGAGGGGCAGGGAGGGGGGTGGCCCCGGGCGAGGTCAGTGTTCGTGGCTGCCCCCTTCCACAACCCTTCCCCACAAGGGGGAAGGGAGCCCGTCCGCCGGTGTCCACCTCACACGACCCGGCGATTACCGTTTTGCAGAGTATCGATCGCCAATGACCCATCCCGGCGAACAGTTTTATCCCGAGGGCGTGCGGTGGGACGACACCATCGTCCAGGGCTCGCTGCCTGACCTCTTGTCGAAGGCCGTCGCCGAATACGGCACGCGCACCGCGCTGGAATTCCGCGATCGCCCGATCACCTACACCGAGCTCGCAGCTCAGGCCGAGCGTGCGGCGGCGGCGTTCCTGCGCGCCGGCTGCGGCAAGGGCACGTCCGTTGCGCTGTTCCTCGGCAACTCGCCGGACCATCCCGTCAATTTTTTCGGCGCGCTGAAGGCAGGCGCCCGCCTCGCGCATCTCTCCCCGCTCGACGGCGAGATCGCGCTGACCCACAAGATCTCCGATTCCGGCTCGCGCCTGCTCGTCACCTCCAACCTCGCCGCCCTGCTGCCGACCGCGCTGAAGTTCCTTGAAAAGGGGCTGATCGACCGCCTCGTCGTCTGCGAGGACGATCATTGGGGCAAGGTCGGCACGCCGCAGGCGGCGATCCCGGATGATCCCCGCATCGTCACCTTCAAGGCCTTCACCGAGGGCGCGACCGCGCCGGCGGCGTGGCCCGTCGTCATGGCCGACGACGTCGCCCTGCTGCAATATACCGGCGGCACCACCGGCCTGCCCAAGGGCGCGATGCTGACCCACGGCAATCTCACCTCGGCGGTGTCGATCTACGACGTCTGGGGCAAGCCATCGCGCGCCGCGCGGGGCGAGACGATCGAGCGCGTGATCTGCGTGCTGCCGCTGTTCCACATCTACGCGCTGACCGTGGTGCTGCTGTCGTCGCTCAGCCGCGGCAATCTGATCTCGCTGCATCAGCGTTTCGACGTCGAGGCCGTGATGCGCGACATCGAGGTCAAGCGCGCGACCTATTTTCCGGGCGTACCGACGATGTGGATCGCGATCGCCGCACTGCCGGATCTGGACAAGCGCGACTTCTCCTCGCTCGCCACCATCGGCTCCGGCGGCGCGCCGCTGCCGGTGGAGATCGCGAATTTCTTCGAGCGCAAGGTCGGCAAGAAGCTGCGCAGCGGCTGGGGCATGACCGAGACCTGCTCGCCCGGCACCGGCCATCCGCCCACCGGCCCCGACAAGCCCGGCTCGATCGGCCTGATGCTGCCGGGCATCGAGCTCGACGTGGTCGCGCTCGACGATCCCAAGCGCGTGCTGCCGCCCGGCGAAGTCGGCGAGATCCGCATCAAGGGCCCGAACGTTACCAAGGGCTACTGGAACAAGCCGGAGGGGTCCACGGATGCCTTCGTCGACGGCCGCTTCCTCACCGGCGACATCGGCTATGTCGACAGCGACGGCTATTTCTTCCTGGTCGACCGCAAGAAGGACATGATCATCTCCGGCGGCTTCAACGTCTATCCGCAGATGATCGAGCAGGCGATCTACACCATTGCTGGCGTGCACGAGGTGATCGTGCTCGGCATTCCCGACCAGTACCGCGGCGAGGCCGCCAAGGCCTTCATCAAGCTGAAGCCGGAGGCAAAGCCGTTCTCGCTCGACGAGCTGCGCGCGCAGCTCGCCGGCAAGCTCGGCAAGCACGAATTGCCGGCCGAGGTCGAATTCGTCGACGATCTGCCGCGCACGCCTGTCGGAAAATTGTCGCGCCACGAATTGCGCCAGCAGCAGAAACCGTCACAATCCACTAAAACCGCATCAGGAGCTCGTTCTTGACCGACGCCGTCATCGTTTCCACCGCCCGCACCCCGATCGGCAAGGCCTATCGCGGCGCGCTCAACGCCACCGAGGGCGCAACCCTGCTCGGCCACGCCATCGGCGAAGCCGTCGCGCGCGCCAAGGTCGATCCGAAGGAGATCGAGGACGTCGTGATGGGCGCGGCGCTGCAGCAGGGTTCGACTGGCGGCAACATCGCGCGCAAGGCGCTGCTGCGCGCCGGCCTTCCCGTCACCGTCGCCGGCACCACGATCGACCGGCAATGCGCCTCGGGCCTGCAGGCGATCGCGCTCGCCGCGCGCTCGGTGATTTTTGACGGCGTCGAGATCGCGGTCGGCGGCGGTGGCGAGTCGATCAGTCTCGTGCAGAACGACAAGATGAACGGCTTCCACGCCCAGGACCCTGCGCTGCTCAAGATCAAGGGCGAGGTCTACATGCCCATGATCGACACGGCGGAAGTCGTCGCCAAGCGCTACGGCATCTCGCGCGAGAAGCAGGACGAATATTCGCTGGAGAGCCAGCGCCGCACTGCGGCCGCCCAGCAGGGCGGCAAGTTCAAGGACGAGATCGCGCCGATCACGACGCAGATGGCGGTCACCGACAAGGCCACCGGCACCGTGTCGATGAAGGACGTCACGCTGTCGCAGGACGAAGGCCCGCGTCCCGAGACGACGATCGAAGGCCTCGCCGGCCTCAAGCCCGTGCGCGGCGAGGGCTTCTCGATCACCGCCGGCAATGCCAGTCAGCTCTCCGACGGCGCCAGCGCCTCCGTCATCATGAGCGACAAGGAAGCCTCCAGGCGTGGCCTCAAGCCGCTCGGCATCTTCCGCGGCTTCGTCTCGGCCGGCTGCGAGCCGGACGAGATGGGCATCGGCCCGGTCTTCGCCGTGCCGCGCCTGCTCAAGCGCCACGGCCTCACCGTCGACGACATCGGTCTCTGGGAGCTGAACGAAGCCTTCGCGGTGCAGGTGCTGTATTGCCGCGACAAGCTCGGCATCGACCCCGAGAAGATCAACGTCGACGGCGGTGCGATCGCGGTCGGCCATCCCTACGGCATGTCCGGCGCGCGCCTCACCGGCCACGCTTTGATCGAAGGCCGCCGCCGCAAGGCCAAGTACGCGGTGGTCACCATGTGCGTCGGCGGCGGCATGGGCGCGGCAGGGCTGTTCGAGGTGCTGCAGTAAAACGTTTCTGTCATTCCGGGGCGCCGCAAAGCGGCGAGCCCGGAATCCATAACCACCAATCGGGGATATGGATTCCGGGCCTGCGCCTTACGGCGCATCCCGGAATGACGGCGGATTTGGTAAGAACAAAACTGTTCACAGGAGGATCCGATGGATCTCGCATTCACGAAAGAAGAGCAGGCGTTTCGCGAGGAAGTGCGGCAGTTCTTCCGCGACAACGTGCCGCCGGATACGCGGCGCAAGATGGTCGAGGGCCGTCACCTCAGCAAGGACGAGATGGTGAATTGGTGGCGCATCCTCAACAAGAAGGGCTGGGGCGTCAGCCACTGGCCCAAGCAATATGGCGGCACTGGCTGGACCAGCGTGCAGCACTACATCTTCAACGAGGAACTGCAGTCCTATCCGGCGCCGCAGCCACTCGCCTTCGGCGTCAGCATGGTCGGCCCGGTCATCTACACCTTCGGGAACGAGGAGCAAAAGAAGCAGTACCTGCCGCGCATCGCCAATGTCGACGACTGGTGGTGCCAGGGCTTCTCCGAGCCGGGTTCGGGCTCCGACCTTGCCTCGCTCAAGACCAAGGCCGACCGCAAGGGCGACAAGTGGATCATCAACGGCCAGAAGACCTGGACCACGCTGGCCCAGCACGCCGACATGATCTTCTGCCTGTGCCGCACCGATCCCGGCGCCAAGAAGCAGATGGGCATCTCCTTCATCGTGTTCTCGATGAAGTCGAAAGGCGTCACGGTGCGCCCGATCCAGACCATCGACGGCGGCGTCGAGGTCAACGAAGTGTTCTTCGACGACGTCGAGGTGCCCTACGAGAATTTGATCGGCGAGGAGAACAAGGGCTGGGACTACGCAAAATTCCTGCTCGGCAATGAGCGTACCGGCATCGCCCGCGTCGGCGTCTCCAAGGAGCGGCTGCGCCGCATCCGCGATCTCGCAGGCAAGGTCGAATCCGGCGGCAAGCCGATCATCCAGGACGCCGCCTTCCGCGAGAAGCTCGCCGCGTGCGAGATCGAGCTGAAGGCGCTGGAGCTCACCCAGCTCCGGGTCGTCGCCGACGAAGGCAAGCACGGCAAGGGCAAGCCCAATCCGGCCTCCTCGGTGCTGAAGATCAAGGGCTCCGAGATCCAGCAGACCACCACCGAGCTCTTGATGGAAGTGATCGGCCCGTTCGCCGCGCCCTACGACGTGCACGGCGACGACGGCTCGAACGAAGCCATGGACTGGACCGCCCAGATCGCGCCGAGCTACTTCAACAACCGCAAGGTCTCGATCTACGGCGGCTCCAATGAGATCCAGCGCAACATCATCGCCAAGGCGGTGCTGGGGCTCTAGGCGTCATTCCGGGGCGCGCGCAGCGCGAGCCCGGAATCCATAACCACGATCGGGAGTATGGATCCCGGGCTCGCGCGACGCGCGCCCCGGGATGACGAAGCAAAAATTCCGGGTACGAGGAACCAAAGACATGGATTTTGATCTGAACGAGGAGCAGCGGCTTCTCAAGGACAGCATCGACGGCCTGCTGACCGATTCCTACGATTTCGAAAGCCGCAAGAAGTACATGAAGGAGAAGGGCGGCTGGAGCAAAGCGGTCTGGCTCAAGCTCGCCGAGCAGGGCCTGCTCGGCCTGCCCTTCAGCGAGGCCGATGGCGGCTTCGGCGGCGGCGGCGTCGAGACCATGATCGTGATGGAAGCGCTCGGCAAGGCGCTGGTGCTCGAGCCGTATCTGGCAACGGTCGTGATCGGCGGCGGCTTCCTGCGCCATGCCGGCACCGACGCGCAGAAGGCCGCGCACGTGCCCGGCATCATCGACGGCAGCAAGACGCTGGCGTTCGCCCAGCTCGAGAAGAACTCGCGCTACGATCTGTTCGACGTCGCGACCACCGCGAAGAAGAAGGGCGAGGTTTACGTCATCGACGGCGAGAAGTTCGTCGTGCTCAACGGCGAGAATGCCGACACCTTGATCGTCACCGCGCGCACCAAGGGCGAGCGTCGTGACAAGGCCGGCATCGGCGTGTTCCTGGTGCCCGCGAATGCCAAGGGCGTGACCAGGAAGTCCTATCCGACCCAGGACGGCCTGCACGCCGCCGACATCACCTTCACCGGTGTCGAGGTGGGCGCGGATGCCGCGCTCGGCAACCCCGAGGATTCGCTCGCGCTGATCGAGCGTGTCGTCGACGAAGCCCGCGTCGCGCTCTGCGCCGAGGCGGTCGGCCTGATGGACGAGTCGCTCAAGACCACCGTCGAGTATATCAAGACGCGAAAGCAGTTCGGCGTCGCGATCGGCTCGTTCCAGTCGCTGCAGCACCGGGCATCCGACATGTTCGTGGCGGCCGAGCAGGCGAGATCGATGTCGATGTTCGCGACCATGGCGAGCGATTTCGAGAACGCCAAGGAGCGCTCCAACGCCATCGCCGCGGCCAAGGTGCAGATCGGCAAATCGCTGAAATTCGTCGGACAGCAGGCGATCCAGCTGCACGGCGGCATCGGCATGACCATGGAGGCGAAGATCGGCCACTACTTCAAGCGCCTCACCATGATCGAGAACAGTTTTGGTGACACCGACTACCACCAGCGCCGCGTCGCTGATGGTGGCGGGTTGATCTAGCCTCGCTGTCATCCCGGGGCGCGCGTAGCGCGAACCCGGCATCCATCGGGCGGCAATACGCGCGGTGAAATGGATTCCGGGTTCGCGCTATGCGCGCCCCGGAATGACCAGGAAGAAGGAGCCGACAATGAAGAACACCCCGTTCGATCTCACCGGCAAGGTCGCGGTCGTCACCGGCTCCAGCCGCGGCATCGGCCGCTCCTCCGCGGAACTCCTCGCCAAGCTCGGCGCCAAGGTCGTGGTGTCCTCGCGCAAGGCCGACGCCTGCCAGGAGGTCGTCGACGGCATCAAGGCGGCCGGCGGTGACGCCACCGTCATCCCCTGTAACATCGCGCGCAAGGCCGAGGTCGAGGCGCTGATCGCGGGCGCCACGAAGCATTACGGCAAGATCGACATCCTCGTCTGCAACGCCGCGGTGAATCCCTATTACGGCCCGCTGCTCGACATCACCGACGAGGCCTTCGACAAGATCATGGGGAGCAACGTCAAGAGCAACATCTGGCTCTCCGCGCTCGCGATCCCGCAAATGGCGGAACGCGGCAGCGGCTCCGTCGTCATCATCTCCTCGATCGGCGGCCTGCGCGGCTCCACCGTGATCGGCGCCTACGGTATCTCGAAAGCGGCCGACTTCGCGCTGTGCCGCTCGCTCGCCGGCGAGTGGGGCCCGAAAGGCGTCCGCGTCAACTGCATCGCGCCCGGCCTCGTCAAGACCGATTTCGCCCGCGCGCTGTGGGAAGACGAAGCCAACCTCAAGCGCCGCACCGCCACCACGCCGCTGCGCCGCATCGGCGAACCCGACGAAATCGCAGGCGCGGTGGCGTATCTGGCTGCCGATGCCTCGAGCTTCATGACCGGACAGACCATCGTCATCGACGGCGGCGTGACCACGGCGGCGGTGTAGCTCTTTCTTCCCCTCTCCCCTTGTGGGAGAGGGTGGCTCGCCGCGTAGCGGCGAGACGGGTGAGGGGTCTGCCTCCGCGGAGACACCTGTCTCAACGTGAACATGTCTCTCCGCAGATAGAACCCCTCATCCGGCGCTACGCGCCACCTTCTCCCACAAGGGGAGAAGGGAATGCGGCGGCGCCCCGCCTCCAATCTTGACCTTCCGCCTCCAATCCGCTCCCTTTGGCGCGACACAATGACCCCCCTCCAGGGAACGCCAAGCTAAACGCCAAGGGTAAGCCGCCATGTCTTTCGTCCTCGCCATCGACCAGGGCACCACCTCCTCGCGCGCGATCGTGTTTCGCGGCGACATATCCATCGCGGCGAAGGCGCAGCAGGAGTTTCCGCAGCATTTCCCGGCCTCGGGCTGGGTCGAGCACGAGCCCGAGGACATCTGGACCTCGACGGTGATGGTCTGCCGCGAGGCGATCGAGCAGGCCGGCATCGCCGCGAAGGACATCGCGGCGATCGGCATCACCAACCAGCGCGAGACCACCGTGGTGTGGGACCGCGCCACCGGGCAGGCCGTGCACCGCGCCATCGTCTGGCAGGACCGCCGCACCGCCGACATCTGCGCCAAGCTCAAGGCCGACGGCCGCGAGCCCGTGATCTCGCAGAAGACCGGCCTGATCATCGACCCCTATTTCTCCGGCACAAAGGTGGCCTGGATCCTCGACCACGTCCCCGGCGCGCGGGCGCGCGCGGCGCGCGGCGAATTGATGTTCGGCACGGTCGATTGCTACCTGCTCTGGCGCCTCACCGGCGGCAAGGTGCATGCCACCGACGCCACCAACGCCTCGCGCACGCTGCTGTTCAACATCCACACCGGACAGTGGGACGACGAGCTGCTGGAAATCATCGGCGTGCCGCGCTCGATGCTGCCCGAGGTGAAGGACTCCTCGGCCCGCTTCGGCGAGAGCACGCCGGATCTGTTCGGCGGCGCGATCGCCATCTCCGGCATCGCCGGCGATCAGCAGGCGGCGACCATCGGCCAGGCCTGCTTCCGTCCCGGCATGATGAAGTCGACCTACGGCACCGGCTGTTTTGCCTTGCTCAACACCGGCACCACGCCGGTCGCGTCGAAGAACAAGCTCCTCACCACCGTCGCCTATCAGCTCGACGGAAAGCGCACTTACGCGCTCGAAGGCTCGATCTTCGTCGCAGGCAGTGCGGTGCAATGGCTGCGCGACGGCCTCGGCATCATCAAGCACGCCGCCGAGACCGGCCCGCTTGCCGATCAGTCGGACTCCATGCAGAGCGTCTATCTGGTCCCCGCCTTCGTCGGCATGGGCGCGCCTTATTGGAATCCGCGCGTCCGCGGCGCGCTGTTCGGCCTCACCCGCAACACCGGCCCCGCCGAACTCGCCCACGCCGCACTCGAAAGCGTCTGCTACCAGACCTTTGACCTCTGGGCCGCGATGCGCGCCGACTGGCCAAG
Organism: Bradyrhizobium sp. CCBAU 65884; assembly: GCF_028128835.1. Classification (NCBI taxonomy): domain Bacteria; kingdom Pseudomonadati; phylum Pseudomonadota; class Alphaproteobacteria; order Hyphomicrobiales; family Nitrobacteraceae; genus Bradyrhizobium; species Bradyrhizobium sp. CCBAU 65884. The sequence goes on along the minus strand of NZ_LBJU01000124.1, from coordinate 208,726 downwards.
CTCGGAAACCGCCAGCGTCGTGCTCCGCGTCGACGGCGGCATGACCGCATCGGACTGGACCATGCAGCGCCTCGCGGATTTGCTGGACGCGCCGGTCGACCGCCCCGTGATCCAGGAGACCACAGCGCTGGGGGCCGCCTACCTCGCTGGCCTCCAGGCCGGCGTCTATCCCGAGCCGACAAAGTTCGCCGACAATTGGCGCCTCGAGCACCGCTTCAAGCCGAACATGAGCCAGGCGACACGGGAGCGGAAGCTGGCGGGCTGGGCGAGGGCGGTGAAGGGCGTGCTGGCGAGCGACGAGGGGGAGGGGTAGTACGCCTCTCTTTCTCCGAGTCGTCCCGGCGAAGGCCGGGACCCATACTCCGCAGCAGATGTTGTGAACGGGACCCGTCGTTCCAGCCTCGCAAAGTAATCCACGTTCGTGGTTATGGGTCCCGGCCTTCGCCGGGACGACATCGGATATGTAGCTCGCACTCGGCTCCACAGGAAACCGCAATGATCCTCCCCGACGGCTATTCCGACGTCCCCACCGGCAAGATCGCCGCCGTCGTCACCCACCTTGAGATGACCGCGCCTCCCGCACGCCGTGACGATCCTCCCGGTGCGTGGGTCCTGCGCAAGGTCGATGCGCCCGCGCTCGACTGGTACCGCGATCTCTTCCGCCGCGTCGGCGAGGAATGGCTGTGGTTCTCCCGGGCGCGGATGAACGACACAGAGCTCGCCGCGATCATCCACGCGGCGGGCGTCGAGGTCTATGCACTCGCCGTGGGCGGACGCAATGAAGGCCTGCTCGAACTGGATTTTCGCGAGGCCGGTCAGTGCGAGCTGGCCTATTTCGGCGTCACCGCGCCTCTGATCGGCACGGGAGCGGCCCGCTTCCTGATGAACCGCGCGCTGGACCTCGCTTGGTCGCGCGACGTCCGCCGCCTCTGGGTCCACACCTGCACGCTCGACCACCCATCCGCCGTCGCCTTCTACCAGCGCTCCGGCTTCCGCCCGTTCCGCCGCCAGGTCGAGATCGCCGACGATCCGCGCCTCGACGGCACCGCGCCGCGGGACGCGGCGAAGCATGTGCCTGTTATCGGGTAGCGCGTGAGCAATGTAGCTCAGATGAGCGGCTGGTCCGTCGCCGCATCTCGCTCTAGCACATGTTGGCCAAGATCGTCCGCTGCTACACGCTCCGCCGTCATCCTGAGGTGCGCGCTCTTGCGAGCAGGACGAGCGAGAGGAGAGATCGCAGATTCATGAGAGGAGCTCCGGCTGGTACATTGTCTATTGATCTCTCGTTGTTGCGTCACGCGCAATGCTCCGATTCCAACATAGTTGTTGCAGGCAGCGTGCATTGGCGGTGAACTGGACGGCCCTGCCACGTCCAACCGCTGGAAGAGCAAAAACCATGTTCCTGATCGGCCAATACGACTCCCCATTCGTCCGCCGCGTCGCGATCGCGCTGCGGCTTTACGGCCTTCCTTTCGAGCACAGGCCGTGGTCGACCTTCGGCGACGCCGACAAGATCGCGCCGCACAATCCGCTGCGCCGCGTGCCGACGCTGGTGCTCGACGACGGCGAGGCGCTGATCGAAAGCACGGTGATCCTGGACTATCTCGACGAACTCGTCGGCGAGGACAAGGCGATGCTGCCGCGCAGCGGCACCGAGCGGCGCAGGCATTTGCGCATCTGCGCGCTCGCTTCCGGTCTCGGTGACAAGGCGGTGAGCCTGCTCTACGAGCGCGTGCTGCGGAAGGAGCAGCTCGCGTTGTGGGTCGCGCGCTGCCAGGCGCAGATTGCGGACGTGCTCGCCGTGCTCGAGGCCGAGCGCGCCAAGGTGACGACGCCGTACTGGCTGGGCGGCCGCATCGGCCACGCCGACGTTGCGGTTGCCTGCGTCGTCCGCTTCACCCGCGAGGCGCATCCGCAGCTGTTCGAGGCGTCGCGCTATCCGGCGCTCGCGGCACATGGCGAGCGCTGCGAGGCATTGGCGCCGTTCCAGGAGATCGTGCAGCCACTGGCCCCGCCGAAGGGGTGAGGCCCCGGTGCTCGGCCCCAAGCTACCAGATCGTGGGTTGCCTGACGGGCAAAACACGCCAGCGCTGGGTCAATCAGCGTCGATCGAAATATTCCACTTTACCGAAATTCGGTTTCGGCGTATGTGTCGCCCATCCTGATCCGGCGAGAGGGGCGGTCGTACGTCGTCACGAGCCGCGGATCGGGGAGCGGTGGACGCGGCAGCGTCGTGCACGAGAAGCGGGAGCAGGGCGGGCGAACCCCGTGAGGTCCCGGCGGCGTGCGGACGAACGGCGCTGATGCGTACGGCCAAATCGCGTGGTCCTGGCTGTCGTTGCTACAGTCAAGCCTTGCGGAGGTGCGCCAAGCCCGACCGGGCGAAGCGCATCGCCAATCCGCGAGGTGACGGAGGCAAGCAGGAACTCGTCTCCGGGGAGAGCGCGCCATACGCCGTCAAACATCGCGCAGGGAAGGCCGGACGTTTCGGCCTCACCTGTTGATCCGTTGTGCATTGCGTGTGCATCTCATCGCACGACGGACCCGCGGGTGCCAGCCGGCGCCCGGCCTTCCCTGCGCCCTTTCGCTATGAGGGCGTGAAGCGGAGCGCAAAGCTCGGGCGGAAACGCCGCGAGGATGCAAAGGTGTGTCTATTGAACAAAGGACTCGTGCCCCGGACGCGGCGCAGCGGCCCGGCGATGCGCAGCATCGTCCGGGGTGGTGCGCTGCAGAGCCGGGGCCCATCTTGCCGCGTGCCGTGCGGCATCGCTTGCGCGATGCAGCGCCGTCCGGGACACGGAGGCCTTCGCCAGGAAGGGGAGAGAGCGTGCGCGCCTATCCCGCGCCCGCGCGCTTCTTCTGCCAGACGAGGTGCACCGCGCAGGTGCAGCCCGGCGGATGCGAGGCGAGATCCTTCGACGTCTCGTCATTCGCCGCCGTTGCCGCAAAGGCCTTGTCGCTGTCCTCTCGCGACGGGATGTAGTTCAGCACCGGCGCGAGCCAACGCTCGGTTTCCGCGACGCTCATGCCCTTGCGTGCGGCATAGTCCTCGACCTGGTCGCGCTCGATCTTGCCGACGCCGAAATAATAGCTTTCGGGGCTGGCGAAATAGAGCCCGGACACAGAGGAGCCCGGCCACATCGCAAAGCTCTCGGTCAGCTTCACCCCGCAGGTTGCTTCCGCATCGAGCAGCTCGAACAGCGTCGCCTTCTCGGTGTGGTCGGGCTGCGCGGGATAGCCCGGCGCGGGGCGGATGCCCTGATACTTCTCGAGGATCAGCTCGTCGTTGGAGAGCGTCTCGTCCGGCGCGTAGGCCCAGAATTCGCGGCGCACGCGGGCATGCATGCGCTCGGCGAAGGCTTCGGCGAGACGGTCGGCCAGCGCCTTGCACAGGATCGAGGAGTAGTCGTCATTGGCCATCTTGAAGCGGTCGGCAACCGCGTCCTCGCCGATGCCTGCCGTGACGACGAAGCCACCGACATAGTCGGGCACGCCCGCGGGCGCGACGAAGTCGGCGAGCGCGGCATTAAACCGACCTTCGCGCTTCTCGAGCTGCTGGCGCAGCGTGTGCAGCGTCGCGATCTTCTTGGTCCGGCTCTCGTCGGCGTAAACAGCGATATCGTCGCCGTCCGCGTTCGCCGGCCAGAAGCCGATCGTCGCGCGCGCCCGGAACCACTTTTCCTTGACGATAGTGTCGAGCATTTTTCGCGCGTCGTCATAGAGCGAGCGCGCGACCTCGCCGACCTTGGCATCGTCGAGGATGGCGGGGAAGCGCCCCGCGAGCTCCCAGGTCTGGAAGAACGGGGTCCAGTCGATGCAGTCGACCAGTTCGGCGAGATCGTAGTCGTCAAAGCTGCGGATGCCGAGGAAAGTCGGCTTCACCGGCTTGCTTTTGGCAAAGTCGACCGGCACGCGGTTGGCGCGCGCTGCCGCGAGCTTCAGGCGCTTCTTGTCGGCCTGCGCGCGCAGATGCGCGTCCGAGATTTTTGCGTATTCGGCACGCACCTCGGCGGCATAGGTCTCGCGCTTCTCGGGCGAGAGCAGCGAGGACGCAACGCCGACGGCGCGGCTGGCGTCGTTGACATGCACGACGGGGCCGGCGCGATAGCTCGGGTCGATCTTGACCGCGGTATGCACGCGGCTCGTGGTGGCGCCGCCGATCAGGAGCGGCAGCTTGAGGCCTTCGCGCTGCAATTCACCGGCGAAGAACGCCATCTCGTCGAGCGAGGGCGTGATCAGACCGGAGAGACCGACGATGTCGGCCTTCTCCGCCTTCACGGTCTCGACGATCTTTGCGGCGGGCACCATCACGCCGAGGTCGATGACCTCGAAATTGTTGCACTGGAGCACGATGCCGACGATGTTCTTGCCGATGTCGTGGACGTCGCCCTTGACGGTCGCGAGCACGATCTTGCCGGCGGACGAGGAGCCCTCGGTGCCGATGCCGTTGGCGAGATTGCGCGCCTTCTCTTCTTCCATGAACGGCATCAGCCAGGCCACCGCCTGCTTCATCACGCGCGCGGACTTCACCACCTGCGGCAGGAACATCTTGCCGTCGCCGAAGAGGTCGCCGACCACGTTCATGCCGGCCATCAGCGGGCCCTCGATCACGTCGAGCGGACGCGAGGACGCCTTGCGGGCCTCCTCGGTGTCCTGCTCGATGAACTCGGTGATCCCATGCACCAGCGAATGCGACAGCCGCTTCGCGACCGGCCATTCGCGCCAGGCGAGATCGGCTTCCTTGGTCTGGGTCTTGTTGCCGCGGAATTTTTCGGCGAGTGCCAAGAGACGCTCGGACGCGCCCGGGTCGCGGTTGAGCACGACGTCTTCGCAGACCTGGCGCAGCTCGGCATCGATGTCGTCATAGACGATCATCTGGCCGGCATTGACGATGCCCATGTCCATGCCGGCCTTGATGGCGTGATACAGGAACACCGAGTGCATGGCCTCGCGCACCGGCTCGTTGCCGCGGAACGAGAACGACAAATTGGAGACGCCGCCCGAGATGTGGGCGCCGGGCAGGTTCTGGCGGATCCAGCGCGCCGCCTCGATGAAGTCGACGCCGTAATTGTTGTGCTCCTCGATGCCGGTCGCGATCGCGAAGACGTTCGGATCGAGGATGATGTCCTCGGGCGGGAAGCCGACCTTGTTCACCAGGATGTCGTAGGCGCGCTTGCAGATCTCGGTCTTGCGCGCGAACGTGTCGGCCTGGCCGACCTCGTCGAACGCCATCACGACCACAGCCGCACCATGACGGCGGGCGATCTTGGCCTCAAAGATGAACTTCTCCTCGCCTTCCTTCATCGAGATCGAGTTGACGACCGGCTTGCCCTGCACGCATTTCAGGCCGGCTTCGATCACCGAGAACTTGGAGGAGTCCACCATCACGGGGACGCGGGCGATGTCGGGCTCGGCGGCGACGAGATTGAGGAACGTCACCATCGCGGCTTCAGAGTCGAGCAGGCCCTCGTCCATGTTGACGTCGATGATCTGCGCGCCGTTCTCGACCTGGTCGCGCGCGACCTGCAGCGCCGCCGTGTAGTCGCCGGCCGTGATCAGCTTGCGGAAACGGGCCGAGCCGGTGACGTTGGTGCGCTCGCCGACGTTCACGAACGGGATCGCGTCGGTCAGGATGAAGGGCTCGAGGCCGGAGAGCCGCAGGCGCGGTTCGATCTCCGGCACGATGCGCGGCTTGTGCGGGGCGACGCTAGCTGCGATCGCGGCGATATGCTCCGGCGTGGTGCCGCAGCAGCCGCCGACGATGTTGACGAGGCCGGACGCAGCGAACTCGCCGACCAGGCGCGCCATATATTCCGGCGTCTCGTCATACTGGCCGAATTCGTTGGGCAGGCCGGCGTTCGGGTAAGCGCAGACCAGCGTGTCGGCAACGCGGCCGATATCGGCGATATGGGCGCGCAGATCTTCGGCACCGAGCGCGCAGTTGAAGCCGATGGTGACGGGTTTTGCGTGCCGCACCGAATTCCAGAACGCCTCGGGCATCTGGCCCGAGAGCAGGCGGCCGGATTTGTCGGTGATGGTGCCCGACACCATCACGGGCATGTCGATGCCGCGCGCTTCGGTGATCTCGGCGATCGCATAGAGCGCCGCCTTGGCGTTCAGCGTGTCGAAGATGGTCTCGACCAGCAAGAGGTCGACGCCGCCGTCGAGCATGCCGTTGATCTGCTCGCCATAGGACTTGCGCAGATCGTCGAAGGTGACGGCGCGGTAGCCGGGATTGGAGACGTCGGGCGAGATCGAGGCGGTGCGGTTGGTCGGGCCGATGGCGCCGGCGACGAAGCGCGGCTTGCCGTCCTCGGCCTCGACGCGCCGCGCGGCGTTGCCGGCGAGGCGGGCGCCTTCGCGCGCCATCTCGTAGACGATGTCGGTGAGGTCGTAATCGGCCTGCGCGATCGACGTCGTGGAGAAGGTGTTGGTCGCGACGATGTCGGCGCCGGCGCGCAAATACGCCGCGTGGATGTCCTCGATCGCCTGCGGCTGGGTCAGGATCAACAGATCGTTGTTGCCGCGCAGGTCGCGATGAAAGTCCTTGAACCGATCGCCGCGGAAGGCGGCCTCGTCGAACTGCAGGTTCTGGATCATCGTGCCCATGGCGCCGTCGAGCACGAGAATGCGCTCGCGCGCGGCGTTCAGCAGGGCAGTACGTTTCGCGGAAACAGGTACGGTCATGTTGTCTCAGGCCGCTTTCTGGGCGCTCTTGGCGCGAATGCCGAGCAAATGGCTGATCGCGAACACGAGATCGGCGCGGTTCATGGTGTAGAAATGGAAAGTGTCGACGCCGTGCTTGGCGAGCTTCTGCACCTGGCCGGCCGCGACGGTTGCGGCCACCAGCTTGCGGGTCTCGGCGTCCTCGTCGAGGCCTTCGAATTTCGCGGCGAACCAGTCCGGCACGGTGGTGCCGGCGCGCGTCACGAAATTGCGGGCCTGCTTGAAATTGTGCATGGGCATGATGCCCGGCACGATCGGGATGTCGATGCCGCGCGCCCGCACGCGGTCGAGATAGCGGAAGTAGAGGTCGTTGTCGAAGAACACCTGGGTGATCGCGCGGGTCGCGCCGGCATCGACCTTGGCCTGCAGCGTGTCGATATCATCATCGAAGTCGCGCGCTTCGGGGTGCTTCTCGGGATAGGCGGACACGGACACTTCGATGTCGGCATGCCGCTTCTTGATCCCCGCGACGAGCTCGGCCGAGCTCTGATAACCGTCGGGATGGCTGGCATAGGGCGTGCCGATGCCGCCGGCGGGATCGCCGCGCAAGCCCACGATATGGCGGACGCCGACCTCGTGATAGCGGTCGACGATCTCGTCGATCTCGCCGCGCGAGGCACCGACGCAGGTCAGGTGCGCCGCCGGCAGCAGGGCGGTCTCTTTCAGGATGCGGGCGATGGTCGAATGGGTGCGCTCGCGGGTCGAGCCGCCGGCGCCGTAGGTCACCGAGACGAATTTCGGGTCGAGCGGAGCGAGCCGGTTGATGGTCTCCCAGAGATTGCGCTCCATATCTTCCGTCTTGGGCGGAAAGAACTCGAAGGAGATCGCAGGCCGCTTCAGGTGCCCGTCTTGCCCGTCTGCTCGGGCAGGAATCGTCAGATCGGTCATGGCACCACTCGCTCCAGATGTGTCGCCAGATCCTGGCGGCCGACGGTCAGGTCTAGCTTGGGAGAGCCCAAGATAGGGCAAAGGCGGTCCGATCGACAGCCCATCAGGGATGGGAAATGGCCCACTTCTGTCAACAATAGATGAATTATTGAGCGTATATTGATTTGAGTGGGATGCCGGTGGCCCTAAAATAAATTAGCTAATTCAACAAGCTGACAAAAAATTGAGGGCTGGCCGGAGCGAGCGCGGTAGGTGGGCAGTATGAAAGAAGTGTTGTTTGGACTGCTATTGGCCCACCGCCTCGCTTCGGTCGACTGCGCGGGCTCGCGGTCTGCACACGTCAGATCTGCGCAGCCGCCCCATTGTCGCCGCGCGGCCCTCCACTAGGTTAGCGCGCCATGATCCCGCTCTCAGTCCTCGACCTCTCCGTCGTCACCACAGGCACCAGGCCCGCCGCGGCGCTGCGCAACAGCATCGACCTGGCGCGCCATGTCGATGGGCTCGGCTATGTCCGCTACTGGCTCGCCGAGCATCACAACCTCGCCTCGGTCGCGAGTCCCGCGCCTGACGTCATGATCGGCCAGATCGCGGCGGTGACGAAGCATATCCGCGTCGGCTCCGGCGGGGTGATGCTGCCCAACCACGCCCCGCTGGTCGTCGCCGAGCGATTCAAGATGCTGGAGGCGCTGTTTCCCGGCCGCATCGACCTAGGCCTTGGCCGGGCGCCCGGCACCGATGGCGCCACCGCCTATGCGCTCCGGAGCCGGCTCGACCGCCGCGAGGGCGATGATTTCCTGGAGCGGCTGCACGAGCTGATTCTGTGGGAGACCCGTGAATTCCCCGCAGGGCACCCCTACCATAACGTCGTCGCCATGCCCGACGACACCAGACTGCCGCCGATCTGGCTGCTCGGCTCCAGCGATTATTCCTCGGAGTTGGCGGCACAGGTCGGCATGGGCTTCGCCTTCGCGCATCATTTCGCGTCCCACGACGCGGTCGACGCGATGGTGCATTACCGCAACCGCTTCCAGCCCTCGGCCTGGCGTGCGAGCCCGCAAGCGATCCTCGCGGTCGCCGTCATCACCGCCGATACCGATGAGGAGGCCGAACGGCTTGCCAGCTCGTTCGACCTCAACCGGCTGCGCCGCGACCGCGGTCAATATCTGCCGCTGCCGAGCGTCGAGGAGGCCCAGGCCTATCCTTACTCCGACTCCGAGCGCACCTCGATCCTCCGCAACCGTTCCCGCCTGTTCGTCGGCAGCCCCGCGACGGTACGGAAGAAACTGCAGCCGCTGATCGACGCGAGCAAGCCGGACGAGCTGATGGCGATCACAGCGGTGTACGATCACGAGGCGCGGAAGAAGTCGTATTCGCTGCTCGCCGAGGCGTTCGGGCTTAAAGCGACCGCGTAAGAACTATCGTGCCCCGGACGCAGCGCAGCGCCCTTCAGCGGTGCGCTGCAGAGCCGGGGCCCATCGCGCCTCCGGAGATCGCAACTTTCTGGGTCCCGGCTCGCGCTTCGCGCGTCCGGGACACGCGACTAATCCTGCTGCGCTTCGCTGAACGTGGCGCGGAAGGGGTGGCCGGGATACACGCCGACGATGCGGAATTCGCGCGAGAAGAATTTCAGCTCCTCGATCGCGAAGGCGAGGCCCTTGTCCTCGGGGTGGCCGTCGACGTCGGCATAAAACTGCGTGGCGAAGAAATTGCCGTCGACCATGTAGCTTTCGAGCTTGGTCATGTTGACGCCGTTGGTGGCAAAGCCGCCGAGCGCCTTGTAGAGCGCGGCCGGCAAATTGCGTACCCGGAACACAAAAGTCGTGACCAGCGGGCCGGAGCCTTGGGCGGCCCATTTCGGCTCGCGCGCCAGCACCACGAAGCGGGTGGTGTTGTGCGCCTCGTCCTCGATGTCCTCCGCGAGGATGTCGAGGCCGTAGATCTTGGCGGCGAGGCGCGAGGCGATCGCGGCCACCGTCTTGTCCTTGCGCTCGGAGATGTCGCGAGCGCTGCCGGCGGTGTCGGCATGCACGATCGGCTTGACGCCGAGCTTGCGGATGATGCGCCGGCATTGGCCGAGCGCATGCACATGGCTCTCGACGCTCTTGATGTCGTCGAGCTTGGTGCCCTTCACCGCCATCAGCTGATGCCGGACCGGCAAAAACCATTCACCGATGATGAAAAGGCCGGAGGCCGGCAAGAGGTGATGGATATCGGCAACACGGCCCGCGACCGAATTCTCGATCGGGATCATGCCGAGATCGGCCTCGCCGGAGGAGATCGCCGACAGCGCGTCCTCGAAGGTGGCGCAGGGCATCGGCTCGGCGTCGGGATAGGCCTCGACGATGGCGATGTGGGAATTGGCCCCGGGCTCGCCCTGGAATGCGATCTTCATCTTGCTCATGTCTTAAAAGTGCTCCTGGGTCGGCCTTGTAACAGCGGCTCAGGATTTGGAAAGGATGCTGCGGGCGGTTTCCAGGTCCGCCGGCGTGTCGACCCCGCGGGGGACGGTGTCGACGATGGTGAAGTCGATGCGCATTCCGGCCTCGAGCGCCCGGAGCTGTTCGAGCTTCTCCTGCAATTCCAGCGGCGAGGGCGGCAGCGAAACGTAACGCTCCAGCGCGGCGCGGCGATAGGCATAGAGGCCGATATGGTGGTAGCGCGGTCCGTCGCCGGTCGGCGCGGTCGCGCGGGTGAAATAAAGTGCACGCATGCGCTTGCCGCCGAGCGAGGTTCCGATCGCCTTCACGACGCTCGGGGCGAGGTCCTCCTCCTCGGTGTGGATCTGCGAGGCCAGTGTCGCGATGTCCACGGCCGGGTCCTGCAGCGGCGGCAGCACCTCGCGGATGTTGTCGATCGTGATCGTCGGAAAATCCCCCTGCAGATTGACCACGATCTCTGCCTTGCCGTCCGGATCGAGCTTCTGCATGGCCTCGTGGATGCGGTCGGAGCCGGAGGGGTGTGTGGGGCTGGTCATCACGGCCTCGCCGCCATGGGCCGTCACGACCGAAGCGATCTCGGGCGTATCGGTCGCGACCGCGACCCTGCCTATCCCGGCGGCCTCGGCGCGGCGCAGCACGTGCACGATCATCGGCAATCCCGCGATATCGGCGAGTGGCTTGCCGGGCAGGCGGGTGGCGGCCATGCGGGCCGGGATCAGCACCAGGATGCGAGGATCGATCATCGGGTTCAAAGGCCTGGGGTCAAGAGCCTGGAAACGGGGCGTTTTCCGCGCCGGGAAATGGGGTGGGGACGGCCCGAAAGCCGGGTCGCTTATACGGGTTGCCAGACCCCGGGCAAACCGATATCTCAATGGCAAAACTCGGGGAAACGATAGGGAACGCTTGATTCTCCCGAGGCTCGTCCTGGCGGCCGCCCGGCCGCTCGATTCTTCTTGCGGTGTGGGGCCTGGCCGGAAATGGACTCTTTCGAACTCAATAAAATTCTCGGTGCAGTGCTCGGCACCTGTCTCCTTCTGCTGGTGACGAGCTTCACCGCCAACGCGCTGTTCACGCCGAAGCCGCTCGAGAAGCCGGGTTTCGAGATCGCCGTGAAGGAAGATGCCGGCCACGGCAAGGAAGGCGGCGCTGCCGCCGCGGCCTCCGAGCCGATCGAAAAGTTGCTCCAGACCGCCTCCGTCGAAAAGGGCGCCTCCGCCGCCAAGAAGTGCGGCGCCTGCCACACCTTCGAGAAGGGCGGCCCGAATCGCGTCGGTCCGAACCTCTATGGCGTCGTCGGCGAGAAGAGGGGCGAGGGTCGTGGCGGCTTCAACTTCTCCGCGGCCATGAAGGGCAAGGGCGGTACCTGGACATTCGACGACCTCAACAAGTTCATCGCCAGTCCGAAGGGCTTCATCCCGGGCACCGCGATGGGCTTCGCCGGCATTGCCAAGGATTCCGAGCGCGCCGACGTCATTGCCTATCTGAACTCGCTGTCGGAGCATCCTCAGCCGCTGCCGACCGCGTCGAAGTAAGGCCTCAAGAACCCGATCTTGGAATATGCGGCCAGGCTGAAAAGCCTGGCCGTTTGCTTATCCGGGCCTCGCGGCGAGTTTATCGGGGCGTTTGGCCGCATCAGACAGGCCGCCCGGCCTTCCAAGATGAGGAAAAAGCAACATATTCGGTCGAAACCTCGCCTATATTGGGACCTTAAAGGAGTAGCCTCCTTCAAGACAGGACTATTGATTTGGCCATAACCCGACGCGATCTCCTGCTCACCGGCACTGCGGCCGCAGCGCTCCCCGCCCTCGGTTCCCTGGGCAGCGTTTCCGCCGTCGGCTCAGCGCAGGCGCAATCCGCCGGCGAGCTGCCTTGGCGCCACGCGCTGTCACTGTTCGGAAAGGTCAAGTACCCCGCCGACTTCACGCGCTTCGATTACGTCAATCCTGAAGCGCCCAAAGGCGGCGTCGCGCGCCAGATCGCGGTCGGCACCTTCGACAATTTCAATATCGTCGTGTCGGGCGTGAAGGGGCAGGTCGCCGGCGCCGTCGCATTCATCTACGAATCCCTCACGACGCCCTCGCTCGACGAAGTCTCGACCGAGTACGGCGCGCTCGCCGAGGCCGTCAGCCATCCGGACGATTTTTCCTTCGTCACCTATCGTTTGCGGCCGGAGGCCAAATGGCACGACGGCAAGCCCGTTACCGCGGATGACGTGATCTTCTCGCTCGATTCCTTCAAGAAGCACCACCCGATGTACTCGGCCTATTACAGCCATGTGGTGAAGGCCGAGAAGCTCGGCGAGCGCGAGGTGAAATTCGTATTCGACGCGCCGGGCAACCGCGAACTGCCGCAGATCGTCGGGCAACTCACAGTCCTGCCGAAGCATTGGTGGGAAGGGACCGACGCGCAGGGCCGCAAGCGCGACGTGTCCGCCACCACGCTTGAAGTCCCGCTTGGTTCCGGCCCCTACAGGGTCAAGGACTTCGTTGCGGGACGGTCGATCGCGCTGGAGCGCGTCAAGGACTATTGGGGCCGCGACCTCGCCTCCAATGTCGGCCGCAACAATTTCGACGAGCTGCGCTACGAATATTTCCGCGACGCCACCGTCGCGATCGAGGCCTTCAAGGCCGACCAGGTCGATTGGCGCACCGAGAACAGCGCGAAGAACTGGGCGACAGCCTACGACTTCCCGGCCGTGAGCGAAAAGCGCGTGATCCTCGAGGAGTTCGCCAATCGCAGCTCGGGCGTGATGCAGGCGTTCGTGCCGAACCTGCGCCGCGGCAAGTTCAGTGACCCGCGCGTGCGGCGCGCGCTCAACTACGCGTTCGACTTCGAGGAGATGAACAAGCAGATCTTCTACGGCCAGTACAAGCGCATCAACAGCTATTTCGACGGCATTGACGAGCTCATGGCGACCGGCTTGCCGCAGGGCAAGGAGCTCGAGATCCTCGAGACCGTTCGCGCCCAGGTCCCGCCCGAAGTTTTCACCACGGCCTACACCAATCCGGTCGGAGGCAGTCCGGAAGCCGTGCGCGATAATCTGCGCGAGGCGCTGCGGCTGTTCAAGGAGGCCGGCTACGAGGTGCGCGACCGCAAGCTGACCGACGTCAAGACCGGCGCCCAGTTCACCCTGGAGCTGCTGAACTCGGATCCGAGCTTCGAGCGAATCACGCTGTTCTACAAGCCGTCGCTGGAGCGGCTCGGCATTGCGGTGAGCGTGCGGACGGTCGATCCGACCCAATACGAGAACAGGACGCGCGAGTGGGATTTCGACGTCGTCACCAACTCGTGGGGGGAGTCGCAGTCGCCGGGCAACGAGCAGCGCGAATTCTGGTCGTCCAAGACGGCCGACATCGCCGGTTCGCGCAACATTGGCGGCATCAAGAATCCGGCAATCGACAAGCTGATCGAGCGGGTGATCTACGCGAGGGATCGCGACGATCTCGTCGCCGCGACCAAGGCGCTCGACCGCGTGCTGCTGTGGAATCATTACGTCGTGCCGCAATGGACCTATACGAAGGTGCGCACCGCGCGCTGGGACCGCTTCGGCCGGCCGACGGAAATGCCGAAATACGGCCAGTCCGGCTTCCCCTTCATCTGGTGGTACGACGCAGACAAGGCGGCGCGGATCGCAAAGAAGTCGTGAAGGACATTCCCCGCATGACGCAGATGTCACGCCGCCATGTGCTGGCCTTGGGTGTCGGCGGCGCCGTTGGTGCGTCCCTGAATGCGCAGCTGCTGCGCGGTGCGCATGCATCGGAAGCCGGGGTTGAGGCGCACGGCATCTCGGCGTTCGGCGATCTCAAATATCCCGCCGACTTCGCCCACTTCGACTACGTCAACCCCGACGCGCCGAAGGGCGGCGCGTTCTCGCTCATTCCGTCGGTGCGCGCCTATAACCAGTCCTACCAGACCTTCAACTCGCTCAACGCCTTCATCCTGAAGGGCGACGGGGCGCAAGGCATGGACATGACGTTTGCGCCTTTGATGGTGCGCGCAAGCGACGAGCCTGATGCGATGTACGGGCTCGCCGCCAAATCCGTGCGGATATCGCCGGATAAGCTGGTCTATCGTTTCACCATGCGGCCCGAAGCAAGATTCCACGACGGCACGAAGCTCACCGCGCATGATGCTGCGTTTTCGCTGACGGCGCTGAAGACCAAGGGTCATCCGCTGATCATCGTCCAACTGCGCGACATGGTCGGCGCGGAAGCGATCGACGATGCAACGCTCGTCGTCACCTTTGCCAAGGGGCGGGCGCGCGATGTGCCGCTCTATGCCGCCAGCCTGCCGATCTTCTCGAAGGCGTACTATGCGTCTCGCCCGTTCGATGAATCGTCTCTGGAGATCCCGCTGGGCTCGGGTCCGTACAAGGTCGGCAAGTTCGAGGTCAATCGCTATATCGAGTATGAGCGGGTGAAGGACTGGTGGGCTGCCGATCTGCCGCCCTGCCGCGGTACCTATAATTTCGATGTCGTGCGCTATGAGTTCTATCGCGACCGCGACGTCGCTTTCGAAGGGTTTACCGGCAAGAACTATCTCTACCGGGAAGAGTTTACCTCGCGCATATGGGCGACGCGGTACGACTTCGCGGCCGTGAAGGACGGCCGCGTCAAGCTCGAGATCGTGCCCGACGACACGCCGTCCGGCGCGCAGGGCTGGTTCATCAACACCCGGCGCGAGAAATTCAGGGATCCCCGCGTACGCGAGGCCCTGATCGACGCTTTCGACTTCGAGTGGACCAACAAGACCATCATGTACGGCGCCTATGCCCGTACGGTGTCGCCGTTCCAGAACTCCGATCTCATGGCGAGCAACGGACCTCCGTCGCCGGAAGAGCTGAAGCTGCTCGAGCCATTCCGCGGTCAGGTTCCCGAGGAGGTGTTCGCTGCGCCCTTCGCGCCGCCGGTGTCCGACGGATCGGGGCAGGACCGAGCTCTCTTGCGCAAGTCGCAGCAGCTGCTCAACGAAGCCGGCTTTCCGATCAAGGATGGCAAGCGAATGCTGCCGAGCGGAGAGGTGTTCAAGATTGAATTCCTGGCGGAGGAGCCCTCGCTCCAGCCGCATCACGCGCCGTATATCAAGAATTTGGGGACGCTCGGCATCGAGGCGAGCCTCCGCCTCGTCGATGCCGTGCAATATCGCGCGCGCGTGGAAGATTTCGACTTCGACATGACGATCCAGCGCTTCAGTATGTCGGCAACGCCCGGCGATGCCATGCGGGCATTCTTCTCGTCGCAAGTTGCGGCAACCAAGGGCTCGTACAATCTCGCGGGCGTCGCCAGCCCGGCGATCGACGCCATGATCGAGAAGATCATGGCAGCCGAGAGCCGCGAGGAATTGACTGTCGCCTGCCGTGCCTTTGACCGCTTGTTCCGCGCCGGCCGCTATTGGGTGCCGCAATGGTATAACAAGACGCACCGGCTCGCGTACTGGGATCAGTTCAGCCATTCCCAGAAGCTGCCGCGCTACGCCAATGGCGTCGGCGCTCCCGACATCTGGTGGTCCGACCGCGCCAAGGCGGCCAAGCTCGAGCAGGCGAAATAGCCATGAGTGCCTATATCGCCCGCCGCATCCTCCTGATGATCCCGACATTGCTCGGAATCCTGTTCGTCTCCTTCGTCGTCGTGCAGTTCGCGCCCGGCGGCCCGGTCGAGCGCGTGATCGCGCAGCTCTCGGGGGCCGACACCGGCGGCACCTCGCGCATTTCGGGCGGCAGCGATTTTGCGCAGCGCGCGCCCGGGCAGGTCGGGGCCGGCGGCGATGCCATCAACTCGAAATATCGCGGCGCGCAGGGCCTTGATCCCGACTTCATCAAGAAGCTCGAGGCACAGTTCGGCTTCGACAAGCCGGCGCCGGAACGCTTCGCGCTGATGGTTTGGAACTTTGCCCGCTTCGATTTCGGCAAGAGCTATTTCCGCGACGTCAGCGTTCTGCAACTGATCAAGGAGAAGCTGCCGGTCTCGATCTCGCTCGGTCTCTGGCTGACGCTGATCACCTATCTGATCTCGATCCCGCTCGGCATCCGCAAGGCGGTGAAGGACGGCACGCGCTTCGACACCTGGACATCGACCGTTCTCGTCCTGGGCTATGCCATTCCAGGCTTTCTGTTCGCAATCCTCCTCATCATCCTGTTTGCCGGCGGCTCCTTCTTCAACTGGTTTCCGCTGCGCGGACTGACCTCGGACGGTTGGTCGCAGTTTCCCTGGTACTGGAAGATCATCGATTATTTCTGGCATCTGACGCTGCCGCTGATCGCCATGGGGCTCGGTGCCTTTACGACCATGACGTTCCTGACCAAGAACTCGTTCCTGGACGAGATCCGCAAGCAATACGTCATGACTGCGCGCGCCAAGGGCTGCGGCGAGGGCCGGGTGCTTTACGGCCATGTCTTCCGCAATGCGATGCTGATCGTGATCGCCGGCTTCCCAGGGACGTTCATCCACGCCTTCTTTTCAGGCTCGCTTCTGATCGAGACCATCTTCTCGCTGGACGGGCTTGGGCTGCTCAGCTTCGAGAGCGTGCTCAATCGCGACTATCCCGTGGTGTTCGGCACGCTCTACATCTTTTCGCTGGTCGGCCTCGTGATCAATCTGGTCTCCGACCTGACCTATATGTGGATCGACCCACGGATCGATTTCGAGGCGCGGGAGGTCTGATGACGATTACCGCGCCGACGCCGATCGAGACCACGACCCAGTCCCCGCTGGGCGAGGTCGTTCCGATCACGCGCAAGCCCTTCGCGCCTTCGCCGCTCAACAGGCGGCGTTGGCAGAACTTCAAGGCCAACCGCCGCGGCTACTGGTCGTTCTGGATCTTCATCATCCTGTTCGTGGTCTCGCTGTTTGCGGAGCTGATCGCCAACGATCGGCCTTTCCTGATCAAGTTCGACGGCCGGCTCTACTGGCCCGCTTTCGTGACCTATTCGGAAACCACCTTCGGCGGCGACTTCGAAACCGCGGCCGACTATCGCGATCCCTATTTGCAGAAGCTGATCAAGGACAAGAACGGCACCATCGTCTGGCCGCTGATCCGCTACTCCTACGACACCCACAATCTCGACCTGCCGACGCCGGCGCCGTCGAAGCCGACCTGGATGCTGACCGAAGCGCAATGCAAGCCGGTGGTGGAGAAGAAGGGGCTGAAGAGTTGCCGCGACCTCGAATACAACTGGCTGGGGACGGACGATCAGGGGCGCGACGTGGTCGCCCGGCTGATCTATGGCTTCCGCATCTCGGTGCTGTTCGGCCTTTGCCTCACCATCGTCTCGTCCGTCATCGGCATCGCAGCAGGAGCGGTGCAGGGATATTTCGGCGGGCGGGTCGATCTCATCTTCCAGCGCTTCATCGAGATCTGGACGGCGATTCCCTCTCTCTATCTTCTCCTGATCCTGTCCTCGGTGCTCGTGCCCGGCTTCTTCGTGCTGCTCGGCATCCTCCTGCTGTTCTCCTGGGTCTCGCTGGTCGGTCTGGTGCGGGCCGAGTTCCTGCGCGGACGCAACTTCGAATACATCCAGGCGGCGCGGGCGCTCGGCGTCTCCAACCCCGTCATCATGTTCCGCCACCTGCTGCCGAACGCGATGGTCGCGACCATGACGTTCCTGCCCTTCATCGTGTCGAGTTCGGTGATGACGCTGACGGCGCTCGACTTCCTGGGCTTCGGCCTGCCGCCGGGATCGCCTTCGCTCGGCGAATTGCTATCGCAGGCCAAGGCCAATGTGCAGGCCCCCTGGCTCGGCTTCTCCGGCTTCTTCTCGGTCGCGAGCATGCTGTCGCTCCTGATCTTCATCGGCGAAGCCGTGCGCGACGCCTTCGATCCGCGCAAGACGTTCAGGTAAGCCGATGGACGCGATCAACCAGCCCCTGCTTGCCGTTCGCGACCTCTCGGTGGCCTTCCACCAGGGCGGCGCCACGACGCTCGCGGTCGACAAGGTCTCGTTCCAGATCAAGCGCGGCGAATGCCTGGCGCTGGTCGGCGAATCCGGCTCCGGCAAGTCTGTCAGTGCGCTCTCGATCCTCAAGCTGTTGCCCTATCCGAACGCCTCGCATCCCTCGGGCAGCATCCGCTTCAAGGGGCAGGAACTGATCGACCGATCCGAGCAGCAGATGCGGGAGATTCGCGGCAGCGACATCTCCATCATCTTCCAGGAGCCGATGACCTCGCTCAATCCGTTGCACACGATCGAGGCGCAGATCGGCGAGATCATCCAGCTGCACAATCCGACCAGCAATGCCGAGGCGCGCAGGCGGACGCTGGAATTGCTGACGCAGGTCGGCATTCCCGAACCCGAGACGCGGCTGAAGAGCTATCCGCATCAGCTCTCCGGCGGTCAGCGCCAGCGTGTGATGATCGCGATGGCTCTCGCCAACGAGCCGGATCTGTTGATCGCGGACGAGCCGACGACGGCGCTCGACGTCACGGTGCAGGCGCAGATCCTGGCGCTGCTCGCCGAGATCCGATCGCGGCTCGGCATGAGCCTGCTCTTCATCACCCACGATCTCGGCATCGTGCGCCGCATCGCGGACACCGTCTGTGTCATGAAGAGCGGCGAGATCGTCGAGCAGGGGCCGGTCGAGCAAGTCTTCAAGGGCCCGAAGCATCCCTACACGCGCGACCTGCTCGCGGCGGAGCCGAAGCCCGATCCGGCGCCGCCGCAGCCGGATGCACCGTTGGTGATGTCCGCCAACGACCTGAAGGTCTGGTTTCCGATCAAGCGCGGCCTGATGCGCAAGACCGTCGGCCACATCAAGGCGGTCGACGGCGTCAGCATCGCCGTGCGCAAGGGCGAGACGCTCGGTGTGGTCGGCGAGTCAGGCTCGGGCAAGACCACGCTGGGGCTGGCGCTGCTGCGGCTGATCTCCTCAAACGGGCGTATCGTGTTCTTGGGGAACGACATCCAGGGCCTGCGCTTCAAGGAGATGCGGCCGTTCCGGCGCGACATGCAGATCGTGTTCCAGGACCCGTTCGGCTCGCTCTCACCGCGCATGTCGGTCGCCGACATCATCGCCGAAGGTCTCTCGGTGCATCAGCCGAAGCTGTCGCACGAAGAGCGCGAGGCGCGCGTTGTCAAGGCGCTGGAGGACGTCGGGCTGAAGCCTGACACCCGCTATCGCTATCCCCATGAATTCTCCGGCGGCCAGCGCCAGCGCATCAGTATCGCGCGGGCGGTCGTGCTGGAGCCGGATTTCGTCGTGCTGGACGAGCCGACCAGCGCGCTCGACATGCTGTTCCAGGCGCAGATGGTCGATCTGTTGCGCGAGCTCCAGCGCAAGCGCGAGCTCACCTACATGTTCATCTCGCACGATCTGCGCGTCGTCGCTTCGCTTGCGAGCCATCTGATCGTGATGCGCGGCGGCAAGGTCGTCGAGGAGGGGCAGGCCGCCCAGCTGTTCAAGAATCCGAAGACCGAATACACGCGCGCGCTGTTCGCGGCGGCGTTCCGGCTGGAGACGGCGGGCAACGGGTCGGTGGCGACGTAGCCCGTCATTCCAGACGCGCGACATTGCGGCGCCCTGAGCGTTTCGCCGGAGCAGGCTGCACGGGCAGCCCGCCTTGATGTTACGCGGCGCGTTCCTTGTCTGGCGCTTCCTCGAGTGTGGCCGCAGTGTCTTCCAGCTTCTTGTCGTAATTGGCCTCGAGCCTCTCGATACTATCGGCCCACATCCTCAGCATTGAGACCTGGAAGTGCATCATCGGCTTCAAGGCATTCATGCCGATTGCTGTCGCTGCGGCGATGCGCCGTTGAGGGTCGGGCACGAAACGGTTTGCATTGGTGTCGTCTGCCATGCTGTTCGCTCCTTCGCTCTGGTGTTATGACCTAAGCTATCTGTCCTGTTGCGAACTGCTTGCTTCCAAACGCTCGGCCAGAAGTTCATCTGCCGCGCGGCGCGCGCATTGGTCGTCATGCAATTCATCGAGCTTTTTCAAGTAGGCGACCGCGGCTATCTGCAGGAGATCGAAATCATCCTCGCCGGTACCGCGAAGATTGGAGATGTAGCTGTAGAGGGCGGAACGCCTGTCGTCGTTCTCGCTGATGCCGCTGTGGAGCAGCAAGTAGTTTCGCCAAGCGAACGCACACGCGCCTTCTCTGGCTTGAGAACTCATGGGCACCTCCTAAAGCCAGAGAAAGACTGGCGCCGCGTTTCGTTCCGCAAATCTCCTCAGATGTAACGTTGTTCCGTAGCTGCGCCGCAAGGTAAACCATACTTCCGGTGCCAATGCGCAGGTTCCGTCAGCAACCGCGTCCGAAACCTGTTCGGATGCCGAGAACAAAGATCGGGTATGATCCCCGCGATCCACGGCCCTAAAGCCGCTTGATCGCGACGACCTCGCTGCCGGCCTGCCTGATCCGCGCAATCGCAGGCTCGATCGCCTCGATCACCGTCGCCATGTGATGCGCGTTGGCGTGAACCATCGTGCTGCCATCGCGGACGATGGCGACATGGCCCTTCCAGAAAATGAGATCGCCGCGCAGCAAGCTGCTGCGCTCATGCGGCTCCAGCGCGCGGCCGAGCCCCGCCTGCTGCATGTCGCTGTCGCGTGGGCAGCCGATGCCCGCTGATGTCAGCGACACCTGGACGAGGCCGGAGCAATCGATGCCGAAACTGCTTTTGCCGCCCCAGAGATAGGGCGTGCCGGCGAAGCGTTCGGCGACCGTCACGAAATCCGGCTCGCGATGATCGAGCGGGGCGAGATGGGCCTTGGGCAAATATTGTCCATCGCGCGTCACGGCGAAGCTGCCGTCCTCGCGCGCCACAGCCAGCCTGGATCCCATCACGAGCGTATCGGCCGGCGGCAGCTTGATCGAGGGACCGGGGAAGGCGAACGTCCGCAGCGCGCTGACCACATGGGTCGGCGTCGCCGAGGGTTTCATGAGCGCTGCATCCGGCAGCCAGCCGACATAGCCATCGCCATTGAGCTGGCCCCACGCCCAGCCCTCGCCGTTGCGGTCGTAGACCGTGACGCGTTCGCCGCGCAGCGCCTCCGTCATCAGCATCGCGCCCGACGACGGCTGCTCGCGCACCGGCGCGACCGGATCGACCACCTCGAATTCCTCGCCGGTGACGAAGCGATCAGCCTCGACCTTGCCTTCGAGATATTTCGCGGCGAGGTCGCCCCGCGCCGGGGTTATTCGCGGATCATGCATAGCGCTCGCTCAGCAAGGTGTAGATGGCGCGTGCGGCCTGGCACTCGCCGCCTTCGGGACGGGCCGGCTTTGCCGACGGCGTCCAGCCGTAGATGTCGACATGCAGCCAGCTCTTCGCCTGATCGACGAAGCGCTGCAGGAACAGCGCGCAGGTGATCGAGCCGGCAAAGCCGCCTGATGGTGCGTTGGTGATGGTAGCGGTCTTGGAGTCCAGCCAGGAATCGTAAGGCGGCCACAACGGCATGCGCCACAACGGATCGTTCTCCTGCATCGCGCAGCGCGATAGGTCGGCGGCAAGGCTCTCATCATTGGTGTAATAGGGCGGCAAATCCGGTCCCAGCGCGACACGCGCGGCACCGGTCAGAGTGCCCAGATCGATCAGCAGATCGGGCTTTTCCTCATCAGCCAGCGCCAGCGCGTCGGCGAGCACCAGCCGGCCCTCCGCATCCGTATTGCCGATCTCCACCGTGATGCCCTTGCGCGAGGTGAAGATGTCGAGCGGGCGGAAGGCGTTGCCGGCGACCGCGTTCTCCACCGCGGGAATCAGTACGCGCAGCCGCACCTTCAGCTTCGCATCCATCACCATGCGCGCCAGCGCGAGGACGTTGGCCGCGCCGCCCATGTCCTTCTTCATGATCAGCATGCCGCTCGACGGCTTGAGGTCGAGACCGCCGGTGTCGAAGCAGACGCCCTTGCCGACCAGTGTCACCTTGGGATGATCGGGATCGCCCCAGCCGATGTCGATCAGCCGCGGCGCGCGGTTCGAGGCCATGCCGACGGCGTGGATCAGCGGGAAGTTCTTCTCCAGATCATCGCCGACGGTGCAGGCGAAGCTTGCGCCGAACTCTGCGGCGAGGTCTTGCGCGGCGGCAGCCAGCTCCGCCGGCCCCATGTCGTTGGAGGGCGTGTTGATGAGGTCGCGCGCGAGCATCGCCGCATCAGCGATCCGCTCGATCTCGGCCGCATCGACGCCATCGGGCGGCACCAGCCGGACGTCGGGCCTGTCAGCCTTGCGGTACCGCGCGAAGCGGTAGCGCCCGATCGCAAAGGCGAGCGCCGCCAGCCGTGCATCGTGGGGTGCATTGGCAAAGCGATAGATCCCCGGCGGCAGCAGGCCGGGCAGGGCGCCGGGCCGGAACAGGTCGCGCGATCTCGCCCCCTCGTCCTCGAGGCCGAACAGCACCTGTGCGATTGCGCCGTCGGGCGCAGGCAGCGCCAGATAGGCACCCGGCTTGGCGGCAAAGGCGCATGCCGCGGCGAACGCGCGTTGCTGCGGCGGCAGCGCCTCGGCGACCTGATCCCAGCTCGATTTGGTGACGAAGGTGATCGGGATGGCGGCGGGTGACGTCTCGAAGACAGAAGGCATTGGCGGGTCCGGATCGTCAGATCAAACGGGTCATGCGAATGGATGAGACTTCGCAGAGTTTCGCCGCCGCTGCAATCGGCTTTGCTGCCACCGTTCAGCGAGCCGCTACTCGCGGAAAGGGGGCCATGCTAGGTTCCGGCAACGGTCGCCAGAGTTGGAGATCAGGCGACCGACGACGAAGCGCGCCCGGAGGAAATGCAATGGAATTTGTGTGGAGCGTGGTCACATTCATTGGCGAGGCCATCGAGGCGATTTTCGGCTATGTCGAGCACCACCATTGGATCTTGCGTTCCTTGCCGGCGGTTACGTCTTCTATCTCCACGACCGCTCCGTCCACGCGCGGTTCGATGCGCTCGACAGGCGCGTCGACGAAATCCGCAAACGGCTTGCCATCGAATATTGATCGGGCGAGACGAAAACGTCGTCGCACGGATCTCGTATCTCGTGTTGAGGGCTGCCGTTCCCGGGAGCGCGGCCTCGACCTGCTGCTGGATTGCAACCGCTCAAGCCTGACGATGCTTGCGAGCGGGAGTATCGACGAGAGCACGGCCCGGGGGCCGTGTTAACCGGCCGTTAGGGTTAACAGTCTATTGCTGGCGCGTTCGGCTCGATCAATCGGCTCGAGAGTCAAAGCGTCATGCGTCTACGGTTCAGTCTTGCCCGGCTTCTTGCGTCCACCTCGCTGGTCGCGGCGGTGGCCATGGGCCTCGGCGGCTGCACGGGCATGTCGAAACTCTCCGACGTGACGGGCTCGATCGGCGGACCACGGGCAGAGGCGACTCCCACCGATCCGGCGCGCGCCGTCGAGGTCTATGGCGAGCGCTACCGCGCCAATCCCAAGGACGCCGATGCCGCGCTCGCTTACGGTCAGGCGTTGCGCGCCAACGGTCAGCGTGCCCAGGCCGCCGCTATGCTCGAGCAGGCGACCATCGCCAATCCCGGCAACAAGGCGCTGCTCGCCCAATATGGCCGCGCCCTCGCCGACAACGGCAATTTCCAGCAGGCCTACGATGTGCTGTCGAAAGCGCATTCGCCTGACAATCCGGACTGGCGCCTGCTCTCGGTGCAGGGCACCGCACTGGACCAGATGGGCCGCCACGAGGAAGCGCGTTCCTACTACGCGAGCGCGCTCAAGATCGCACCGGGTGATCCCGGTGTGCTCTCCAATCTCGGCCTGTCCTACATGTTGTCGAGAGACCTTCCGAAGGCCGAAGAGGCGCTGCGGCAGGCCTACGCCTCGCCGCGTGCGAGCATCCGGGTGCGGCAGAATCTCGGCCTTGTCGTCGGTCTGCAGGGCCGCTTCGCCGAAGCCGAGACCATCGTAAAGGCAGATCTGCCACCGGATCAGGCCGCGGCCAACGTCGCCTATCTCAAGGAGATGCTCAGCCGCAGCGACGCTCCCCGCGGCGCACCGAAGCGGACGCCGGTGGCCTCGCTCAGCCAACCCGACTGATCAGAGCTGATCGTCTCTTCTATCATCTCATCCTGAAAGCTGCCCGCGAGCCGCATGCGCGGCCCGGGTCCCGCGTCATTGCATCTCGGAGATCTTGATGCCGGTCGGTCCGAGAATGACCACGAACAGCACGGGCAGGAAGAACAGGATCATCGGCACGGTCAGCTTCGGCGGCAGGGCGGCAGCCTTCTTTTCAGCCTCGTTCATGCGCATGTCGCGATTTTCCTGCGCCATGACGCGCAGGGAATGTCCGAGCGGGGTGCCGTAACGCTCCGCCTGCTGAAGCGCGAGACACACCGACTTGACGCCCTCGAGTCCGGTGCGTCGCGCCAAATTCTCGTAAGCGACCTTGCGATCCTGCAGATAGGATAATTCGGCCGTGGTCAGCGTGAACTCCTCCGAGAGCGCGATCGACTGTCCCACGATCTCGGTGGCGACCTTCCGGAACGCCATCTCGACTGACATGCCGGATTCGATGCAGATCAGAAGCAGGTCGAGCGCGTCGGGAAAGGCGCGCTTGATCGAGAGCTGGCGCTTGGAAATCGCATTCCTGAGGAACAGCATCGGCGCCTGGAGGCCGAGATAGGCGGCGCCGATGCAGATGCCGATCTTGATCGGCATGGCCTGCTGCAGATGCGCGATCAAGAAGACGTAGACGACCGAGCCGATGAAGAGCACCATCGGCGCGACCATGCGGGCAAACAGGAAGGTGATGTAGGGCGCCTGACCGCGGTAACCCGCCATGATCAGCTTGTCGCGCGCAGCTTCCTGCGCGAGCCATTTGGTGAGGTTGAAGTCCTCGACGACCTTGGAGACGAGCTGCTTCGGCGTCTGGCGCAGCGTGACCTTTTCATTCTTGTGAAGGCGCTCACGCTCGCGCTGCCGGATGCGCTCGCGCTCGCTCGCCACCGCCTTCATGCGCTTGGAGAGGCCCTCGCCGGCGAACAGGGGCATCACCAGCGTATAGACGGTGGCGCTGGCGGCAATGGCCGCCAGCATCATGGTCATGAAGTGGACGTCATGTAGTTTCGCGACGAGAAACTGGACCATACTGCACCGTCAGAAATCGAAATTGATCATCTTCTTCATCACCATGATGCCGACCGCCATCCAGACGACGCAGCCGACCAGCATGAGCTGGCCGGTGGGATGGGTCCACAGCACCGAGATGTAATGTGGCGTCGTGAGATAGACGAGGAACATCACGATCGGCGGCAGCGAGCCGATGATGCCGGCCGAGGCCTTGGCTTCCATCGACATGGCCTGGATCTTTTCCCTCATCTTCTTGCGGTCGCGCAGCACCTTGGAAAGGTTGCCGAGCGCTTCGGAGAGGTTGCCGCCGGATTTCTGTTGGATCGAGATGACGATGCCGAAGAAGTTCGCCTCCGGCAACGGCATGCGATCATAGAGCCGCGAGCAGGCCTCGCCGAGAGGCATGCCGATCGCCTGGGTCTCGATGATCGCCAGAAACTCGCTGCGCAGCGGCTCGGGCGCGTCGGCCGCGACGACCTTGATCGATTCGAACAAGGGCAGGCCTGCCTTGATGCCGCGGACGATCACGTCGACCGCATCGGGCAGTGCCGCCAAGAACTTGGCCTCGCGGCGCTTTTTCAGGAAGCCCAGTGCCCAGCGCGGCAGGCCGAAGCCGCCGGCAAAGGCGAGGCCGGCAGCACCGATCAGGCCGCCGCCGGCGAACAGAGCGGCTGCGAAGAACGCGCCCGCCACGGCGGCGGAGACGATCCAGAACTTCTGCGGCGTCCAATCGAGCCCCGCCTGCGACAGGCGGACGGGGAGCGGAGCGCTCTTCTCCTGCAGGCGTCGCGCCTCGAGATCCTTCAGCGTGGTCTCGACCTGCTCGCGGCGCGAGCGCTGGGTCTTCTCGGCCTGGCGGGCCGTGGGCGCCTCGGCGCGGGAGATAGAAGCGCGGCGGCTTTCGGCCTTTCGTTCCCCGGACAGCAGCGGATAGAGGAAGACCCAGGCGATGCCGCCGACCGCTGCGGTGGCAAGGAATGCGAGGGCGAGGACCTGCATGTTCATGCTGAACTGCTCACGTCTTCGGCGCGACTTCCGCCGCGTCCAGCGCAGCGGCAAGGCGCTTCTCGTCGCCGTAATAGCGGGCGCGTTCCCAGAATTTCGGACGGCCGATGCCGGTCGAGCGGTGCCGGCCGATGATCTTGCCGTTGGCGTCCTCGCCGATCATGTCGTAGAGGAAGATGTCCTGGGTGATGATGGTGTCGCCTTCCATGCCCATCACCTCGGTGATGTGGGTGATGCGGCGCGAGCCGTCGCGCAGGCGCGCAGCCTGGACGATGACGTCGATGGAGGCGCAGATCATCTCGCGGATGGTGCGTGAGGGAAGCGAGAAGCCTCCCATCGTGATCATGGATTCGCAGCGCGACAGGGCTTCGCGCGGGTTGTTGGCGTGCAGCGTGCCCATCGATCCGTCATGGCCGGTGTTCATGGCCTGGAGCAGGTCGAACGCCTCGGGTCCGCGGACCTCGCCGACGATGATGCGCTCGGGGCGCATACGCAGGCAGTTGCGCACCAGCTCGCGCATGGTGATCTGGCCTTCGCCTTCGATGTTGGGCGGTCGGGTTTCCAGCCGCACCACGTGAGGCTGCTGGAGCTGGAGCTCGGCGGCGTCCTCGCAGGTGATGACGCGCTCGTCATGCTCGATATAGTTGGTCAGGCAGTTGAGCAGCGTGGTCTTGCCGGAGCCGGTGCCGCCGGAGATCAGCACGTTGCAGCGGACGCGACCGATGATCTGGAGGATTTCGGCGCCTTCCGGCGAGATCGCGCCGAACTTGACCAGCTGATCGAGCGTCAGCTTGTCCTTCTTAAATTTGCGGATGGTGAGCGTGGGGCCGTCGATCGACAGCGGCGGCACGATGGCGTTGACGCGGGAGCCGTCGGCGAGGCGCGCGTCGCAGATCGGCGAGGATTCGTCGACGCGCCGGCCGACCTGGCTGACGATGCGCTGGCAGATGTTGAGGAGCTGCTGGTTGTCGCGGAAGCGGATTCCCGTGCGCTGGATCTTGCCGGCGACTTCGATGTAGACGGTGTTGGCGCCGTTGACCATGATGTCGGCGATGTCGTCGCGCGACAGCAGCGGCTCGAGCGGGCCGTAGCCGAGAACGTCGTTGCAGATGTCGTCGAGCAGTTCCTCCTGCTCGGCGATCGACATCACGATGTTCTTGATCGCGATGATCTCGTTGACGATGTCGCGGATTTCCTCGCGCGCGGACTCCGAATCGAGCTTGGCGAGCTGGGCGAGGTCGATCGCCTCGATCAGCGCGCCGAAGATGGTCGCCTTGACCTCGTAATAATTGTCCGACCGCCGGCTCTCCATGGCCGGAGGCGGCGGCGCCTTGGCAGGCGCAAGCGGCGGCGAGGCGACGGCCGGCGGAGGCGGGGCGCGCGACACCGTCGGCGCCGGAGCCTGGGCAGGCTCGGGCGACACGGCGCCGGGCTTGGGCGCCCGAAGGTCGGTGTCTGTTCCGCTACGCTTACCGAACACTTAACAACTCCATGCGGCGGCTTATTTTCCCCGCAACTTGTCAATCAGGGGTGAAAGCAGGGACGACTTTTGTTTCTTGGTCTCGCTGCGGCCGGTCAGGCGCTGGGCGATCTGAAGGAACATCTCGATCGACTTGTGGTTGGCGGAGATCTCCGCGATCATCTGGCCGTTGTTGGCGGCCGAGCCGAAGATCTGCGGCTCGAACGGGATCGAGACGATCGGCTGGCTCTCGATCGCCTTGGCGAACTCCGCGGCGGCGATTTCGGGGCGTTTCGGCACGCCGACCTGGTTCAGGCAGTAGAGCGGTGGCCGGTCGTTGGGGCGCGCGGCCTTCAACAGATCGAACAGGTTCTTGGTATTGCGCAAATTGGCGAGGTCGGGCGCGGCCACGATCAGGATGTCGTCCGCTCCGATCAGGGCGCGCTTGGTCCAGCCCGACCATTGATGCGGTATGTCGAGCACGATGCAGGGCATGGTGGAGCGCAGGGTGTCGAACACGGCGTCGAAGGCGTCGGTGCCGAAATCATAGACCCGGTCGAGCGTCGCCGGCGCCGCCAGCAGGCTGAGATGGTCGGTGCATTTCGACAGCAGGCGGTCGATGAAGGCGGTGTCGACGCGATCGGGCGAGAACACGGCGTCGGCAATGCCCTGCGGCGGGTCCTGGTTGTAGTCGAGCCCGGCGGTGCCGAAGGCGAGGTCGAGATCGGCGACGACGGCGTCCATGGCGAGGTCGCGCGCGATCGCCCAGGCGACATTATGGGAGATGGTCGAAGCCCCGACGCCGCCCTTGGCGCCGACCACGGCGATGATGCGGCCGACCGCCTTGGCTTCTGGTGCGGAAAACAGGTTGCAGATCGAGCGCACGACATCGATCGCGCCGACCGGCGCGAGCACGTAGTCGCTGACACCGCGTCGCACCAGCTCACGGTAGAGTGTGACGTCGTTGATGCGGCCGATCACGACCACGCGGGTGCCGGCGTCGCAGACGGTGGCGAGCTGGTCGAGCCCGCCCAGCAGGTCGTTGCGTCCGTCGCTTTCGAGCACGATGACGTTCGGCGTCGGGGCCGAGCGGTAGGCCTCGGTTGCAGCGGCCATGCCCCCCATCTGGATCTTCAGATGGGCCTTGCCGAGACGGCGGTCTTCGCCGGCCGACTGGACCGCAGCAGCAGTCTCCACGGTCTCGCAGAAGGCCTGGACCGAGACGCGCGGCGCGGGCGCAATATGCTCCTCGACTGGCGGAGGAGCTGCGTCCGGCTGCTCTTCGTGTATCTGGCGAGCGTAGCTGATCATTTGCCGGTGTCGCTGAGTTTGGCCTTGTCGGCCTCGGGATAGGTGGTCGTCGTCGTGACACCCTTGCGATACTTCTCGAGAGCGGTGATGCGCCGCGGCGTGTAGGACGGAGTTTCAGGCCGCGGCTGCTCGAGGTCCGACGGATTGTCGACCATCGCCGCGAGGTTGCGCTGATAGGCGCAGCCGTAATTGTAGTAGTCCTTGTTCTCGAACCACCTCTTGTTCTTTATCGAAGGGCCGACGTCTTCCGGCCACAGGCCGCAGGGACCCGCGACCGCGGCGATCTTGGAATAAGTGAGCCGGATCGGCGGCAGGAAGCGCTTGTCTTCCGGCTGGTAGGGCCGAACGTTGACGCCGCGCGGCGGAACGCCTGCGCCCGCCAGCATCGCCTGGATTTCACGCATCGTGTCCGCGACCGGACGCGCATTGGGCGTGCCGGACGGCACGTCGATACGGATGGCGCCCGTGCCTTCGTGCAACCATGCCGATGCGACACCCATCACGTCCGCGCGCTGGGCGGCGGTCAATCCGCCGCGGGCATGGCCGACGAAGACGACGATCGAACGATTTTGCTCCTCGATCGCGATCGGATGGCGCTGCTTGTAGTCGTCGGGAATGGAGGCCGTGACGGCTTCGTCATGCTGGCACCCGCCGAGCGCGAGCGCCATGCCGATGAGCGCGCCACCGAGACGGATGGCGCGTTTGCGAAGCTGGGGTGGTCTTGTGATCATCGTGAAGTCCCCGTTCCGCCTCAGTCGGTGATGAAGCCGTAGGTGCCGCGGTAGTTCTTGGCCGGCTCGGTCCGGCCGGGCACGCCGTAGATGCGGTTGATATTGCCGAGCAGCTGGGCCTGTGGATCCGCAGGCGGGGCGAAGCCGTCATCCGGCCGCGACAGGTCCTTTGGCGCCACCGCGCGAACGACGTAGGGCGTCACGATCACGACCAGCTCGGTCGCGTTGTTGACGAAGTCGCGGCTGCGGAACAGCGTGCCGAGGACCGGGAGCTGCATCAGTCCCGGCAATCCGCTGACTGCCTGCTTGGTCTGCTGCTGGATCAGGCCGGCCATCGCCATCGCGCCGCCGGAGGGAATTTCCAGCGAGGTCTCGGCACGGCGGGTCCTGATCGAGGGCACCGTCACCGAGTTCACCGACGTCGAGGTCACGGCCTGCGACAGCGTGATCGCATTCTCGTTCGACAGCTCCGAGACCTCGGTCATCACCCGCAGGCTGATCTTGCCTTCGCTCAGCACCACGGGGGTGAAGTTGAGCGAGATGCCGAACTTCTTGAAGCTGATCTGGGTGGTACAGACATGCGTGGTGGGATCGCAAGCATAGCCCGCCGGCACCGGGAATTCGCCGCCGGCGATGAACGTTGCCGATTCACCGGAGATCGCGGTCAGGTTCGGCTCGGCCAGCGTGCGGATCACGCCAGCGGTTTCCATCGCGCGCAGGGTGGCCTGCACCGACGGCGCCGCGCCGAACTTCGTGGTCAGATTGTTGCCGTCCACGAGGTTGTGGCCGAGAGCGGTGAACGGATTCGAGTTGGAGAAGCTCACCACCGACGTGCCGTAGTTGAGGTTCGCGGTCAGGTCGATGCCGAGCTGCTTGACGATGTTGCGCTGGACTTCGGCCACCGTCACCTTGAGCATGACCTGGTCGCGGCCGCGGACCACGATCGAGTTCACCACCTTGTCGGCGCCGCCGGCCAGGCGCGCGGCGAGGTCGTTGGCCTGCTGCGCTTCCATCGGGTTCGCCGCCGTGCCGGTCAGGACGATGCCGTCGCCGAGTCCGTCGATCTGGATGTCTGAATGCGGCAGGACCTGCTTCAGCGCCGCCCGCACACCGTTGAGGTCGCGCTTGACGGCGATGTCATAGGCCGCGATCTGCTGGCCTGCAGAATCGAAGAACACGATGTTGGTCTGGCCGAGCGCGGCGCCGATGATGTAGGCGCGCTGCGCCGAGCGGACCACCGCATTGGCGATCTTGGGGTCAGCGACCAGCACGTCCTTGATGTCGCGCGGAAGGTCGATCACCACGGACTTGCCGATGCCGAGCGAGAGGAAGCGGGCGTTCATCTGACCGTCGGCAGCGACCGGCGCGCCGGGGCGATAGTCGGCGGCGACCACGGGGCTCAGCACCGGGTTGAATGCCAGCGCGAAGGCGGCCGAAAACGACAGGGCGCGGACCATGGAGGTTCGCATCGTCGCTATATCTGCCCTGCATTTCATGTCGCCTGTCCTCATCGTGCTTTCGCCGTCGAGCTCGGAATGCCGTAGCGAATGATCGAGACGCCGTCGCGCTTCTGGGCGGATTCGTCGAGCGTGATCTCGCTCATCTTGACGTCGGCAATGCTGCGCAGCGCCAGCGAGAGCGTTCCGGCCTGACGGGCCGAAGAAAGCGCCTGGGTCTGTGCGGAAGTGAGTTCCAGGGTCACGGTCTTGCCGACCACGGCGTTCTGGCCGTCCTTCTCCTTCGGGGCCTGGTCGATGGCGAGGACGCGCACATTGACCAGGATGATCTCGGACGTGACGACGTCCTGGCCCCCGGAGGCCTGGTCCGGGTTCTTGAGGCGGCGCGTGAGCAGGACGTCGACGCGGTCATTGGGCAGGATGAAGCCGCCTGCGCCGGTCTCCGGCGAGATTTCGGTCGAGATGGCCCGCATGCCGCTGGGCAGGATGGCCGCCATGAATCCGGAGCCCTCGGCCTTGACCAGCTTCTGGTCGCGGATCGGCTCACCCTGAATGAAGGGGGCGCGCGCGATCGAACCGGTCACCTGGGTCACGCCCTCGGGACGCTCGTTGCGGCGGATGAAGGTGGCGCTGGCGGTCGCGGCCGGCCAGGTCTGCCATTGCAGATCTTCCGGCTTCACGGTCTGGCCGAGGCCGATGTCGTTCTTGGCCACGAGGACGTCGACGGTCGGAAGCTGCGCGACCGGCGCCGGAGGCGGCGCAGAATTGTCCGAGCCGCTCGCCAGGTACGCGGCGACACCGCCGGCGCAGATGGCGACCGCCAGGACGACAATGCGTGCCCTATTCATACGCTTCACTTTCCAACAAAACGCCGCGACGCTGACGCCGCCGTAATCGGCAGTTGACCAGCTATTCGTCAAAGCATGGTTAATGAGGCGTATCTAAATCGCCTTAACGCCGGGTTTACCCGGTGCGTTCAGCGCAGCGCGAGGTGAGCGAGATCAATCGCCTTCACCCATTCGGTCTCCGGGTAGACCATCAGCGCACTCAGTGCGAGCGCGATGCCGTAGGGGATGCCGCTCTCCTTGGCATGCAGCCGGGCGAGCCAGGCCTGGCCCGCCAGCCCGTAGGGCAGCGGCCATTGCCGGAACTGGAGCAGGAGCAGCGTCAGCGCCCCGCCGAACAGCGAGGCGTAGAGCAGGAAGTTCATCAGTTGTGCGAAGCCGAACCAGAGTGCGACGGAGGCCGCGACCTTGGCGTCGCCGCCGCCGACCCAGCCCATCGCAAAACAGGTGAAGGCGATGACCAAAAGAAGCGCGCCGGCGCCGACATGACTGAGCATCTCGTAAGGTGCCATGCCACCGGCGAGGGAAAGTGCGAAGAAGCCGGCGACCAGCGCCAGCGACACGCGGTTCGAGATCGTCATCGTGAAGAGATCGCTCGCGGCAGCAAACGCCATCAGGGCCGGGAAGAGCAGAAGGCGCGCAAGGTCGAGGATCATGGCTGCGTCTTGATGCCTGGGGTTTGCCGCGGGAACTGGGCGTCGGGCGATGCTAGCCGGCAGTGCTAAACAAACCGACAACGGCAGCAAGCGACCCACGCGGCTGAAACCGCGGAACGCGTCATTACCAGAGGCTGGCAATGCGCACGGCGAGCGCGGCCGTCGCAAGCAGCAGCGCAAGGCAGACCCAATAGACCGGCGAGCCGGCCTGAGCCGCCGCCGTCTCGTTTGCCGCGATCGCGGCATCGGTTCTGTACTTACGCAACGCCACTGGAACTCGCCGTCTTCGGAAAAACAAAGGCCCCGGAGATCCGGGGCTTTTGCCGTCGTTCGTCGGTCGCTTACTTCAGCGAGCTGCTGATCGAGGTGAACTTGGCGTTCAGCGTGGTGCCGAGGTTGTTGACGACGGTGATGATGGCCAGCGCGATGCCGGCGGCGATCAGACCGTATTCGATGGCGGTGGCGCCGGATTCATCCTTCGCGAAACGTGCAATCAAGTTCTTCATGAACATAACTCCATCTGGGGTGGGGATCGCCTCGTTCGGCGCCGTCTTTGACCCGATGACCATGAGAGCCGAGCTCTTTCGGTAGAGTTAATTCGATCGGGCAAACCCGCTTGCTGCGCGATGCTTTGGCCCAGAGTGAATTTCGTCTTAAGGCGGCGCCTGTAATTCGTTCCGGTTCCAGATGTACCGTCGGCGCAGCACCGGCTTCACGCTCCCTTAAATTTAGCGGCGTAGGCGTAACAGAGCTGGAATTCGCAAGAGAGGCGACGATGTCGAGCCTGCCCATGCAAGTCGCCCTGATGCTCGGCGAGACCATCGTCAAGGTGATCCCCGTCACCTTCGCACTCGCGGCGGTCTTCACCGTGCTCGAGCATTTCTGGGCCTGCAATGCCGGCGCGCCGTGGTGGCGCAAGCGCGAGATCGTCACCGACATCTGCTACTGGTTCTTCGTTCCGGTGTTCGCCCGCACCATGCGGATCGGACTTCTGATCGTCGGCGCGAGCCTCGTCTTCAACATCCACGACGCAGACGAACTCATCGCCTTCTACGACAATGGCCACGGCCCGCTGTCGTTGATGCCGCTCTGGGTCCAGGCCGTATTGTTCCTGGTCCTGTCCGACTTCATGCTGTACTGGCTGCACCGGCTGTTCCACGGCGGCGGGTTCTGGAAGTACCACGCGATCCATCACTCCTCGGAGGAGATAAGCTGGATTTCGGCGGCCCGCTTCCATCCCGTCAATCTCGTGCTCGGCACCATCGGCGTCGACGTCGTGCTGCTGATGGCCGGCATTTCCCCCAACGCGATGGTCTGGCTCGCTCCGTTCACGACCTTCCATTCGGCCTTCGTGCACGCCAACCTGAACTGGAGCTTCGGGCCGTTCAGATATTTGCTGGCGACGCCGGTGTTCCACCGCTGGCACCACACCTCGCTCGAGGAGGGCGGCGACACCAATTTTGCCGGCACGTTCCCGATCTGGGATGTTCTGTTCGGCACCTTCCGTATGCCCGAAGGTAAACTGCCGCAGGATTACGGCAAGGACGAAGCGACCATGCCGAAGGAGATCGCGGGCCAGTTCGCCTATCCATTCCGCCGCTAGCCTCGAAGGCGGTAAAACGCCAGTCTGTTCAAACAATAGTCGGCGAGTTTGCGGAACGTTCACGAATTAAGGGCAGGTTAGCCGGGTCGGGCACTGGCTCTGTTGTATCGAGTCGCTTCTGCCGGTTTGTGACGTCCCGGGGGTAAGAGTATGCGTAAAGAATTGCTGCGCCGTCGGGCGCGCGTTTGTCTTCTGGTTGCGGCCGCGGTGCTGGCATCGCCGGCTGCCGGCCTTGCCGACCCCACCGCCGACACCATCGCTGTCAATGTCGACCAGGCCAAGCTGGTGCGGCTGCCCGGCAAGGTGGCGACCATCGTGGTCGGCAATCCCCTGATCGCCGACGTCACGCTCCAGCCCGGCGGCATGATCGTCGTGACCGGCAAGGGCTATGGTGCCACCAATTTCATCGCGCTCGACCGGGCCGGCGAGATTCTGGTCGATCGCCAGATCCAGGTCGAAGGTCCGAGCGACCGGCTCGTCACCGTCTATCGCGGGATCGAGCGCGAGTCCTACAGCTGCGTGCCGCTTTGCCAGCGTCGCGTGACGCTCGGCGACAGCGACACCTACTTTAACAACACGATGAGCCAGGCCGGCTCGCTGAGCGCCAGCGCCAGCGGTGGTGGTGGCGGTCCGCCCAAGTCCAACTAGCGGCACCGATCGGCGGGTTTGCCCGGACAGTATCCTGGCAGACCGCTTTGCAGATGCGAGCCAGAGGGCTCTGCGCGCCCGCCGCGCTTTCCGTGGGCTCGGGGCGCTGCTGGTTAACGCATTCTTAACGGCGCGGTCCGCCGGCTGCGGATCGCCTGAAACACTTAAACAATCAGTTTCCGCTATTGAACGGGACAGTTGATCGCCCGTTGCTGGGGAATTTGACGCGATGCCATCGCCTGCACCTACGAGGTTCACACTCCGGAAAGCGCTGGGCCGGTTTTGCGGCAACCGCCGCGGTTCCGCGGCCGTCGAGTTCGCCCTGGTCGCGCCGATGTTCTTCGGGCTGCTGTTCGCCATCATCGAAACGGCGCTCATGTTCTTCGCGAGCCAGGTGCTCGAGACCATCTCGCAAAATTCCGCGCGCGCGATTCTGACCGGCCAGGCGCAAGCGCAGGGCGGTTCGGTGGCGGCCTGTCAGACCACGCCCAACGTGGTCATGGCGTGCGACCAGACGACGTTCAAGGCCTATGTGTGCACGCAGATCCCGGCACTGTTTGATTGCAGCAAACTCTTCGTCGACGTCGTGAGCACCAGCTCCTTCGGGGCACTAAGCCTGACGAACTACGGCGATTCCTGCAATTTCAACCCGACCGGCATGCAGTACAGTGCCGGGACCTCCGGCCAGGTGGTCGTGGTGCGGCTGTTCTATCAGTGGCCGCTCATCGTCACCGGCCTCGGTTACAATATCGGGTGCAGCAACAAACGGCTGATGGTGGCGACCACGGCCTTCAAGAACGAACCCTTCTGAGACAGATGGATCCGAGCGGACCGATGCAGGCGATTGCGAATATCTGGCGGAATGGATGTTGTTCCGTGCGCGACTTCGTCGCCGACAAGCGCGCGCTCGCGGCGACCGAATTTGCGGTCATCGTTCCGCTGATGCTGGTGATGTTCTTCGGCACCGTCGAATTTTCGTCGGCCGTGGCGATAGATCGCAAGGTCACATTGATCGCGCGGGCTCTGTCCGATTTGGCATCGCAGTCGGTCAAGCTCACCGATGCCGACATGAAGGATACGTTCACGGCGAGCATCTCGGTCATCATGCCCTACGACGCTACCCTGGTGAAGGGCACGGTCTCCCAGATCCAGATCGATGCCAACAGCATCGCCACGATCCAGTGGAGCAGGGCCGGCACCATTGCGAGCGGTGCGACGCAAGCGACGCTGGCGACCTCGGCCCGCAAGCCGGGCGACAAGGTCACCAGCATGATTCCTGCGTCGCTGTTGATTCCGTCGACCTACCTCATACTCAGCGAGGCAAGCTACACTTACACGCCTTCCGTAGGCTATGTGTTGAAGTCGAGCATACCCTTGAGCGATGTGTCCTACACCCGGCCGCGTCAGGTCGCCTGCGTCCCCTATCCCTACCCAGATAACAACAACCAAACGACGTGCTGACATCGGCGAGCAGGCGCTAAAATGAAAAAGGCCGTGCGTTGCGCACGGCCTTCTTGCTTTCTTTGGCTTGCGCGAGCCGGTCGGGCCAAGCGCCCGGCGGGCTCAGCCTTCGGAGCGGAGGTTGTCCGCTGCCGACTTGCCGGAACGGCGGTCGGCCACGATCTCGTAGGAAAGCTTCTGGCCTTCACGCAGCGTGCCGAGGCCCGCACGCTCCACAGCGCTGATGTGGACGAACACGTCCTGGCCGCCGTCGTCGGGCTGAATGAAGCCGAAGCCCTTGGTCGCGTTAAACCACTTCACGGTTCCCATGCTCACGGGGATAGTCCCTTCTCAGATAACACAATGTTAGAGCCTGCTTGCGCAGGCCGGTTAGATCGAATTTTGGAAGGGTCGTCAGCGTGTCTGAACCGGCTGTACCGGTGGATGCTAATGTCGTCCGGCCGAAAATCGATAAATTCATTTTATCGGAATTGAGGCCTCAAAACAATCCGGACATGCACGATTTTTTGATCCGCCGCGATGTCCGCGGCGGATCCACATAAAGGTCGGAATCTTACTTCCGCGCTCAAGCGCCTAGCGACGGCGGAACTGGCCGCCGCGCTGGCCCGGGCGAGGCGGTCCACCCACCCCGCTGGGACGCTCGTCCTTGTGGCGGAAAATCAGCCGGCCCTTCTCGAGGTCATAGGGCGACATCTCCACCGTCACGCGGTCGCCGGCCAGCGTCTTGATGCGGTTCTTCTTCATCTTGCCGGCGGTATAGGCGACGATCTCGTGTCCGGCGTCGAGCTGCACGCGATAGCGTGCGTCGGGGAGGATTTCGGTGACCAGTCCTTCGAACTGGATCAGCTCTTCCTTAGCCATGAATTTCTCCAGGTCGTGGACGGCTAGTGCGAATAGGGTTTGCGGTTCGGTTGGCCGTTCGGCCGACTCTCACGGCGCAAAAAGGCAACGCCTTGTATCCCATCAGCTGCCCCGGCGCTATGCGCGGAACGCTGTTCTGGACGACTGCCTGCAGAAGAATGCGTCTTCCCGCCAGAGCGTGGACGGCGAGACCCCTTTGGGCCCTTCGGGCCATTGCCGGGCCGCCCGTCAGCATGTCGCGCTTCGCCGCCATGTCGGCCTTCACCGGGGCGTCCATCGCCGTGCTTGCCGGCGCTATGGTGGCGTCCGTCGGAATGTCGTTCGTCGCTGCGACGCCCGTCACCGTGGCGTCCCTCGCCATGCCTTGCGCCTTGCGGACGTTGGCCCGGGCGGCCTCCGCGGCCCTGTCGTTGCTGCGGCGCGGGAGGACCCGCATCGCGGCGGCCGGCGTCGGTGCGGAGATCTTCGCGCGGCAATGCCACCTTGATCAGCCGTTCGATGTCACGGAGATAGCTGAGTTCCTCGCCGCCCGCGACCAGCGAGATCGCGGTGCCGTCGGCGCCGGCGCGCGCGGTGCGGCCGATGCGGTGGACGTAGGTTTCCGGCACGTTGGGCAGGTCGAAATTGATGACGTGGCTGATGCCGTCGACGTCGATGCCGCGGGCGGCGATGTCGGTGGCGACCAGGGTGCGGATCTCGCCCGAGCGGAACTGGGCCAGCGTCCGTTCGCGATGGTTCTGCGACTTGTTACCGTGGATGGCGCTGGCGGGGATGCCGGCCTTCTCGAGCGACTTCACCACCTTGTCCGCGCCGTGCTTGGTGCGGGTGAAGACCAGGGCGCGGTTGACCGGCTCGTCCTTCAGAAGCTTGGTCAGGAAGGCGGGCTTGGCGGAGAAATCGACCTGGACGATGCGTTGATTGATGCGCTCGGCGGTCGAGGAGACCGGGGTCACCGCGACGCGGGCGGGGTCCCGCAGCATCGCGTTCGCCAGCTCGGCGATGTCCTTCGGCATGGTGGCCGAGAAGAACAGCGTCTGCCGCTTGATCGGCAGCTTGGCGACGATTTTGCGGATGTCGTTGATGAAGCCCATGTCGAGCATGCGGTCGGCCTCGTCGAGCACGAGGAACTCGACGCTCGACAGTTTCAGCCCGTTGCTCTGCACGAGGTCGAGCAGGCGGCCGGGGGTGGCGACCAGCACTTCGACGCCCTGCATCAGCGAGCGGACCTGACGGCCCATCGGAACGCCGCCGATGGCGAGCGTCGAGGACAGGCGGATGTGACGGCCATAGGCGTTAAAGCTGTCGAGGATCTGGCCGGACAACTCGCGGGTCGGCGACAACACCAGGACGCGGGTCGTCTTGGGCTGCGGCTTGATACGGTGCTCGAGCAGGCGGTGCAGGATCGGCAGTGCGAAGGACGCGGTCTTGCCGGTACCGGTCTGGGCGATACCGACGACGTCGCGGCCGGTCAGCGCCGTGGGAATGGTCTGGGCCTGGATGGGGGTGGGGGTGACGTAATTCTCTTCTTGAAGAGCGCGCGCGATGGGTTCGGCGAGGCCGAAGTCCTGAAACGAAGTCAAAAGAGGGGTTCTTTCCATGTCAAAAGCGGGCGCCCGGCGCATTCAGCGCGGCGCACGCAAAAGGGTGTCGAGAAGACACCTGCGTGTTTGGGGTGTCGGATGGCTTGGGAGATATGGGGCAAGCCAGAGGCCCGTAAGGGCTTAAGAACACGCGGCTCGCAACGACCCCTTGATTCGCAAGAGGTCTCGGCCGCTTATATGGAACATCGAGGGGGCGCTTTCAAGGCAAGCTCGCTCAAAATGGCGATTGCGGTGCAGAAATAGTTATGCCGGAAATTTAGCCAGAACGGCCATTTTGCTCAGAAAATGACCAGCCTGCCGCTTTGGCATACATTTGGATGGCTCAATTTTTAGGCTGTCTCGAGGTCGGGATACTTTGATTTCGGCCAGTTTTGTTAGCAAAACCAATTGGTTGGAAGGTGCCCGGTCCATGGCATGGTTCTTGCGAATCCGTTAATCGCAGGCGGCCGTGGGGCCGTTTCGCAGCGTTTTTCACGTCTGCGTCAGGGAGATGAGACACTCATGTTTAGCAAATCCACTCACGATATAGCGGCGTCATTTAGCCGCCGCGGCGTGCTCGCCGCGACCGCCGGACTGGTGCTCGGTCTGGCTTCATTGACTGGCGCGAAGGCCGCGGATGACACCATCAAGGTCGGCGTGCTGCACTCCCTTTCCGGCACCATGGCCATCAGCGAAACCACGCTGAAGGACACCATCCTTTTCCTGATCGACGAGCAGAACAAGAAGGGCGGCGTTCTCGGCAAGAAGCTCGAGGCCGTCGTCGTCGACCCCGCGTCGAACTGGCCGCTGTTCGCCGAAAAGGCGCGCGAGCTGATCACCAAGGACAAGGTCTCGGTCGTGTTCGGCTGCTGGACCTCGGTGTCGCGCAAGTCGGTGCTGCCCGTCTTCAAGG
This sequence comes from Bradyrhizobium sp. CCBAU 65884, assembly GCF_028128835.1. NCBI lineage: Bacteria > Pseudomonadati > Pseudomonadota > Alphaproteobacteria > Hyphomicrobiales > Nitrobacteraceae > Bradyrhizobium > Bradyrhizobium sp. CCBAU 65884. The sequence continues at coordinate 169,147 of NZ_LBJU01000124.1, read as the reverse complement.
AGCTGAACAACATCCTGTTCTACCCCGTGCAGTACGAGGGTGAGGAGAGCGAGCGCAACGTGTTCTACACGGGGGCGGCACCGAACCAGCAGGCGATCCCCGCCGTCGATTACCTGATGAAGGACGAGAAGGTGAAGCGCTGGGTGCTCGCGGGCACCGACTACGTCTATCCGCGCACCACCAACAAGATCCTGGAAGCCTATCTGAAGTCGAAGGGTGTCGCCCAGGAAGACATCATGATCAACTACACGCCGTTCGGTCACTCCGACTGGCAGACGATCGTGGCCGACATCAAGAAGTTCGGCTCGGCCGGCAAGAAGACCGCGGTGGTCTCGACCATCAACGGCGACGCCAACGTTCCCTTCTACAAGGAGCTCGGCAACCAGGGCATCAAGGCGAAGGACATCCCGGTCGTCGCGTTCTCGGTGGGTGAAGAAGAGCTCGCCGGCATCGACACCAAGCCGCTGGTCGGCCATCTTGCCGCCTGGAACTACTTCCAGTCGATCAAGTCGCCGGAGAACGAGAAGTTCATCAAGGCATGGCAGGCCTACACCAAGAACCCGAAGCGCGTGACCAACGATCCGATGGAAGCGCACGTGATCGGCTTCGACATGTGGGTCAAGGCGGTCGAGAAGGTGAAGTCGACTGATCCGGACAAGGTGATCGACGCTCTCCCGGGCATCGAAGCCAAGAACCTGACCGGCGGCGTGTCGAAGATGCTGCCGAACCACCACATCACCAAGCCGGTGTTCATCGGCGAGATCAAGGGCAACGGCCAGTTCGACGTGGTCTGGAAGACCCCGGGTCTCGTCGCGGGCGATGCCTGGTCGAAGGAGCTCGACGGCTCCAAGGACCTGGTCGGCGACTGGGTCGGCAAGAAGTGCGGCAACTTCAACACCAAGACCAACAAGTGCCTCGGTTCGGGCTCCTGATCCGGATCTGACACGCCATAGCACGCCCGGAGAAGGCGGCGATCCCGCCGCCTTCTCCACTCATTTCTGCCGGGGTCATTCACAGTGCCAGCCCATTTGTCCGCGCGCCTCTGCTCGCTTGCGCTCTCGTTGTTCCTGATCGCGTTCGCGCTGCCGGCCCTCGCCGGTCCGTTCGAGGATGCGGTCGCCAAATTCGCCAACGATGATTATTCCGATACGGACGAGGCGATCGGCGTGGTCGCAAGCAGCGGCAATCCGCTGGCTTTCCCCATCATCAGTGCGCTTCAGGACGGCCGCCTGATGGCCGACCCTGACAGCAAGAAGGTTTACGTCACCGGTACCGACGGCAAGTCGATCGACGCCGCGACCGGCCAGGCGGTGGCCAGCGTTCCCGACAGCGCGAGCGCAGTTCGCCTCAACAACCGCCTGCGCCGCAGCGTCGACGCAGCTCTCGGCAGCCTGACGCTCCAGTCGCCGGACGTCGGAACACGGCTGCAGGCCGCGCAATCCGTCTTCAAGTCGCATGAGGAGACCGCGCTCGAGCCGGTCGATGCCGCGCTCGCCAAGGAAACCAACAGATCCGTCAAGGCTGCGCTCGGCGACGCCCGCGCGGCCATCCTGCTGTTCAAGCCTGATGCCACCGAGGTCGAGAAGCTGGAGGCGGTGGCCACCCTCAAGGGGCGCGGCGACCAGGAGGCACTGGCCCTGCTCACAGGCATGGGCGACCAGCCGGCGTCGGTGACCAAGGCTGCCGCGAGCGCGATCGGCTCGATCCAGAACTCGCTCGCGGTCTGGTCCATGGTGCAGAACGCCTGGTACGGCCTCTCGCTCGGCTCGGTGCTGCTGCTCGCCGCGATCGGGCTCGCCATCACCTTCGGTGTGATGGGCGTGATCAACATGGCGCATGGCGAGATGGTGATGATCGGGGCCTACACCACCTTCGCGGTGCAGGAGGTGATCCGCACCCGCTATCCCGGCCTGTTCGACTATTCGCTGCTGATCGCGGTGCCGCTGGCCTTTGTCGTCGCCGGCGCGATCGGCGTGCTGATCGAGCGCAGCATCATCCGTTTCCTCTACGGTCGTCCGCTGGAGACGCTGCTCGCGACCTGGGGCCTGTCGCTGGTGCTGCAGCAGGCCGTGCGCACCATGTTCGGCCCGACCAACCGCGAGGTCGGCAATCCCTCCTGGATGAGCGGCGCCTTCGAGCTCGGCCAGATCACCATCACCTATAACCGGCTCTGGATCCTCGTGTTCACGCTCGCCGTGTTCGCGATCCTGCTCGCGATGCTGCGCTACACGGCGCTCGGCCTCGAGATGCGCGCGGTGACGCAGAACCGCCGCATGGCGGCCTCGATGGGCATCGCCACCTCGCGCGTCGACGCGCTGACCTTCGGGCTCGGCTCCGGCATTGCCGGCATCGCCGGCGTGGCGCTGTCGCAGATCGACAATGTCAGCCCCAATCTCGGCCAGAGCTACATCATCGACAGCTTCATGGTCGTTGTGTTCGGCGGCGTCGGCAATCTCTGGGGCACGCTGGTCGGCGCCTTCACGCTCGGCATCGCCAACAAGTTCCTGGAGCCGGTCGCCGGCGCCGTGCTCGGCAAGATCGCCATCCTGGTTCTCATCATCCTGTTCATTCAAAAGCGCCCGCGCGGCCTGTTCGCGCTCAAGGGCCGTGCGGTGGAAGCATGACCCCTCACATGCTGACGCGATCGCTGGACCGCAGCGCGACGATCTTCCTTGCCGTCGTCGCGGCCTGCGGCATCCTCATCCCGCTCTCCAATTTGCTGCTGCCCGCGGGCTCGTTCCTGCAGGTGCCGACCTATCTGGTCGCGCTCTGGGGCAAATATGTCTGCTACGCGATCCTCGCGCTTTCGATCGATTTGATCTGGGGCTATTGCGGCATTCTCTCGCTCGGCCACGGCGCCTTCTTCGCGCTCGGCGGCTACGCCATGGGGATGTATCTGATGCGGCAAATCGGCACCCGCGGCGTCTACGGCAATCCGATCCTGCCCGACTTCATGGTGTTCCTGAACTATTCGAAGCTGCCCTGGACCTGGTACGGCTTCGACATGTTCTGGTTCGCGGCGCTGATGGTGCTGCTCGTGCCCGGCCTGCTCGCCTTCTGCTTCGGGTGGCTCGCGTTCCGCTCCCGCGTCACCGGCGTGTATCTGTCGATCATCACCCAGGCGATGACCTATGCGCTGCTGCTTGCCTTCTTCCGCAACGACTTCGGCTTCGGCGGCAACAACGGCCTGACCGACTTCAAGGACATCCTGGGCTTCAACGTGCAGGCGGAGGGCACCCGCGCCGCGCTGTTTGCGCTGAGCTGTCTGGCACTGATCGCAGGCTTCCTGATCTGCCGCGCGATCGTCTCCTCCAAGCTCGGCAAGGTGCTGATCGCGGTGCGTGACGCGGAGTCGCGCACGCGCTTCCTCGGCTACCGCGTCGAATCCTACAAGCTGTTCGTGTTCACGGTGTCGGCCTGCATGGCCGGCGTCGCCGGCGCGCTCTACGTGCCGCAGGTCGGCATCATCAATCCTAGCGAATTCGCGCCCGGCAATTCGATCGAGGCGGTGATCTGGGTCGCGGTCGGCGGCCGCGGCACGCTGGTCGGCGCCGCGCTCGGGGCCGTCGTCGTCAACTACGCCAAGACGTTTTTCACCTCGGGCGTGCTCGCGCCGTACTGGCTGTTCATGCTGGGCGCATTGTTCATCCTGGTGACGCTGCTGCTGCCGAAGGGCATTGTCGGCACCTTCAACGCCTGGTGGGACCAGTCGAAAGAAAAACGCAACGCCGCGACCACCGTGAGCGCTGCGGCCGAGGACGGCGTCACCGAACCCAAGATGGCGGAGTAGGCGCAAATGAACGTCATGGACAACCGCGCAACCTCCGCGATGCTCTATCTCGACGGCGTGCACGTCTCGTTCGACGGTTTCCACGCCATCAACAATCTGTCGCTGACGCTCGAGCCCGGCGAGATGCGCGCCATCATCGGCCCGAACGGCGCCGGCAAGACCACGATGATGGACATCATCACCGGCAAGACCAAGCCCGACGAGGGTACGGTGCTGTTCGACGGCGTCACCGATCTGACGCGGCTGGACGAGACCCGCATCGCCGAGCTCGGCATCGGCCGCAAGTTCCAGAAACCGACCGTGTTCGAGAGCCAGACCGTGCAGGACAACCTCCTGCTCGCGCTCAATGTCGACCACAGCGTCAAGGGCACGCTGTTCTGGCGCGGCAGCAAGGCCGAGTCCGAGCGCATCGACAAGGTGCTGGAGACGATCCGTCTCACCGAGGCCCGCAACCGCCTTGCCGGCAGCCTCAGCCACGGCCAGAAGCAGTGGCTCGAGATCGGCATGCTACTGGCGCAGGACCCAAAACTGCTCCTCGTCGACGAGCCCGTCGCGGGGATGACCGACGTCGAGACGCATCTGACCGCCGAGCTGCTGAAAGAGATCAACAAGACCCACACCGTGATGGTGGTCGAGCACGACATGACCTTCGTGCGCGAGCTCGGCGTCAAGGTCACCTGTCTGCACGAAGGCACCGTGCTGGCCGAAGGAACCATCGACCAGGTCTCGTCCAACGAGCGGGTCATTGAAGTCTATCTGGGACGCTGAGCGATGCTTGAAGTCAAAGACATCAATCTGTTCTACGGCGCGGCGCAGGCGCTGCGCGGCGTCTCGATCTCGGCCGAGCCGGGAAAGGTGACCTGCGTGCTCGGGCGCAACGGCGTCGGCAAGACCTCGCTCCTGCGCGCCATGGTCGGGCAATATCCGATTTCGTCGGGCGCGATCGTGCTCGACGGCAGCGACATCACCGGCCTGAAGCCCTATGAGCGGGCACGCAAGGGCATCGCCTTCGTGCCGCAGGGCCGCGAGATCTTTCCGCTGCTCACGGTCGAGGAGAACCTCAAGACCGGCTTCGGTCCGCTCAAGCGCGAGGACAAGCATATTCCGGACGACGTGTTCTCGCTGTTTCCGGTGCTGCAATCCATGCTCGGCCGGCGCGGTGGCGATCTCTCCGGCGGCCAGCAGCAGCAGCTCGCGATCGGTCGCGCGCTGGTGATGCGGCCGAAATTGCTGCTCCTCGACGAGCCGACCGAGGGCATCCAGCCTTCGATCATCAAGGACATCGGCCGCGCCATCTCCTATTTGCGCAACCTCGGCAACATCGCCATCGTGCTGGTCGAACAATATCTCGACTTTGCCTGCGAACTCGGCGACAGTTTTGCCGTGATGGATCGCGGCGCGGTGAAATTCACCTGCGATCGCGCCAATTTGGACGCGAGCGAGATCAGCCGCCAGATGGCGCTGTAAGAAGTTCTGTCGCGACCGGCTGGGGGAGGCGGATGCGCAGCGACGTTTCGGTCACGTCAGGGGTTTTCGAGGCAAACCGTGCCCGCGGCGCGGTGCGTTTCAACGTCCATGCGCGTGACGGCGTGACGCGGCGCGGCGTCTTGCATGAATCCGGCTCGCTGCGCGTGCGCTTTCCCTCGCCGGAAGGCGAGGGGCTCTCCGGCGTGTTCGTCAACACGGCAGGCGGCGTTGCCGGTGGCGACAGTTTCGATATCAACATCACGGCGGGCCAAGGCTCGCGCCTGACGCTGACGACCGCCGCCGCTGAAAAGGTCTATCGGGCGCCCGGGGCCGCGGCGCAGCTCAGCATTGCCTTGAAGGTCGATGCAGGTGGGCATCTGTCCTGGTTGCCGCAAGAGACCATCCTGTTTGACCGCGCCCGGGTCCACCGCCGTTTCGATATCGAGCTTGATGATGCCGCCTCGCTCCTGCTCTGCGAGATCGTGGTGTTCGGCCGCACTGCCATGGGCGAGCGGATGGAGCAGGGTGAGTTTGTCGACCGCTGGCGGCTACGGCGTGGTGGCAGGCTGGTGTTCGCCGAGACCATCAGGCTCGACGGCAATATCGGCGCAAAACTTGGGCGATCCGCCGTCGCCAAAGGCGGTGCCGCGATCGGCACGGCGCTGATCGTGCCCGGCGACGAGGCCCTGGTCGAGCGCATCCGCGAGGCGTCGGACTCATTCTCCGGCGAGGTTGGAATCTCGGCGTGGAATGGCTTTGCAATGGCCCGGTTCTGTGCCCAAGATGCGGCGCGGTTGCGGGTCGACATGATGACGGTGCTGGCGCGCACTGGAACGGCCCTGCCGCGACTCTGGCTGAACTGATTGGCCGAATTGACGTGTTGAACGGAAGAGATTCTGCATGAACCTGTCTCCCCGCGAAAAGGACAAGCTTCTGATCTCGATGGCGGCCATCGTGGCCCGCCGAAGGCTGGATCGCGGCGTCAAGCTCAACCATCCCGAGGCGATCGCGATCATTTCCGATTTCATCCTCGAAGGCGCGCGCGACGGCCGCACGGTCGCCGAGCTGATGCAATCCGGCGCTGAGGTCCTCACCCGCGACCAGGTGATGCCGGGCATTCCCGAGATGATCCACGACATCCAGGTCGAGGCGACATTTCCGGACGGGACCAAGCTCGTCACCGTCCACGAGCCGATCAGGTAATTCGAATTCGTCATTCCGGGGCGCCCGCAGGGCGAACCCGGAATCCAGAGGTTTTGGTTTCGAGATTCCGGCCTTCTCGCTGCGCGAGCCCCGGAATGACGAGGAGGATAGAATGATCCCCGGCGAACTCTTCATCCAGGACGGCGAGATCGAGCTCAATGCCGGCCGCAAGACCGTGACGCTGACGGTGTCCAATACCGGTGATCGGCCGATCCAGGTCGGCTCGCACTACCATTTCTTCGAGACCAACCCGGCGCTGAAATTCGACCGCAAGAAGTCCCGCGGCATGCGCCTCGACATCGCCGCCGGCACCGCCGTCCGCTTCGAGCCCGGCCAGACCCGCGACGTCCAGCTTGTGGCCATGGCGGGCAAGAAGACGATTTACGGTTTTCGTGGCGACGTGATGGGGAAGCTGTGAACCCCACAGGAACGAGCGCGGTGCGGCACGGTTGAGGCGGAAACGGAGGTCTTTGCCATGCTGTCACCCGTCCGCCTCGTCTCAGAAGCCGCCGAACTCGCTGCGCACCGTCACAATGGCATGGCGCGCAAGGGGCGCGGCAACGAGCCCTACATCAATCATCTCGCCGAGGTCGCGAACCTGCTGGCGACCGCGACCGACGGCGCCGATGCCGAACTGGTCGCGGCCGGCTGGCTGCATGACACCATCGAGGACACCGCCACCACGCGCGAGGAGCTGGCGCAGAAATTCTCGGAGCGTGCTGCCTCCCTCGTCGTCGAATGCACCGACGACATGAGCCTTCCCAAGGCAGAGCGGCGGCGTCTGCAGATTGTCGATGCGCCGAAGAAATCTGCTGGCGCGAAGCTGATCAAGATCGCCGACAAGATCAGCAACATCGGCGCGCGCATTCAGACCGATCCGAGTGCAGAGGAGCGCGACGATCTTGCCGACTACGCCGGCTGGGCCACGAAGGTCGTTGCGGGCTGCCGCGGCGGCAATCCCTGGCTCGATGAGAAATTCGACGACGCCGTGAAAGCAGCGAGGGCCTTGCTGTGAGGCACCAAACATTCAAACGCAAACGGGGCTTGTGATGTCCGTCAAGATAAAACGTTCCGTCTATGCCGACATGTTCGGCCCGACCACCGGTGACAGGGTGCGGCTGGCCGACACCGACCTCATCATCGAGGTCGAGAAGGATTTCACCACCTACGGCGAGGAGGTGAAGTTCGGCGGCGGCAAGGTGATCCGCGACGGCATGGGGCAGTCGCAGGTGACGAACAAGCAGGGCGCGGCCGACACCGTCATCACCAATGCGCTGATCGTCGACCACTGGGGCATCGTCAAGGCCGACGTCGCGATCAAGGACGGCATGATCGCCGGCATCGGCAAGGCCGGCAATCCCGACATCCAGCCTGGCGTCACCATCATCGTCGGTCCCGGCACCGACGTGATCGCCGGCGAAGGAAAAATCCTCACTGCCGGCGGCTTCGACAGTCACATCCATTTCATCTGCCCGCAGCAGATCGAGCACGCGCTGATGTCTGGCGTCACCTCGATGCTGGGCGGCGGCACCGGCCCATCGCACGGTACCTTCGCAACGACCTGCACGCCGGGCCCGTGGCATATGGGGCGGATGATTCAGTCGTTCGACGCCTTCCCGGTCAATCTCGGCATCTCCGGCAAGGGCAACGCATCGCGGCCCGCTGCCCTGGTCGAGATGATCAAGGCCGGCGCCTGCGCGCTGAAGCTGCACGAAGACTGGGGCACGACGCCGGCGGCGATCGACAATTGCCTGTCGGTCGCCGATGCTCACGACATCCAGGTGATGATCCATACCGATACGCTGAACGAATCCGGCTTCGTCGAAGACACGATCAAGGCGTTCAAGGGCCGCACCATCCATGCCTTCCACACCGAGGGCGCCGGCGGCGGTCACGCCCCGGATATCATCAAGGTCGCAGGGCTCAAGAACGTGCTGCCGTCCTCGACCAACCCGACGCGGCCCTTCACGCGCAACACCATCGACGAGCATCTGGACATGCTGATGGTGTGCCACCACCTCGATCCCTCGATCGCGGAGGATCTGGCATTCGCCGAGAGTCGTATCCGCAAGGAGACCATCGCGGCCGAAGACATCCTGCACGATCTCGGCGCGCTCTCGATGATGTCGTCGGACTCGCAGGCCATGGGCCGCCTCGGCGAGGTCATCATCCGGACCTGGCAGACCGCGGACAAGATGAAGAAGCAGCGCGGGTCACTGCCGCAGGACAAGGGCAAGGACAACGACAATTTTCGCGTCAAGCGCTACATCGCCAAATACACCATCAATCCCGCGATCGCGCACGGCGTGTCGAAACTGATCGGCTCGGTCGAGAAGGGCAAGCTCGCCGATCTCGTGCTGTGGTCGCCGGCCTTCTTCGGCGTCAAGCCGGATTGCATCGTCAAGGGCGGCACCATCGTCGCAGCGCCCATGGGCGATCCCAACGCCTCGATCCCGACGCCGCAGCCGGTGCATTACCAGCCGATGTTCGGCGCCTTCGGCAAGGCGCGCACCGCGTCGTCCGTGGTATTCACCTCGAAGGCAGCGATCACCGGCGGCCTCGCGCGAAAGCTCGGCATCGAGAAGAAGCTCTATGCCGTGCAGAACACCCGCGGCAAGATCTCGAAGAAGAGCATGATCCACAACGACGCCACGCCCAATATCGAGGTCGATCCGGAGACCTATGAGGTCCGCGCCGACGGCGAATTGCTCACTTGCGCACCCGCCGAGGTGCTGCCCATGGCGCAGCGATATTTCATGTACTGAAAATAGCGCCTCAACGCATGTCCCTGGGATTATGTCCAGAGGGCATGTCCCGGGATGGCTTTTACGGTTTTGCGTTCGATCCTGCCTGGTCTAATGTCCCGCCCGGTATCCAACCTTAGAAGAAAAGCCGGGAGGATTTCTCGTGATCTACGTCGTTGCCACCTTGACCATCAAGCCAGAGACGCGCGCCGAATTCATTGCAGCCGCCACCGCCTGCATCAAGGAGACGCGGAAGGAGCCCGGCAATATCGCCTATGATCTGCATGAAAGCGTCACCGATCCTGCCAAGATGGTGTTCGTCGAGCAGTGGGAGAACGCCGAGGCGCTGGTGCCGCATCGTGGCATGGAGCACATGAAGACGTTCGGGCGCGTGGCGGTCAAGTGCTTCACGGCACCGCCGAAGATCGAAGTGATCACGCCCGAGAAGGTCGAGACAAGGTAACGGGGTAAAAGCGCATGATCCGGGCGACGCAGGTCAGGGGACAGCACCGCTTCACGGAAGCGCCGGCGGATACGGTGGTGCTCGATTTCGACGATCGGCACCGCCGCCGCATGGCGATGACGGGAACGCGGGGGCTCGAATTCCTGCTCGACGTGGAGCAGGCCGTCGCGCTGCGCGGCGGCGATGCGCTGGTGCTGGAGGACGGCCGGCTCGTCGAAGTGGTCGCGGCGCCCGAGCCGCTGCTGGAAATCCGCGGCCGCGATCCGCATCACCTCATTCGCGTCGGCTGGCACCTCGGCAACCGCCATCTGCCGACGCAGATCATGGCCAAGGCCTTGCGCATCCGCCGCGATCACGTCATCGAAGCCATGGTGAAGGTTCTCGGCGCGCGCGTGATCGAGATCGAGGCGCCGTTCGATCCCGAAGGCGGCGCCTATGCCGATGCCGGCCACGCGCATGGCCACGACGATCATGCGCATCATGATCACGGGCATCATCATGACCATGGTCACGATCACCATGGCCATGATCATCACGCGCACGACCACCACCCCCATGATCATGCCGCGCATGATCATGGGCACGATCATCACCATCACCACGACGAGCATTGCGACCATCCCGACCATCACCACGGCCACAAGCATGCTCATGACCACAAGTGAGTCGGTCGGCGCCGGCGACCTCGCCGAGGGCGAGGCGGCGGCGCTGTACCGGCTGATGACCTGGCTGTCGCCGGCATTCCCGGTCGGCGGCTTCTCCTATTCCAGCGGCATCGAATGGGCGGTCGAGGCGGGCGACATCGTCGATACGGCCACGCTGGCCGACTGGCTCGACGCGATGCTCGGCGACGGCTCCGGCTTTTGCGACGCGACGCTTCTCGTGTATGCCTATCGTGCTGCAGAGATGGGCGAGGATGCGACCTTGAGCGACATCGCCGAGCTCGCCGCGGCCATGGTGCCGTCGCGCGAGCGGCAGCTGGAGACGATCTCGCAGGGCCGCGCCTTCATCGACATCGCTCGCGCTGCCTGGGATGCAGACGGCCTTGATGCCATGGTTGCGGCATGCCGCACGCCACTGGTCTATCCCGTCGCGGTCGGCGTGGTTGCAGCTAAGCACGGCGTGGCGCTGGCGCCGACGTTGCACGCGTTCCTGCATGCGCTGGTGTCCAACTGGATTTCGGCCGCCAGTAGGCTCATTCCGCTCGGCCAGACCGACTGCCAGCGCGTGCTGGTAAGGCTGGAAGCCGCCGTTGCCGCCACCGCCAATCGTGCGTTGAACGCAGCATTGGACGATCTTGGCAGCGCGACCTTCCGCGCCGATCTCGCCAGCCTGCGGCACGAGACGCAATATACCCGGCTGTTCCGGTCGTGAGCGGTGCGGCCTTTGACCCATCGAGAAAGAGCGAATGACATGTCGAAATCTCACGGCCCCTTGCGTGTCGGCGTCGGCGGTCCCGTCGGATCGGGCAAGACCGCGCTGATGGACCTGCTCTGCAAGACCATGCGCGAGCGCTATGACATTGCCGCGATCACCAACGACATCTACACCAAATGGGATGCCGAGTTCCTGGTGCGTTCGGGCTCGCTGACGCCGGACCGCATTGCCGGCGTCGAGACCGGCGGCTGCCCGCACACCGCGATCCGCGAGGATGCCTCGATGAATCTCGCCGCGGTGGCGGACATGCGCGCCAAGTTTCCCGGGCTCGATCTCGTTCTGATCGAGTCCGGCGGTGACAATCTCGCTGCCACTTTTTCCCCGGAGCTGGCCGACCTGACCATCTACGTCATCGACGTGGCCGCCGGCGACAAGATCCCGTCCAAGGGCGGCCCCGGCATCACCCGGTCCGACCTGCTGGTCATCAACAAGATCGACCTCGCCCCCCATGTCGGCGCCTCCCTGGAGAAGATGGACACGGACGCCAGGCGCATGCGCGGCGAGCGCCCCTTCGTCATGACCAATCTGAAGAAGAGCGAGGGCCTTGACCGCATTGTCGGCTTCATCGAGGCCAAAGGCGGCCTGAAACGGGCGGGCTGACAGCGCGCGACGACTTGGCGCATGCTTTTTTCGCCGTTAACCCTGGGGCCGGGCCGCAACCACGGAACAAATTTCGGACACGGCGATTAACTACCTCCGGTGCCCGGGCAATTCATCCCGGCCAGACCATCGGCCGGGCGGATTAAGCTTTCCAGGCGACCCAAGTTGCGTACCGATGCCTCCTCCTTCATTATCTCTGCCACCGGGGTTCACCCTGTTTCGGCACATGGCCGTTCGAGCGGCGTTCATATGCTCCTTGTTTATTGCCGACCTCCTGCTTTCGCCTGAGTAGTCGCGTGGTCCGGCTGGGTTTCATCATCGGTTTCATCGCTCTGCTCGGAGCCTTGCTCTCCGGGCTTGCGGCCTATCGCGTCCACGACCAGGAGCTGGCGCTGGATCGTATCGCGCTGGCGCGCGCGATCGACGTTCATGCCAGCCTGGTGCAGGACCGGCTCACTGAGCGCGAGCTGCTCGCACGTGTCGCCTCGGGCCTGTTCCGCACACCGTCAGTGATCAAGCCGAACATGCTGGAGCCGCTGCGCTCGGCCATTTATGCTTTCAAGACCGATTTCGTGGTGGCTGGCTGGATCGCCCGGCTGAAGCCGAACGAGCTTACGGCGGCGCAGGCTGCCATTGGAGGCGCCGGCTTCCCCAATCCGAAGATCCGCACCTTTGACGACAAGCCGATCAATCCGGCCGAGATCACCCAGCCGATCGACGTGCTGTTGGATCTCGAGCCGCGCAGCGACGAGACCAAGGCTCTGCCTGGCCGTAGTTACGACCAGGATCAGGTTCGCAGCGCCATGTTGACACGGGCCCGGCTCGAGAAGCGGTCGGTGGCCTCGGACCCGATTCCGCTGTTGCGCGGCAACGGGCCGGTCGGGATCATCGTGGCAGCTCCCGTCATCCCCGAGGGTGCGACCGAGCCGGCCGGGTTCGTCACGTTTTCCTACGAACTCGCCTCGCTGATGCTGACCAATGACGACATGTCGTTGTTCTCGGTCGCGCTCAGGGACCCGCGCAAGGAAGGTGGCGAGCTCGTCGCCAACGATCAGGGAATCGTCTCCACCCGCATGACGACGACGGACGGGCCGACGCCATCGGCGACGCGCACGGTGAGCTTCGGCGGCCGTGACTGGCAGCTGGGTTATTACGCGAAGACCAACTCGGCGCGTCGCGCCGAGCAGACCGCGATCATCGTGGCGGCGATCGGCTTTGCGATCACTGCGATGGTGTGCGGCCTGTTTGGCTATGTCGCCTACAACAACTTAAGGCTCAGCCGGGAAATCCAGGTCAGAATCGGCTTCGAGCGCCGGCTGACCGCGGTAATCGACGAGCTCAACCACCGGGTCAAGAATATCCTCGCGGTGATCCAGTCGATCGTGACGCGCACCTTGCGTCACGGCTCGGACATCGACGTCGCCCGCGAGCTCCTGATCGGGCGCATCCACGCCATGTCCAACGTGGTCTCGCTGCTCAGCGAGAGCCAGTGGCAGGGCGTCAAGCTGAAGGGCCTGTTCGAGGCGCGCGCCATCCCGCATGCCGACCGCATTGCCGTCACGGGTCCTGATATCGCGGTCAGCGCGCGCGCGGCGCAGAGCCTCTCGCTGCTGTTCTTCGAACTTGCCTCGCATTCCGACGAGGGCCTGTCGCTGGTCGGAAAGCATCCGCACATCACCGCTAGCTGGACCGTGACGGGCGAGGGGGCGGGCGAGGTCTTCCATTTCCGCTGGGAGGAGCTCAACACCAGCGAGGCGACCCGCCGCCCCGATTCCGATTTCGGCCTGATCCTGCTCGACCGTGTCGCCCCCGAGGCTCTCGGCGGCACCGCCAAGCGCTATTTCACCGACGCCTCCTATGTCTATGAGCTGACCGCGCCGATGGAGACGGTGGTCGACATGACCGAGCGCGACCGCACGGACAAGATCTCCGCACCGGTGAGGTCTGCGCGATAGAAGCCGCCGGCTTAAGCCTCGGACTAACCCCTTGGGCTTAACCCCTTGGGCTTAACTCCTTGGGCTTAGCCCTTGGGCCTCAACACCAGGTCGACCAGATTGCGGGCATAGGCCGGCGTGATTGGCGCGATGCCGAAGACGTAGCGATAGAACAGGCCGCCATAGATCGCGTCGTAAAGATCCTCAGCCGGCCCTTCGGCCAGGATGCTGCCGTCGTTCTGGCCCGCGGCAATCATCTCGACCAGCGCGTCGCGACGGAATTGCAGATAGCGGGCATAGAACAGCTCGGCCGAGCCGGTTTTGGAAATGCATTCGGAGATCACCGCGAGCTGGACCTTGCCGAACTCGCCCTGGAGCGCCTCGGCGTAGGCCGCGGCATGGCGGCGGGCGCGCGCCGCGGGGTTGCCGGAGCCCTCCGGAGGCAGCGGCAGCATCTGCGCGGCATGTTGAAGAAAGGCGTCGATCAAGAGCGCCTCGCGGGACGGCCACCATTTGTAGATCGTCATCTTGGAGACGCTGGAGTGGCGGGCGACCGCGTCGATGGTGGTGGCGGCAAGGCCGGTGGAAGCCATCAGCGCATAGGCGCTTTCGAGAATGGCGTTGCTGGTCTCGATCGACCGAGGCCGGCCGCGCCGGGGCGTGCTCCCGGTCTCTTCCCCCCCGCTTTTCGCCATCGCCACGCCCGGTCTCCTCACGCAGAGCTTCTCCGCATAGCGCAGCCGCCGCTTTCGGCCTAGCAGAATCGCACGGTTCTCTGGCTAGGCCTGCTGCCGCAAGGCCGTGGGGAGATCCTGCCACCTCGACCAGGCGACGTAGTAGGCCACCGCGGTCATCGCGGCGAAGCCGGCGAGGCTCACCACGATCTGCATCGCCACCAGATTGGCGCTGGTGATCAGGATGAGATGGCCCGCAAACGACAGGAACACCCCGACGCAGAACACGGCGAGCCATTCCTCGCCACATCGGATGACCGCCTGCAGCGGCTTCAATTGCAGGCCGGGATGATTGGCCGGAATGAGATGGGTCGCCAGCAAGGCGAGCGCGAGGAAGTGAATCACGCGATAGGGCGCGAGGTTTTCCTTGTCGGTCGGCGCGATGCTGTCGAGGAGCAGGTCCGGCAGGTAAGCCGACATTGCCGGCGAATGGCGCAGCAAGGTGATGGCCATCGCGAATACGAGATAGGTGCCGGCGAGAATCCGCAGCCAGGGCATGTCGCGTAGCGCGCGCCCGGGCGCGCCTGTCACGGCGAACCAGCCCCCGAGCACCATCAGCATCTGCCAGCAGAGCGGATTGAAGGTCCATTCCTGGACCGGATAGACCCGAAAATTCCAGTCGAACCAGCGTGCGGCGAGATACAGCGCGACCGATGCCGCCAGGGTCAGGTTCGGCCACCGCAACAGACCCCACAGCGCGAACGGAAAAAAGGCCATCAGCGGGATCATCAATTGCAGGAGGTCGAGGTTCAGCGGCTCCTCTTGGAGCACGAGGCCGCGGACCAGGATCCGCAGCGGGTGCTCGAGAATGCCCGAGATATTGTATTCGTGGATGATCTCCGGCGCCATCGACTGCGAGGCGACATAGGCGATGGTGTCGATGTAGATCACGAACAGCACGACATAGGCGGCGTAGAGCCGCCAGACGCGGCGGAAGATGCGCGTCGCCGCCACGAGGTAGCCCCGTTCAAGCGCCATCCGGCCGTGGATGATGGCGACGCCATAGCCGACGACGAACACGAACAGGTCAGCCGCGCCGCTGAAGCCGAAATTGCGCAGCGTCAGCAGGTTGACGACGTTGTTCGGGATATGGTCGACGAAAACCGACCAGTTGGCGATACCGAGCGTCAGATAAAGCCTGGCGTCGTGATGGAATGCGGCGAGGTTCGCCTTAACGGACGGTTTCATTGATTAAAATAGCTTTGGGAATCAGGGTGGTACTTTTAACGGCAACCGCCTGCCCATCCGAGTAGCGTTTGCGTGATGGCTGGGGGCAGCCGCGCCGTGATGGCGCGAAATTGCGCGGCGTCTTATGGACGAATTCTGATAGATGCGCTCGGAGGACTTACAACGAAATTTTCTGACCCGCTCGGATCGCTATTCGGCCGGTTCAGCCGACGCCTCGTCGGGAACGCCCGCGCGGCTCGCCATGATGCCGAGGGCGACGCCGCCGATCGCTAGGATCGGCAGCAGCCGCTTGACGCCGATGGCACGGACGATCTGCAGCCCGGTGGCGAGCAGCATGGGATCCGCGAGCATGCTCTGCGCCGCCGACTTCGCGGCGCGCTCGGCCGCGATCTGGGCGCGCTTCTGCACCTCCCGCTTGTAGCCCCAATAAGAACCTGCCGCAGCCAGCGTCAGCAGGAAGAAGATGCCAGCGCCGGCAAGACAGGCCTGCACCGGGCCATATTTCTCCAGCACCGAGATGAAGGCAGCGGCGCAAAGGAAGCACGTCGTCACGAACAGCGCGAAGGCCGCGGCTGCGGCAAGCGAGGTCAGTCGCACCGTCGTGCCGGTGGATGCACTGATCCCATCGATGATGCGCTGAAACATGGCCCTCGCTCCTCAATTCCCCGCAAGCCAAACCGTCACGGGCCGACACCGGCAACGCGCCGGCGCCGACACCTCAACACGCGTCCGCAAATCTTACCGGCGCCAGGCGGCACCGATCAGGAAGCCGATGCCGAGCGCGAGTCCGACGGTCGCAAGCGGCCGCTGTGTGATCGCGTCTTCGAGCGTCTCCTCGATCGAGCCGTAGGCTTCCTGGGCCGCGCCCATCATTGCACTGCCGCGCTCCGACACGTCGTCGAGCGCGGTATCCATGTTTTCGCGCGCCTGGCGATAGCCGCGGCGAGCCTGCTTGCTGGTGGAATTGGCAAAGGTATTGAGCGCGTCGGTGATCTGGTCGGTGAGGGCGGCGATATCGCTTTTCACGGCTGCTACATCCTTCTCGAGGCGTTCTCGGGTGGCTTTGTCGGTCCAGTCCTTCATCCCGGCTTCGGCATTGGTCGTGGACATCGGGAGCTCCAAACTGTTGACGGCTGAGATAGCCGGAAAACGTTTCGTCGTCGGGGAAGTTCCGTTCGCGGAAACCGGTCAATCCTGCGGAAGCTGCGGCGCGTCCGCCGGCAACAGATGCTCCTTCAGGATCAGCGCGACGATCAGGAGCGGCGACGACAGGAAGGCGCCCATCGGTCCCCACAGCCAGGTCCAGAACGCGAGCGCCAGCAGCACGGCGAGCGCGTTCAGCGCCAGCCGCCGCCCGATGATCATGGGCGTGACGAAGTGCCCCTCCAGGAAGGTGAGGCCGCCGAAGGCGAGCGCCGCCATCAGGCCGCCGCTGATGGTCGGGAAGGCGACCAGCCCCACCACGATCAGAACGGCGAACATCGCGATCGGCCCGATGATCGGGATGAAGTTGAGAGTTGCGGCGAGCGCGCCGAGCCCGGCCGGATTGGGCATGCCGGTGAGCGCACAGACGAGGCCGGTGGCGACGCCGACCCCAATATTGATGAGCGTGACGGTCAAGAGGTAGTTGCCGAGATGGACCTCGATCTCGTTGAGGATCCGAAGCGTGCGCAGCCGGGCGTCGCGGTCGCTGAAGGTCATGATCAGCGCCCGACGCAGGTCGCGCCAGCTTGCGATGAACAGGATCAGGGTGACGAAGAACAGCAGGAATTCGGTAAAGGTCGGTGACAGGAATTCCAGCGTCGGCTGCACCCAATCGAATTTCGGCATCTGGAAGTTCGGCAGTCCTTCCGAGCCGCCCACCATGGCCTGCAGCTCGCGCCACAGCGCGAGCGGTCGGTCGAACACGTGCAGCTTGTCCTTCAATTGCGCGCCGAGCTCCGGCAGGCGCGTGCTCCATTCCATCGCGGGGGAGGCGATCAGCGCCACCACGAAGGCCACCACCGTGGTCACCGCGACCACGATCAGGACGGCGCCGAGCCCGCGCGGGACCTTGCTCCGTTCGAGGAAGCTGGCGGCCGGCGACAGCATGGTGCCGGTGACGAAGGCCATCACGACCGGCAGGAAGAACGCCTTGCCGACATAGAGCACGGTGACGATGGCGATCAGCAAGAGGCCGGCAAGCGCGAAGGCGACGAACTCGGTGCGACGGATCACCGGCGGCAGCTCGATATGGCTGTCGGGAAGCGGACTGCCTTCGCTGTTGCCGGGAGTCAGACGTTCACTGGGAAGGACGCGCACAATCTCTCTCCGGCACGGAAGCCTCGATCCGCGCGCCCATTGGCGACCTGACAATGCGCGAGCGGTGCGGCGGTTCCATCGCGGCTTCGTGAACACGCGCTCGCTTGACTGTGACAAGGATGCCGCGCGCAGGGCCGGAACCTGAATCGCCCCCGCGGCGTTTGTTCGCAAGCGCATCACCCTGATGCACGCATCCAACGGGGCAGCACATGACAAAGTTCTCTGCAGTCCGTCGCAGCTTCTCGCCGCGCGTCGTCACCGCCTTCGCCTTCGCGACCGCTCTGCTGGCGGTGCCGTTCGCTGGCGCGAGCGCGCAGACCTACGGCTATGCGCCGATGCAGCCGCAGGCGTATCCGCAGGACCAGGGTTACGCGCAGGGCTATGTGAACGAAGCGCCGCAGCGGCAGGCGGCGGACGAGGATGCCCAGTTGCCCGATCGCCTGCGCAAGCAGATCGTCGGCTTCGACCGCAGCGAGCCGGCCGGCACCATCGTCATCGATACCAACAACACCTATCTCTATTACGTGCTCGGCAATGGTCGTGCGATCCGTTACGGCGTCGGCGTCGGTCGCGAAGGCTTCACCTGGTCCGGCGTGCAGAGCGTCAGCCGCAAGGCGGAATGGCCGGACTGGCATCCGCCGGCCGAGATGATTGCGCGCCAGCCCTATCTGCCGCGCTTCGTCGCCGGCGGTCCCGGCAACCCGCTCGGGGCGCGTGCGATGTATCTCGGCTCCAGTGAATACCGCATCCACGGCACCAACGATCCCTCCACGATCGGCAAGTTCGTCTCCTCCGGCTGCATCCGCATGACCAACGAGGACGTCACCGACCTGTTCGGCCGCGTTAATGTCGGCGCCAAGGTCGTGGTGCTGCCGAAGAACGCGCCGCTGATGGCCAAAGGCGGCGACCCCGCGCGCAAGCGTCCAGCCGTGACGGCGATGCCGTCGGGCCGGCAGGCGCTGAACATCGCGACGTCGGCCGTGAACTAGGAGTAAGAGTGAGTCATATGAGCAGACGCCTGATTGGCAAGGTGGCTGGCGGTACGGCGATCATGGTCGTTGTCTCCGCCGGTCTGGCATTCGCACCGTCGGCGCATGCGGAAGATTTCTTCTCGGCGCTGTTCGGTGCGTTCGGAGCGCGGCCTCCACAGATCCGGACACCGTTCCCTGGCGATGACATGCCACGCTACGACGCCCCTCGCCAACGCGCGGCCTATGGCGGCGGCACGGCCTATTGCGTGCGCGGCTGCGACGGCCGCTACTTCCCGGCGCAAGGCAATGATGCCGAGAGCAAGGCGCAATCCTGCAAGAGCTTCTGCCCGGCTTCCGAGACGTCGCTGGTCTATGGCAGCAATATCGACGACGCCACGGCTGAGAATGGAAAGCCCTATTCCGACCTGCCGAACGCGTTCCGCTACCGCAACGAGATCGTCGCGGGCTGCACCTGCAACGGCAAGGATCCGGCCGGGCTCGCATCGGTCAAGGTCGAGGACGATCCCACGCTGCGCAAGGGCGATATCGTCGCCGGCGCTGACGGCCTGGTGGTCGCCAGCCGCAACGCCAACGACCGCCGCGGCGTCGCGATGAATTTTTCGCCGCTCCCGGCATCGGTGCGCGCCAAATTCCGCCAGGTGCCTGTGGTGGCGAAGGAGTAGGGCGGCGGCTTCACATGGGCCTAGCGCTACCGCCTCAATCTCCGCTGTCATCCCGGACAGGCGAAGCGCAGATCCGGGATCCATAACCACAGGGAGGCGTTACGGCACGAGCCGGCAACCACGAGTCTTCGCCGAACTACTCCCCGTGGCTATGGATCCCCGCGTTCGCGGGGATGACACCGAAGGTGTAGAGGCAGTTTGCTATCTAACTTACACGTTACGCCGCGCGGATCTTGCCGAGGAAGTCGCTGACCTGATGGCCGAGCTGGCGGCTCTGGGTTTCCAGCATCTCGGAGGCCTGTTTGACGTTCTCCGCGGCACCGGCTGCGGTGTCGGCGTCGGCTTTCACGCCGGTGATGTTGTCCGAGACGTTCTTGGTGCCCTGCGCCGCATATTGCGTGCTGCGGGTGATCTCCTGAGTGGCCGCGC
This sequence comes from Bradyrhizobium sp. CCBAU 65884, assembly GCF_028128835.1. Taxonomy (NCBI): domain Bacteria; kingdom Pseudomonadati; phylum Pseudomonadota; class Alphaproteobacteria; order Hyphomicrobiales; family Nitrobacteraceae; genus Bradyrhizobium; species Bradyrhizobium sp. CCBAU 65884. The sequence continues at coordinate 149,203 of NZ_LBJU01000124.1, read as the reverse complement.
CCTGCTCCTGGACGGCGGCGGCGATCGCGGTCGCGACTTCGTTGACTTCGCCGATGATGCCGCCGATGGCCTGGATCGCATTGATGGCATCGCCCGCGACCTTCTGGATGTCGGCGATCTGCTCGGAGATCTCTTCGGTCGCCTTGGCGGTCTGGCTCGCCAACGACTTCACCTCGGAGGCCACGACGGCAAAGCCGCGGCCGGCTTCCCCGGCGCGTGCCGCCTCGATCGTGGCGTTCAGGGCCAGCAGGTTGGTCTGTGCCGCGATGGTGTTGATGAGACCGACGACCTCGCCGATGCGCCCCGCCGACTGCGCGAGCCCCTGGACGGTGCTGTCGGTCTCGCGTGCCTGGTTGACGGCGCGGCTGGCGATGCCTGCGGCATGCGCGGCCTGCTGGCTGATGTCGTTGATGGATGCGCTGAGCTCCTCGGCGGCTGCCGCGACGCTCTCGACGCTGGTCGATGCGTCGTTCGAGGCCTTGCCTGCGATCTCGGCGCGTTCATTGGTCTGGCGTGACACCGCGGAGAGGTCGCCCGAGGTCTTGCGCATTTCGCCGGACGCCTCGCTCAGCTCGCCCAGCGACTTGTGCACCACGCCTTCGAACTCGCCGACATAGGCTTCCATCGCGCGCTGTCGCGCGGCGGCACCGGCGTTGCGCTCGCGTTCCTGCTCTTCGATCTTCTGCTTGTCGATGGCCTGCTGCTTGAAGGTCTCCAGTGCGCCGGCGAGCGAGCCGATCTCGTCGCGTCGGTCGAGATAGCCGCTGTCGACGGTGAGGTCGCCGCCGGCGACCCTCAGCATGGCATCGCGAATCCGGTGCAGCGGCGTGATCACGCGGCGGCTGACGGCCAGCATGGCGGCACCGGTCAGGACGATCGCGGCGACGAGCAGGGCGGTGTTGACGATCAGCAACTGCACTGCGGCCGCCCGCTGCGCGGCGGAGTGATCCTTGGCGGCCTGCAGCGCGGCGTCGGCGAGCCTCACCGCGGTCATCATGCGGGGCACCGAATAGGGACTCCACTGGTTGGCGGTCATCGACGGCTTCTCGCCCTTGGCGACCGTCGTGATGACGCCGTCGCGCGTGGCGGCGTATTGCGGATCGAAATAGGTCGACTTGGTCTCGGTCATCGCCGCCGCCAGCGCCGGCGGCAATGGCATGCCGGATGCGGCGAGCTCGATCGCGGTCCAGGCGGTGTCGGTGCCGCCCACCAATTTGGTGTAGGTGAGCTGCACCTCGGGCGCGATCTTGCCGGCGTTGAGTGCATTGCCGACGATCTGCGAGGACTCGCCGGCCGTGTTGCGGAGCAGCCAGGCCATCTGCTTGATGGACAGGAGCTGGTCGATGGTCGCGTCCTGGTGGTTGACGCTCGCCGCGAGCGCGCCCGAGAGTTTTTCGAGCTGCGCCATCAGCGCGTCCTCGGTCGCGACATATTCCTTGGCGAGGCCTGCGCGGCGCTCGGCCTTGGGCTTGACGACCTCGGTCCAGAACTCGGCCTGTGCGGCCAGCAGCGTCTTGTTCAGCTTGCCGAGATCGGCGAGGAACGCCTCGCGCTGGACGATGTCGGTCGTGGGCAGGAGCTCGAGCGTGAGGGCCAGCGCCGGCATCAGCGCCGCGCGCAGCTCGCGGATGTACTTCTCGATGTCCTTGTCCATCGCGACATCGGAAGTGAGCTGGCGGCTGCTGGTCGAGCGGTCGGCCCGAATGTTGGCCATCGCCTTGAACACTTCGGCCGAGGCGGCCGAAACCGCGACGATCCGGTTGGCCTGTTGAAGCCGGCCCCATGAGCTCCATGCGCTGATCGAGAAGCCGATGACGACGATGAATGCGGTGGATAGGATTACCGCCTTCAACAGCGTGGATACGGTCAAGCGATTGAGCATCGGACACCCCGGGTGCGCGTTTCGAGTTCGTGGCCCTGAACGGCAGCCCCACGAAGTTCGAAAAGACCAAGGGATGCACGCAGCAGATGCGCCCGCCAGCGGCGAGCGCGTGAGGCGCATTTGGCCCGAAAAGGGTAAAAACTTAGGCAGCGTTCCTGCCGTAAAATTACGGGCGCGGCGCCCTCTCCCGATCCGCGCCTACGCCGCGCGGATCTTGCCGAGGAAGTCGCTGACCTCATGGCCGAGCTGGCGGCTCTGGCTCTCCAGCATCTCGGAGGCCTGCTTCACATTGTCGGCGGCTGCGGCGGCAGCGTCCGCATCGGCTTTGACGCCGGTGATGTTGTCCGAGACGTTCTTGGTGCCCTGCGCCGCGAATTGCGTGCTGCGGGTGATCTCCTGCGTCGCCGCACCCTGCTCCTGCACGGCGGCGGCAATGGCGGTCGCCACTTCGTTCACTTCGCCGATGATGCCGCCGATGGTCTGGATCGCGTTGATGGCGTCGCCCGCGACTTTCTGGATGTCGGCGATCTGCTCGGAGATCTCCTCGGTCGCCTTCGCGGTCTGGCTTGCCAGCGACTTCACCTCGGAGGCGACCACGGCAAAGCCGCGGCCGGCTTCGCCGGCGCGCGCCGCTTCGATGGTGGCGTTGAGCGCGAGCAGATTGGTCTGCGCCGCGATGGTGTTGATGAGACCGACGACCTCGCCGATGCGCCCCGCCGACTTCGCCAGGCCCTGCACGGTGCCGTCGGTTTCGCGCGCCTGCGTGACGGCGCGACCGGCGATGCCTGCGGCATGCGCGGCCTGCTGGCTGATGTCGTTGATCGAGGCCGAGAGCTCCTCGGCGGCGGCGGCGACGCTGTCGACGCTCATGGAGGCGTCGTTGGAGGCCTTGCCGGCGACCTGGACGCGATCGTTGGTCTGGCGCGACACGGCGGAGAGGTCGCCCGAGGTCTTGCGCATCTCGCCGGACGCCTCGCCCAATTCGCCCAGCGTCTTGCGCACCGCGCCCTCGAACTCGCCGACATAGGCTTCAACGGCGCGCTGGCGTGCGGAAGCGCCCGCATTGCGCTCGCGCTCCTGCTCTTCGATCTTGAGCTTGTCGGTGGCCTGCTGCTTGAAGGTCTCCAGCGCGCCGGCCAGTGCGCCGATCTCGTCCTGACGATCGAGATAGCCGCTGTCGACGGCAAGGTCGCCGCCGGCGACCTTCAGCATGGCGTCGCGGATGGTGTTGAGCGGATGGATCACGCGGCGGCTCACGAGCATGACCGCGCCGACGGCAAGGCCGATGGCGAGCCCCAGCAATCCAAGCTGCACGATCAGCGCGCGCTGCGCGGCGCCGCGCTGCTCCAGCGTATGGACCTTGGCGGCGTCAAGGGCGGCTTCCGCCACGGTGACAGCGCTGGAAAGGCGGCCGACCGTGAGCGGGCTCCACTGGTTGGCGGTCATCTCGGCCTTCTCGCCCTTGACCAAAGTGTCAGCGAGGCGGTCCCGCAGGGTCAGATATTGCGGCTCGAAATAGGCGGTCTTGGCCGCGGCCATGGCGGAGACGAGCGCGGGCGGCAACTGCATGCCCGAGGCTGACAATTCGAGCGCCTTCCACATCGCCGACGTGCCGCCGACATGCTGGGTGTAGTTGTTGCGGGCTTCCGGTGTGATCTTGCCGGCGGCAAGACCGGTCGAGACGACCAGGGAGGCTTCGCCCGCGGTGTTGCGGAGCAGCCAGGCGTTCTGCTTGATCGACAGCAGCTGGTCGATCACGGCGTCCTGATGATTGACGGTGGCGGCCAGGACGTTCGACAGCTTGTCGAGCGTTTCGAGCAGGCCGCCCGTCGTCTCCATATATTCCTTCGGCAGGCCGGCGCGGCGCTGATCCCTGGGCTTGGCCATATCCGCCCAGAACTGTTTCTGCTCTTCGGTCAGCAACTTGTGGAGGCGCGCAAGCTCCGGCACCAGCGTGCCCGATTGCGGGAAGTCCATGACCGGCAGCAGCTCCAGCGCGCGTGCCATTGCCGGCATCTCGGTGTCCCGGATCGCGCGCAGGTATTTCTCGATCTCGGCATCCATCGGTTCGGCCGAGTTGAGGAGCCGCGTCGTGGTCGATCGGTCGGTGCGCAGGCTGTGCATCGCCTTGAACAAATCGGCGGATGCGTCGGCGGTCTGCGAGATCCGGTTGGCGGTCTTGAGGCGATCCCAGGATTCGTAGGCGGTGAGCGAGAGCGCGAGCACCACGCAGGCCGACGTGATCGCGATCACCGCCTTCAGCAGCGTGGATACGGTCAGACGATTCAGCATCGAAGTCCCCCCAACTCCCATTGCAAAGCTCTTGAAAGCGCCCGGCAACATCGACAAGCCCGGCGCGGCAGAACGGCAATCGCACGCCGTTTGCGGCCCACGGCACCGGCGTCATTTCCGCATCTGAATGGAAAAGGGTAAAATTTTGGGCAGGCCGTCCGATCGTAGAAGTACGTATTTACTAGAAGTTGCAGTGGGTTGCCGCGATGGAACCAGCGCGGGAGACAGGCGTTAGAGCGGTGGTCGCAATTTGCCTGAAGGGGGTTTCGCGATGCTGGTGGGCGTACTCGTAACTTTTCTCGTTGTTATTCTCGTCCTTTATCTCATCAACATGCTGCCGATGGACGGCCGCGCCAAGCAGATCGCGCGCGTGGTCGTCATCATCATCGGCATCGTCTCGCTGCTGAAATATCTCGCGGTGTTCTAGCAAGGGATCAAAGCCCGGATGAGCGCAGCGATATCCGGGGTGCCGCAACAAAGGTCCCGGATGTCGCGGAGCCTGTCATCGGGCGGCGCTTCGCGCCGACCCGTTGGCTCATCCGGGCCACTCGCCAAACAAGAAGCCCCGGCCTTCGCCGGGGCTTCGTTTGCGCTGCTTCAGTGCAGCGATTTCAGCCAGTCGTCGACGTCCTGACGAACCTGGTCCTTGGCCTTGCCGTAGCGTTCCTGGAGCCGGCCCTCGAGCTGTTCGCGGCGTCCCTCGATCAATTGGAGGTCGTCGTCGGTGAGCTTGCCCCACTTCTCCTTGGCCGAACCCTTGAACTGCTTCCAGTTTCCTTCGATGCGATTCCAGTCCATGACCATCTCCCATGGGTTGATGGCCGTACAACGCGACCGCCGCGCGGCCGTTCCGCTGTGCGGCGCGACGTTTCGCCCGCTGCGCTCAACAAAAAAGCCCCGGCGTGAGCCGGGGCTTTCGGTGTTTCGAGCCGGCTGACTATCAGCCGTTCGCCTTGGCCTCGCGGCGGCGCGCGGTGAGGATGTATTCGGTGTAGCCGTTCGGCTGCTCGCGGCCTTTGAAGATGAGGTCGCAGGCGGCCTTGAAGGCGACGCCGTCGAAGGCGGGCGCCATCGGCTTGTAGATGGCATCGCCGGCGTTCTGCTTGTCGACAACGACCGCCATGCGCTTGAGCGATTCCATCACCTGCGCCTCGGTGATCACGCCCTGGTGCAGCCAGTTGGCGAGATGCTGGCTGGAGATCCGCAAGGTGGCGCGGTCTTCCATCAGGCCGACGTCGTGGATGTCGGGCACCTTGGAGCAGCCGACGCCCTGGTCGATCCAGCGCACGACATAGCCGAGGATGCCCTGGCAGTTGTTGTCGATCTCCTGCTTGACGTCATCGGGCGCCCAGTTCGACTTCGACACCGGAATGGTGAGGATGTCCGAAAGCTTTGCGCGCGGTCCGCCTTTGGTGAGCTCTTCCTGGCGAGCGATCACGTTGACCTGGTGGTAGTGCAGCGCGTGCAGCGTCGCCGCAGTCGGCGAGGGCACCCAGGCGGTGGTGGCGCCGGCCTGCGGATGGCCAAGCTTCTGCGCCAGCATGTCCGCCATCTTGTCGGGGGCGGCCCACATGCCCTTGCCGATCTGGGCGTGCCCGGGCAGGCCACAGGTCAGGCCCATGTCGACGTTCCAGTCCTCATAGGCCTTGATCCAGGCCTGCGCCTTCATCTCGTTCTTGCGGATCATTGGGCCGGCTTCCATCGAGGTGTGGATCTCGTCGCCGGTGCGGTCGAGGAAGCCGGTGTTGATGAACATGATGCGCTTGGAGGCGCGCTGGATGCAGGCCTTGAGGTTGACGGTGGTGCGCCGCTCCTCGTCCATGATGCCGACCTTGAGCGTGTTCTCCGGCAGCGACAGCATCTTCTCGACGCGGTCGAAGATCTCGCAGGTGAGCGACACCTCGTCCGGGCCGTGCATCTTCGGCTTGACGATATAGGCAGATCCCGTGCGGCTGTTCTTGACCTTCGAATTGCCCTTGAGGTCGTGGATCGCGAGCAGGCCGGAGACGGCGGCGTCCAGAAGGCCTTCCGGAATCTCCTCGCCCTTCTCGTCCAGCACCGCGTCGGTGAACATGTGGTGACCGCAATTGCGCATCAAGAGCAGGCTGCGGCCGTGCAGCTTGACCTCGCCCTTGCCGTCCGGGGTCTTGTAGCTGCGGTCGGCGTTGAGCGAGCGCGTCAGCGTCTTGCCGCCCTTCTCGAAATCGGCCGACAGCGTGCCGTTCATCAGGCCGAGCGTGTTGCGGTAGACCAGCACCTTGTCCTCGGCATCGACGGCTGCGACCGAGTCCTCCATGTCGAGGATGGTGGAAACCGCGGATTCCATGATCATGTCGGCGACGCCGGCCGGATCGTCCTTGCCGATCGCGCTGCTGCGGTCGATCTTCACCTCGACATGCAGGCCATTGTTGGCGAGCAGCACGGCCGAAGGCGCGGCCGCATCGCCCTGGAAGCCGGCGAACTGCGCCGCGTTCTTCAGCGCGGTGGCATTGCCGCTCTTCAGCTTCACTGCGAGCTGGCCCGCGACGACACTGTAGGCGGTGACGTCGGTGTGGCTGCCGGTGGCAAGCGGCACAGCGGCATCGAGGAACGCCTTGGCCTTGGCGATCACCTTGTCGCCGCGCGCCTTGTTGTAGCCCTTGCCGCCCTCGGACGGATCATGCGGGATCGCATCGGTGCCGTAGAAGGCGTCATAGAGCGAACCCCAGCGCGCATTCGCCGCGTTCAGCGCATAGCGCGCGTTGGTGAGGGGCACGACGAGCTGCGGGCCGCAGATCTTGCCGATCTCCTCGTCGACATTGGCGGTCTCGACCTTCTGGGTCGCCGGCTCCGGAACGAGATAGCCGATCTCCTTGAGGAAGGCGGTATAGGCGTTGAGGTCGAACGCCTTGCCTTTGCTGGCGCGGTGCCAGTCGTCGATCTTGGCCTGCAACGTGTCGCGCACCGCCAGCAATGCGCGGTTCTTCGGCCCCAGATCCTTGATGATGGCGGCAAGCCCGGCCCAGAACGCATCCGGCGCGATCCCCGTTTTCGGGGCCGCTTCCTTGGCGATGAAATCAAACAGGACGGGAGCGATCTTCAATCCGTGGGCGTCGACGCGTTTCATGATGGGCTTTCTTGTTGGAAATGGCTGTTTTTGGCTGCTTTTGACCCGACAGCAGCAAAATGCGCCCACGAGGGAGCGGCTTTCGGGGCCTATTAGCCCCAAAATCGGGGCGGTGAGAAGACCCCCAGGGGTTTGTCAAAATGTCAAGAGCAGGTGTGGCGGGCAGCTGGCTTTACAAATTTGATCCCAACTTCGCGCCACGGACACAACTGCGCTCCCTCCCCCTTGTGGGGGAGGGCGGGGGAGAGGGGTGGCTCAGGAAAAGGTGTGTGTCGGGATTCGACGGGAGCGGAGTGCTCTGATTGATTGAGAGAGTCCCCGTGTGGACCCCTCTCCCTAGCCCTCCCCCGCAAGGGGGGAGGGAACGCAGCTGCGCAAGCGGATGGAGCCTGCCTCAAATATTCGCGGCGAGGTCCACGGTTTCGTCGAACAGCACGCCCGTCGTCTTCAGCATCTGCTCGATCTCATCGGCTGCCTCGGCGACGGTCCGCGTCGAGGTGTCGATCACGAGCTCGGCCGCCTGCGGCGCTTCGTAGTCGTTACCGATGCCGGTGAACGACGCCAGCGCGCCGGCGCGGGCCTTCTTGTAGTGCCCCTTGGGGTCGCGATCCTCGCAGACCTCTGCCGGCGTCGCGACATGGATCTCGCGGAACGCGGTGTCGGCGATGCGGCGCGCCGTGGCGCGGTCCTCGCGCGCGGGCGAGACCGCGGCGACGATGGCGATATGGCCGTTACGTGCGAGATGCGTTGCGACTTCGGCAAGGCGGCGGATGTTCTCGCTGCGGTCAGCCGTGGAGAAGCCGAGATCGCTGTTGAGCCCGGCGCGCAGCGTGTCGCCGTCGAGCAGGATCGGCGAGCCGCCATTGGTGAACAGCCGCCGTTCCAGCGCCTTGGCGAGCGTCGACTTGCCCGAGGCCGGCAGGCCGGTGAGCCAGACCACCGCGCCGTTGTGCTGATAGCGCGCGGAGCGCTCGTCGGGACGAAGTGCGGATTCCACCGGCACGATGTCCACCGGCAAGGCGCGCTGGCCGGCATCGACCGACAGCACCAGACCTCCGCCGGCGATGCGCCCGGAGACTTCGATCACGAGACGGCCGGTGCGCGGATTCTCGGTGTAGGGATCGGTGGCAATCGGATTCGACAGCGAGATGTCGATCTCGCCGACATGGTTGCGGCCGATCGCCTTGTTCTCGCTGCTCGAGAGCTCGCCCGGATCGACCGCCTTCTCGATCGCGACGACCGTGGCGCGGCTTTCCTTCGGCCCGCAGCGGACCAGGAGCTGGTCGCCCTTGGCGAGCGGCTTGTCGTGCAGCCAGAAGATCCGCGCGCGCAGCCGCCGCGTCTCGCGCGGGGCGGCGCTCGCGTGCGCGATGATATCGCCGCGCTCGACGAATAGTTCGCGGTCGAGCGTAATGCCGACCGAGCGGCCCGCGCCCTGCCGTCCCGCAACCGGCGTCACCGGCCAGCTCTCGACGGTCTTGATCTTCGCGATCTTGCCAGCCGGCATGATCACGATCTCGTCGCCGGCAATGAGGCTGCCGGATTCGATGCGGCCCGCGACGATGCGGCGGTCGTCGAACTTGTAGATCGCCTGCACCGGCAGGCGCAGCGCCAGCGCTTCGAGCGGCCGCGCCGGCTCCAGCCGGTCCAGCGCCTCGACCACGGTCGGGCCCTTGTACCAGCCGATCCGGTCGGTGCGCTCGGCGACGCCGTCGCCGTCGCGCGCGGAGATCGGGATCACCGCCGTGGGCTTCACGCCGAGGCCGTTCAGATGCGCCGAAATCTCGTCGCTGATCTCCTTGAAGCGGTCGGCGGAGAAATCGACGCGGTCCATCTTGTTGACGACAACAGCGACCTGCTTCACGCCGAGCAGATGCAGGAGATAGCCGTGCCGCCGTGTCTGGTCGCGCACGCCTTCGAGCGCGTCGATGATCAGCACCGCGCCGTCGGCCTGCGAGGCGCCGGTGATCATGTTGCGCAGGAATTCGGCGTGGCCGGGCGCGTCGATCAGAACGATGTCGCGCGAATTGGTGCGGAAGCGGATCTGCGTGGTGTCGATGGTGATGCCCTGGTCCCGCTCGGTCTGCAGCGCATCCAGCAGGAACGACCATTCGAACGGCATGCCGCGTCGCGCGCTGACGGCTTTCAGCATGTCGAGCTTGCCGTCGGGCAGGCTGCCGGTCTCGTGCAAGAGGCGGCCGACCAGCGTCGATTTGCCGTGATCGACATGGCCGACGATGACGATGCGGACCTGCGGACGGGTGGTGCCGTTCGGGGTGGCCGGCGAAGCGGGGGTGACGATCATGTTCATATCGCGCTCGCGTTCTTGATCAGAGATAGCCGGCGACGCGCAGGCGCTCGAAGGCGTCCTCGGTCTCGTGGTCGAGCGCGCGGCCGGCGCGCTCCGGCACCTTGGTCTGCTCGAGCTCGATCAGGATCTCGTCGATGTTGGACGCGGTCGACGCGACCGGATTGGTGATGTCCTGATCTCCCAGCGAGCGATAGCGCTTGCCGTCCCTGGCGAGATATAGCGGGATGATCGGGATGTTCTCGCGCTTGGTGTAGGCCCAGATGTCGGCCTCGGTCCAATGCAGGATCGGATGGATGCGCAGATGCGCGCCCTGCGGCGGCGAGGCGTTGAAATGGTCCCAGAACTCCGGCGGCTGGTCGCGCACGTCCCAATTGCCTTCGAGCCCGCGCGGCGAGAACACACGCTCCTTGGCGCGCGTTGCCTCCTCGTCGCGGCGGATGCCGGCGATCAGGCCGTCAAAGCCGAATTTGCCGAGCGCCATCTTGAGGCCTTCGGTCTTGCGCGCAGCGGAGCGCGCGGCCGGCGGCAGCGTCGGATCGACGGCATCGATGGGCGGGCAGGGCTCGACGCGCAGATCGAGATCCCATTCTTTGCCGTAGTGATCCCGAAAGCGGTACATCTCCGGAAACTTCTTGCCGGTGTCGACATGCAAAGCCGGGAACGGCACGCGGCCGAAGAACGCCTTCCGCGCCAGCCAGATCATGACGTTGGAGTCCTTCCCGAGCGACCACAGCAGCGCGATCTTCTTCAGCCGGGCGAAGGCCTCGCGGAAGATGTAGATGCTCTGCGCCTCGAGCTGGTCGAGATGGTCCATGCTGGGGGCAAGGTCAGCAGAAAATTCTTGCGTGCGTGCGCGCTCAGCCGAGGCCGGGCTGCTCAGTCCGCTCGCTGCGGAATCGTCCTTGAGAAGATGCATCTCTGCCACTTTGCGTTTGGAGGCGAAAATTCTATAGTTGCGGTGCGGAAGAGAAGAAAAAATTTTCTCTTTGCGCGCTCGAAACGACACATATATAGAAAATAATTCCAGTCAACCCCGGATGTGGGGGAAGCGAGTATCGCATGCGGTTCTTGCCGGTATTTCTCGATCTCAAGGCCGGTCCGGTGGTCCTCATCGGCGCGGGCGAGCTTTTGCGTGCCAAGCTGCGCGTGCTCGCTGCGGCCGGTGCGCGCATTCGCGTGCATGCGATCGACGGCAATCATGATCTGGGTCTCAACTCGGAGGACGCGGTGCGGATCGAGATCGCTGCCGGCGATCCACTGACCGCCGATCTCGCCGGCGTCATCGCCATCGTCTGCGCTGGTGCGGGTGATGTCGGCGTGGCGATGTCGGTTCGCGCCAAGGCTCTCGGTCTGCCCGTCAACGTCATGGACGATCTCGAACATTCCAGCTTCATCTTCCCGGCGATCGTCGATCGCGGCGATGTCGTGGTCGCAGTCGGCACCGGCGGCACTTCGCCCGTCGTGGCACGGCGCGTGCGCGAGAAGATCGAGGCGCTGCTGCCGGCCCGTATCGGCGAGCTCGCCGAGTTCATCGGCGGCTTTCGCAAGTCCATCAACGAGCGCATCACCGAGTTTCCGCTGCGCCGCCGGTTCTGGGAGCGCGTCATCGACGGCCCGATCGGCGCTGCCGTGCTCGGCGGCCGCAGGAGCGAGGCGGATGCCGCGCTCAAGGCGATTGCCGATCCCTCCGAATTCGCGCGTGCCGACGAGCCGGAAGGCTCGGTCGCGCTGGTCGGCGCCGGTCCCGGCGATCCCGATCTTCTCACCATCAAGGCGCTGCGCGCATTGCAGGACGCCGACATCGTCTTCCATGACGAGCTGGTCTCGGGCGAAATTCTCGACCGCATCCGCCGTGACACCACGCGCGTTGCCGTCGGCCGCCGCGTCGGCAAGCCCGGCATCGGCCAGGACGCCATCAACAAGCGCATGATCGAGGCCGCGCAATCCGGTCAGCGCGTGGTGCGGCTGAAGGGCGGCGATCCCTTCGTGTTCGGCCGTGGTGGCGAAGAGGTCGAAGCCCTGCGCGCGGCAGGCGTCGCCTATTCGATCATCCCCGGCATCACCGCGGGGCTCGGCGGCGCCGCCGATTTCGAGGTGCCGCTCACCTACCGTCACGAAGCGACCCGCATCACCTTCCTCACCGCGCACAAGGCGCGCGACGCGGAAGTCGTGGACTGGGCCACGCTGACCGACACCAAAATGACCGTTGTGGTCTACATGGGCATGACCGCGGCGCCGGCCGTGCGCGCCGGCCTGTTCGCCGCTGGCCGTTCGCCGGAGACGCCGGTCGGGGTGTTCGCGCGTGTGACGCGTCCCGACGCGCAGAGCGCGATCGGCACGCTGCGCGACCTTCCCGAGCTGGTGCGGCGGGTCAGCGGCGGTCCCGCCATTCTCATCATCGGCGAGGTGGTCCGGCATGCCGGTTCCCTTCGCCGCGAAACCCCAAAGCAAATCATCTCTGACCTATTGGATGCAGCCGAATGACCTCCCCGCTTGAACAGAAGAAGATCAAGATCGCCGGCCCCTCGATCGTGACCGCCAATCGTACCTGGGACGGCATCGTGGTTTATCGCACCGCCGCCAGGAGCTGGTCCGCGGACCTGTCGGAAGCTGCGATCGTGCGCAACTCCGACGAGGCCAAGGCGTTGCTTGCGGAGTCCGTCGCCGATGACGTCGGCGCGATCGGTCCCTATATCGCCCCGGTGCAGGTCGGCGCGGACGGCAAGATCGAACCCGGCAATCTGCGCGAACAGATCCGCCGCACCGGTGTGACCATCGGACAGTCGGCCCAGGTTTAAGGCGCTTTCTTATGTATGCTTACGACGAAATCGACCGCACGCTCGTCAATGAGCGCGTCTCGGAGTTCCGCGACCAGGTGAAGCGGCGCCTCTCCGGCGAGCTCACCGAGGACGAGTTCAAGATCTTGCGCCTGCAGAACGGCGTCTATCTGCAACTGCACGCCTACATGTTCCGCGTTGCGATCCCCTATGGCACGCTGGCGACGAACCAGCTGCGGGCGCTCGCCCATGTCGCGCGCAAATACGACCGCGGCTACGGCCATTTCACCACGCGGCAGAACATCCAGTTCAACTGGATCAAGCTCGCCGAATTGCCGGACGCGCTGGAAGATCTCGCCAAGGTCGGCATCCATGCGATGCAGACCTCCGGCAACAACATGCGCAACGTCACCTCGGACCAGTGGGCCGGCGTCGCGCCGGGCGAGATCGAGGATCCCCGCATCTGGTCGGAGCTGATCCGCCAGCACACCACGCTGCATCCGGAGTTCTCGTTCCTGCCGCGCAAGTTCAAGATCGCGATCACGGCGTCGGACCACGACCGTGCCGCGATCAAGATCCACGACATCGGCCTTCGCCTGATCAAGAACGAAAAGGGCGAGACCGGCTTCGAGGTGCTGGTCGGCGGCGGTCTTGGCCGCACGCCGTTCATCGCCAAGACCATCAAGCACTTCGTGCACGGCCGCGATATCCTCAGCTATATCGAGGCGATCCTGCGCGTCTACAATCAGTACGGTCGCCGCGACAACATCTACAAGGCGCGCATCAAGATCCTGGTGCACGAGCTCGGCATCGAGAAGTTCTCCCGCGAAGTCGAGGAGGAGTGGCAGCACATCCGCAACTCCTCGCTCCAGATCGACGACGAGGTGATCGAGGACATCCGCTCGCGCTTCACCTATCCGGCCTACGAAAAGCTCCCGCACATGCCGGACGAGTTGCGGCAGGCGGCGGCCGATCCCGATTTCGAAGCGTGGCGCAAGAACTCGGTGGCCCCGCACAAGAACCAGGGCTACTCCATCGTCACGATCTCGCTGAAGCCGATTGGCGCGCCTCCGGGCGATGCCACGGCGGAGCAGATGGATGCGCTGGCCGATCTCGCCGACAAATATTCCTTCGGTGAGATCCGCGTTGGTCACGAACAGAACCTGGCACTGCCGCATGTCGCCAAGCGCGATCTGCCGGCGCTGTGGAAGGCACTCGACAAGCTTGGCCTCGCGACGCCGAACGTCAATCTGATCACCGACATCATCGCCTGCCCGGGTCTCGACTATTGCTCGCTGGCGAATGCGCGCTCGATCCCGATCGCGCAGGAACTGACGCGGCGCTTCGCCAACCACGAGCTCGCCAACCTGATCGGCCGGCTCCACATCAACATCTCAGGCTGCATCAACGCCTGCGGTCATCACCATGTCGGCCATATCGGCATTCTCGGCGTCGAGAAGAACGGCGAGGAAGTTTACCAGATCACCATCGGCGGCCGTGCAGACGAAAACGCCGCGCTCGGGAACCTGATCGGGCCGGGCGTCAAGTTCGACGAGGTCGCCGACGTCGTCGAGGACATCGTGGAAGCCTATCTGGCGCTGCGCGAGCGGCCCGACGAGCTGTTCATGGACACAGTGAAACGCCTCGGCGTCGAACCCTTCAAGGAGCGCGTTTATGCCACTCGTTAACGGCGGAAAGATCGCCGACGACAGCTTCGTCAAGCTGGCCGTCGACACGCCGCTGCCCGAGGGCGGCGACATCCTGGTGCCGGCCGAGCGCTTCATCGGCGAGGCCGATGCGCTGCTCGAGCGTGCCGGCAAGGTCGGCGTGATCTGGCCGAACAACCGCGACATCGCCGAACTGGTCCCCTATCTCGGCAAGATCGCCGTCGTTGCGCTGGTGTTCCCGACCTTCCGCGACGGCCGTGCCTACAGTCAGGCCCGGCTGCTGCGCGAGCGATACAATTACCGCGGCGAATTGCGCGCCACCGGCCAGGTGCTGCGCGACCAGTTCGTGTTCATGCTGCGCGCCGGCTTCGATTCCTTCGACGTCAAGAAGCAGGCCGACGCGGAAGCCTTCATGCAGACCGCCAAGCGCTATTCGGTGTTCTACCAGCCGACCGGTGACGGCCGCATCACGGCCTTGCACCGGCGCATGCAGCTGCGCCATTCCGAAGGCGTCGGCACGTGAACGCGATCGCGCCTCAGGTTTCGCCGACGTCCGCCTCTGCGCTGCCGTCGGCGGACGAACTCGATCGCGCGCTGCGCGATGCCTCGCCCGCGGAGATCGTCGCCGCGGCGCTGAAGACGGTCGGGCGCGAAAAGCTGGCGCTGGTGTCGTCGTTCGGCACGGAATCGGCGACGCTGCTGAAGGTCATGGCGGACGTCGACCCCGCGATCCCCGTGATGTTCCTCGATACCGGCTGGCTGTTCGAGGAGACGCTGGCCTATCGCGACACGCTGATCGCGACGCTTGGCCTGAAGGACGTCCGCTCGATCAAACCGGCGGAGGAGACGCTGGCGCGCGAAGACGCCGACCGCGATCTCTGGTTCTCTGATCCCGATGCCTGCTGCCGCATTCGTAAAGTCGAGCCGCTGGCGCGGGCACTGAAGCCGTTCTCGGCCTGGCTCAACGGCCGCAAGCGCTTCCAGGGCAATGCGCGCGCCGACATTCCAGTGGTCGAAGACGATGGCGCGCGGTTGAAGTTCAACCCCTTCGCCAACGTCTCGCGCGAGGAACTCGAGGGCATCTTCGTCCGCGCCAAATTGCCGCGTCATCCACTGGCCGCCTCCGGTTTCCTGTCGGTTGGGTGTATGCCTTGCACGAGCAGAACGGCCGAGGGTGAGGATGAACGTGCCGGTCGCTGGCGCGGCCGGGCCAAGACAGAATGCGGCATCCACACGATGAAGACTTCGTAGCACAGTCACGCTGCCACGCTGCGAACAAGAAAATCCGGTTTCGTTGACTTAAGCGCGTTTCGCCGCGAGTTTCGCCTGCCTTCGCTGACACTGACGTCGTCGAAGTGAATGGAGATGGACATGATCCGCCGTATCGTTCCGCTCGCTGCAGGACTTCTCGCGACGGGTTTCTTGGCAAGCGCGGCTCTCGCTGCTGACATCAATCTGCTCAACGTGTCGTATGATCCGACGCGCGAGCTCTATGCCGAATTCAACAAGGCGTTCGCGAATGCCTACCAGAAGGAAACCGGCAAGAGCGTCGAGATCAAGCAGTCGCATGGCGGCAGCGGTTCGCAGGCGCGGGCGGTGATCGACGGATTGCAGGCCGATGTGGTGACGCTCGCGCTCGCCTACGACGTCGACGCGATCGCCGGCAAGGGCCTCACGGCGACGGACTGGCAGAAGCGGTTACCGCAGAATGCGTCGCCCTACACGTCAACCATCGTGTTCCTGGTGCGCAAGGGCAACCCCAAGGCGATCAAGGACTGGGACGATCTGATCAAGCCGGGCGTTGCCGTGATCACGCCGAACCCGAAGACATCGGGCGGCGCGCGCTGGAATTATCTGGCGGCCTGGGGCTTTGCGCAGAAGAAATACGGCGCCGCCGACAAGGCCAAGGACTTCATCGGAAAGCTCTACCAGCAGGTGCCGGTGCTCGATACCGGCGCGCGCGGCGCCACCGTGACCTTCGTCGAGCGCGGCGTCGGCGACGTGCTGCTCGCCTGGGAGAACGAGGCGTTTCTCGCCCTGAAGGAATTCGGCCGGGAGAAATTCGAGATCGTGGCGCCGCCGCAATCCATCCTCGCCGAGCCGCCGGTCGCGATCGTCGACAAGGTTGCCGACAAGAAGGGCACCCGCAACGCCGCCGATGCCTACCTCCAGTATTGGTACACCAAGGAGGGGCAGGAGATCGCCGCGCGCAACTTCTACCGCCCGCGCGATGCCGAGATTGCCAAAAAATACGAAAACGCCTTCGCAAAGGTCGAACTATTCACGATCGACGACGTTTTCGGTGGTTGGACCAAGGCGCAGAAGGAACATTTCGCCGACGGCGGCATCTTTGACCAGATCTATAAGAATTGATCTGGCGCTGTCTTAATGGGCTTTAGCAGGGGGCCTGGTGAGCGCACGCGCAGCACGACGCCGGACATTGCCGGGCTTCGGTCTCACCATGGGACTGACGCTTTCCTGGCTGTCGATCATCATCCTGATTCCGCTCGCCGGGCTGTTCCTGAAATCGCTCGAGCTCAGCCCCGAGCAATTCTGGAACATCCTCTCCAGCCGGCGCACCCTGAATGCCCTGCGGGTTTCCTTCGGCCTCGCGTTCGCGGCGGCCTGCGTCAACCTCGTCATGGGCAGCATCATCGTCTGGGCGCTGGTGCGCTACCGCTTCCCCGGCCGGCGGCTGTTCGACGCCATCGTCGACGTGCCCTTCGCGCTGCCGACGGCGGTCGCCGGCGTCGCGCTGACCGCGCTGTTCGCCGAGAAGGGCTGGCTCGGGGCGCCGCTCGCGGCGCTCGGCATCAAGGTGGCGTTCACGCCGGTCGGCATCTTCGTCGCCATGATCTTCATCGGCATTCCCTTCGTGGTGCGCACGGTGCAGCCGGTGCTGCAGGATCTCGACCCTGAGATCGAGGAGGCCGCGGGCAGCCTGGGCGCCAGCCGCTGGCAGACCATCATCCGCGTGATCCTGCCCTCGCTCGCGCCGGCGCTGCTCACCGGGCTCGCGCTCGCCTTTGCCCGCGCGGTCGGTGAATATGGCTCGGTGATCTTCATTGCCGGCAATCTGCCTAATGTCTCCGAGATCGCGCCGCTCTTGATCGTGATCCGGCTGTCCGAATTCCGCTACGCCGACGCGACCGCCATCGCTGTGGTCATGCTCGTCGTCTCCTTCGTCATCATTTTCGCCGTCAACCGGCTCCAGCGCTGGGCGCGGAGCCGGATCCCGGCGCGCTGAGGAGGATGCGATGACGATGCAGATCGCAGACTCCGTGTCGCTCTCGGCTCCCGACGCCAAGGCACGTGCGAAGGCACGGGCACATGCGGCGGCGGCGCAAGACAATTTGCGCACCGAACCGCGCGCGGTGCGCATCACCATCATCGCGCTGGCGATGATCTTTCTTTCCGTCTTCGTCGTGCTGCCGCTGGTGGTCGTGTTCGCGCAGGCCTTTTCGAAGGGAATCCTCGCCTATCTCTCCGCGCTCGCCGAGCCGGAGGCGTTGGCCGCGATCAAGCTGACGTTGATCGTCGCGGCGATCTCGGTCGGCCTCAACCTTGTCTTCGGCCTCGTCGCCGCCTGGGCGATTGCAAAATTCGATTTCCCGGGCAAGACCTTCCTGATCACGCTGATCGACCTGCCGTTTTCGGTCAGCCCGGTGATCTCCGGTCTCGTCTTCGTGCTGCTGTTCGGCGCGCAGGGTTATTTCGGCGGCTGGCTCAGGGATCACGACATCCAGATCCTGTTCGCCGTGCCCGGCATTGCGCTCGCCACCACCTTCGTGACCTTCCCGTTCGTCGCGCGCGCGCTGATCCCCCTGATGCAGGAGCAGGGCACGCAGGAGGAGGAGGCCGCGGTTTCGCTCGGCGCTTCGGGCTTGCAGACCTTCTTCCGCGTCACCCTGCCCAACATCAAATGGGGCGTGCTCTATGGCGTCCTGCTCTGCAATGCGCGCGCGATGGGGGAGTTCGGCGCGGTCTCCGTCGTCTCAGGCCATATCCGCGGTGAGACCAACACGATGCCGCTGCTGGTCGAGATCCTCTACAACGAATACCAGTTCGTCGCCGCCTTCGCGATCGCCTCGCTGCTGGCGATGCTGGCGCTGATCACGCTGATCGCAAAGACGGTTCTCGAACGTCACCTCGACGAAGGAGACGACGCAAGTGACCATTGAAGTCAAGAATCTCGTCAAGAAGTTCGGCAGTTTTGCCGCCCTCGACGGCGTCGACCTCAAGGTCGACAATGGTGAATTGCTGGCGCTGCTCGGTCCGTCAGGCTCCGGCAAGACCACGCTGCTGCGGATCATCGCCGGCCTCGACTGGCCTGATTCCGGCGAGGTCTCCTTCAATGGCGAGGACGCGCTGGCGCAGGGCGCGCGCGAGCGGCATGTCGGCTTCGTGTTCCAGCATTACGCGCTGTTCCGCCACATGACCGTGTTCGAGAACGTCGCCTTCGGCCTGCGCGTGCAGCCGCGCGCGGTACGCAAGGACGAAGCCGCGATCCGGGCGCGGGTCAAGGAGCTGCTCGACCTCGTTCAGCTCGACTGGCTCGCCGACCGCTATCCGAGCCAGCTCTCCGGCGGCCAGCGCCAGCGCATTGCGCTCGCCCGCGCGCTCGCGATCGAGCCGCGCATCCTCTTGCTCGACGAGCCCTTCGGCGCGCTCGATGCCAAGGTGCGGAAAGAACTGCGCCGATGGCTGCGCTCGCTGCATCACGAGATCAACGTCACCTCCATCTTCGTCACCCACGACCAGGAGGAGGCGCTCGAAGTCGCCAACCGCGTCGTCGTCATGGACAAGGGCAGGATCGAGCAGATCGGCTCGCCCGACGACGTCTACGAGACCCCGGCGACGGCCTTCGTGCACGGCTTTATCGGCGAGTCCATCGAACTGCCGGTTCAGGTCGAAGGCGGCGTGATCAGGCTGGGTGACCGGCCGCTCACCCTCGCGGCGGACGGGCTTGCGCCTGGCGCGTCAAAACTGTTCGTGCGGCGACATGACATGCTGGTCGGGCCCCCCGGCAGCGGCGCCTTCGAGGGCGCGGTCCAGCACGTCCGCAATTTCGGTCCCGTGCAGCGCGCCGAGGTCGCATTGTCGGGCGGCGAGACCATCGAGATCGACGCCCCCCGCGACAAGGAACTGCGCGCCGGCGACACCATCGGCCTCGAGCCGCGCCGTTACCGGATATTTGCGGGCTAACGCTCTGTCATTCCGTGGCGATGCGAAGCATCGAACCCGGAATCTCGAGGTTATGGCGCGAGAGTCTCAGGTGCGCGATTGCGCACCACAGTTCAGCGCTACGCGCTGCCCCGGAATGACAGGAACGATTTCTTCAAAATTCACCTTTCAGCCACGGTTGGTATGCAACAACGGCCCCTCATTCGGGGGCTTTACATGCGCGCTGCGGCCGCAATTCTCATCACTTTGCTGCTTGCCGGCTGTGCCGGCAACGAGGCACCGGTCCAGCAGCCGTCCATGTATGCCGATATGGCGGTCCCGGGCTCCAAGCTCGATGCGCAGGCGGCAGCCATCATGATCTCGCAATACCGCCAGAACAATGCCCTCGGCACCGTCGTCATCGACCCTGATCTGATGCGGCTCGCCGAATCCCAGTCCCAGGCTATGGCTGCGGCCAACAAGATGGATCACGACGTCCGCGCGCCGCTGGCCAAGCGCCTTGCCACCGGCGGCTATCCCGCCACCGTTGCCGTCGAGAACGTCTCGGCCGGCTATCATACGCTGGCGGAAGCGTTTTCCGGCTGGCGCGATTCGCCGCCCCACCGCGCCAACATGCTCAAGGGCGGTGTCACAAAATTGGGCATCGCGGCGAGCTATGCTCCCGGCACCAAATACAAGGTGTTCTGGACCATGATCCTGGCCTCGACCGAGCCCCGATAAGCCAGACTTGATCCGGGATGCATTGACGCCGCGGCGGAGGGTCGCCACGGTGGCTCGCCTTTTGCTATTGTTCCTGCATGACCGATCATAGCCCTGAATCCGCCAGCATCCCCGCGAATGCGCAACGCGTCCTGGTCCTTCAGGGCGGCGGCGCGCTTGGCTCCTATCAGGCCGGCGCCTATCAGGCGCTGTGCGGCCACGGTTTCGAGCCGGAATGGGTCGCCGGCATCTCGATCGGCGCGGTCAACGCCGCCATCATCGCCGGCAACGAGGGCCCGACGCGCGTCAAGCGGCTCAAGGAATTCTGGGAGATGGTCTCCGCGCCGGTGCCGTGGAAACCGATCGGCAAGAGCGACCACAGCCGCGAGCTGTTCAACTCGACCAGTGCCGCGCTGATCGCGACCTTCGGCGTGCCCGGCTTCTTCACGCCGCGGATACCGCCGGCGCCGCTCTGGCCGCCCGGCAGCCCGCAGGCCGAGAGCTATTACGACACCGCACCGCTGAAGAAGACGCTGGAGCGTCTGGTCGATTTCGACCGCATCAACGATTTGAAGACGCGCCTGTCGGTCGGCGCGGTCGGCGTCACCTCCGGCAACTTCAAATATTTCGACAATTACGAGTTCAAGAAGCTCGGCAAGACCATCGGCCCCGAGCACATCATGGCCTCCGGCGCGCTGCCGCCCGGCTTTCCATCCGTGACGATCGAGGGCGAGCATTATTGGGATGGCGGCATCGCCTCCAACACGCCGCTCGACTACGTGCTCGACGCCGAGGTCGATCGCGACATGCTGATCTTCCAGGTCGACCTGTTTTCCGCGCGCGGCGATCTGCCGACCTCGCTGCTGGAGGCCGCCGAGCGCGAGAAGGACATCCGCTATTCCAGCCGCACGCGGATGAACACCGACAAGAACAAGCAGATCCACAACGCCCGCAGGGCGGTGCGCGACCTGATCGGCAAATTGCCGGATTATCTCAAGAACGATCCTTCCGTCGAATTCCTGGCGAAGGTGTCGCGCGAAAGCACCGTCACCGTCGTGCATCTGATCTACCGCAGCAAGAACTACGAATCCTCGTCCAAGGATTACGACTTCTCGCACGTCGCCATGGTCGAGCATTGGGAGGCCGGCGTGCGCGACGTGCATCTGTCGATGCGCCACAAGGACTGGCTCGAGCGGCCGCAGTCCGGTGAGACCATGGTGACCTACGATCTCACGGGGGACGTCACCGCGCCCCCGGCAAAAAGGAGCGAATAGAATGGGTAGTCTGTCAGGCAAGAATGCCGTCGTGACCGGGTCCACTAGCGGCATCGGGCTCGCATACGCACGCGCCTTCGCCGCCGCCGGCGCCAATGTCGTCATCAACGGCTTCGGCACGCCGGAGGACATTGAGAAGGAGCGCGCGAAGATCGAGGCGGACTTCAAGGTGAAGGCGATCTATTCGCCCGCCGACATGACCAAGCCGGCCGAGATCGCCGGCATGATCGCGCTCGGCGAGAAGACCTTTGGCTCGGTCGACATCCTCGTCAACAATGCCGGCATCCAGTTCGTCTCGCCGATCGAGGAGTTTCCGCTCGAGAAGTGGGACCAGATCATCGCCATCAACCTGTCCTCGGCCTTCCACGCCATCCGTGCCGCCGTGCCCGGCATGAAGAAGAAAGGCTGGGGCCGCATCATCAACACGGCATCGGCGCATTCGCTGGTCGCCTCGCCCTTCAAGTCGGCCTACGTCTCGGCCAAGCACGGCATCGCAGGCCTGACCAAGACCGTGGCGCTGGAGGTCGCGACGCACAAGATCACCTGCAACTGCATCAGTCCCGGCTACGTCTGGACCCCGCTGGTGGAGCGGCAGATCCCCGACACGATGAAGGCGCGCAATCTGACGCGCGAGCAGGTCATCAACGACGTTCTGCTCGACGCGCAGCCGACCAAGGAGTTCGTGACGTCCGAGCAGGTCGCCGCATTGGCGCTGTTCCTGTGCGGCGATGATGCCGCCCAGATCACCGGCACCAATCTCTCGATCGATGGCGGCTGGACGGCGGAGTAACGGCTCGATGCCGTAGGGTGGGTTAGCCCTGCAGATACGCGAAGCGTATCTGCAGGGCGTAACCCACCACTTCTGTCACAGCGGAAACCAAAGAGGTGGGTTACGCCTTCGGCTAACCCACCCTACGAAACCGAGAACGAAGCGTCCGCTGCCGCTTAATGCGTCCAGGCCAGCGCCGTCACGAACGCCGACGACAGGTTCAGCTCCGCAAACATGATCTTGCCTGCGACCACGAACAGCACGCTGGCAAGCGTCAGCCGCAGCACCGTCTCCGGCACCCGCGTCGCGCTGTAGCTGCCGATGATGATGCCGGGCAGCGAGCCCATCAGCAGCACGCCCATCAGGGCCCAATCCACGTCGCCGAGCGCCCAGTGCCCGATGCCGGCGACCAGCGTCAGCGGCACCGCATGGGCGATGTCGGAGCCGACGATGGTCGCCATGGGCAGGCGGGGGTAGAGCAGCAGCAGCACGGTCACGCCGACCGCACCGGCGCCCACCGACGAAATCGACACCAACACGCCGAGCACGATTCCGGTGACGACGGTGGCAATCGCGGTGGTGCGCTCGTCGACCTGTTCGAGCCGGCCGCGATAACGCTCCATGATCGATTTGCGGAAGATCAGCGAGGTCGCGGTCAGCAGCAACGCAAAGCACAGCACCAGATTAACCAGGCTGCGCTCGGAATCGCTTCTGAGGTCGAGCTTCCACAGCACCAGCAGCGTCACTGCGCTCGCGGGAATGCTGCCGCAGGCGAGCCGCAGCACCGCCGGCCAGTGCACGCTGCGCGACCAGCCATGCACTACGCTGCCGCCGGTTTTGGTGGCGGCGGCATAGAGCAGATCGGTGCCGACCGCGGTGGAGGGATGAACACCGAACAGCAGGATCAGCAGCGGCGTCATCAGGGAACCGCCGCCCACGCCGGTCATCCCGACGAGCAGGCCGACGCCGAAACCGGAGGCGACGTAGAGTGGATCGATCATGTCTGGAGAATCTTAGGTTGATCTCGTCGGTTGAGCAATACGACGTAGAATAAACTTTCCCTGGGGCGCAACCGCTTGGGCGGAATAAGAAAAATTGTGCTGCGTGTCGGAAATGGAGAGGTGTTTCCGGTTGTTCCCAGGCGCACTGCGAAACAGTCGTTCCCCACGGGAGTGAGCAAGGGCGGCGCCGTAGTACCTATTTACCAAACGCCAGCACGTGCAGCCCCAACCGCTGTCGCACGATCCAGAACAGCAGCACCGTCTCGAAGGTGAGCGAGATCGAGGTCGCGGCCGCGGCGCCGTGGCCGCCGTAGCGCGGCACGAGTGCGATGCAGAGCACGAGGTTCATCACGAAGGCCAATGCATAAGCGAGCGCACAGATCTTCTGCTGGCCGAGCATGTTGAGCAGCCGCTCGACCGGTCCGATCGCGGAGCGCACCACGAGCCCGATCGCGGCGACGAACATGATGTCGTAGCCGACCACGAATTGCGGCCCGAACAGCCAGAGCAGCGGCTTGCCGAGCGCGAGCAGCACGATGGTCGCCGCCAGCGACGGCCAGAACGTCCAGTTGATCGCATGCGCGACATAGGCCGACAGGCGTGCCTTGTCGCCGCTGGCGTTGTATTCGGCGAAGCGGTGCGCCGTAGTCGCCGACATCGCGTAGTGGATGAACGAGACCAGCGCCAGCGTCTTTACCACCGCGAAATAGACGCCGACCTCGTCGGAGGGGCGGAACTGCTGCAGCACCAGCACGTCGGTGTAGGACAGCAGCAGGTAGAAGCTCTCGACCAGCAGGATCGGCAGCGAGACGGCGAGCCAGCCGCCGATGTCATAGGTCTTGGGGCCGGGCGCGATATGGTCGGCGAGCTTGCGGTTCAGCACCACCATCTGCCCGGTCATCGCGACCCACACTGCGCCGGCGCTCGCGACCATCGCGGCGACGGCGCCGAGATGGTAGCCGAGCAGGAAGGCGCTGGCCGTGATGCCGATGATCAGCCCCTGGCGGATGATGAATTGCGGCATCAGGCCGAGCTGCATCCAGTCATGCGAGCGCGCGATGCCGTCCTGGGTGTTGGCGACGACGAAGGCGGGCAGCGTCATGCAGCCGATATAGAGTGGCAGTACCTCGGCCGGGTCGATCCAGGGCGACAGCAGCCTGACGATGCCGGCAAGGGCGAGCGAGACCAGCGTGGACACCGCAAAGGTCAGCCAGCGGCTGCCGGAGAGAAAGCCGCGCAGCAGCGCCTGCTCGCCGCTGGCGCGATACTCCGGAATGATTTTCTGCGCCGAGGCCGAGATGCCGAAATCCATCATGCTGCCGAGCAGCAGCACCCAGGTCCAGACATACACGTAGATGCCGTAGTCGGACGTGCCCATCCAGCGCGCGAGCAGGACCTGCGAAACATAGGCAAGGCCTGCGCTGATGACCCGGATGATGAAGATGGTGCCGGCCAGCCGCCGCGTCAGCGATGCCTCGCTCGGGCCGCCCGTCAGCCTGGCCCGCAGCCGCGCGATTAGCCCGGCCGGTCCGGTCGTTGCAGGTTCTGCATCCATCACGGCCAATTAAAGTCCCCAGGCTACCGCATGACGCAGGCTTGCTGCGGTGGCCCTGGGGCTTAGCAACCATTCGTTAAGATTCGGTTGGGTGGCGTTCCATACTCGGTGTCGACCCGGACGAGCGAAGCGAAGATCCGGGACCCATAACCCCGAGAAGAAGTTGTGGGCGAGCTGGTCACTCCGAGTCTTCGCCAAACCACGCCTGTGGCCATGGGTCCCGGATCGGCGCGCGCTGAGGCGCGCTTGTCCGGGACGACAGCTGAAAGTGGGGCGCGAGCCGTGCAACTTCCTCGCGCTAACCGGTACTCACTCCAAATTCGTATTGAACTCGTACGCCTTGTCCGGCCCGACCAGCGTGAATTTCAACGCCGCGCCGTCCGGCTTGGCGCCCGGCGGCAGGCCGTCGAGCTCGAACGAAAAGCGCTTCACGCCAGCCGGGTTGTCCTTGACCGGAGCCGGAATCGGCAGCGCCCAGTCGGGCGTCGGACCTTCCACGAACAGATTGACCTCGCGCGCATCCGGCGTGACCACGTCGACCGTCACCTTGGTGGCGCCGTCGCGCTTGACGTCGCGGATGGTGAGTGGATTGGGATCGCCGATATTGGCGGGCTTCGGCACGGTGTCGAGGGCCGCACGTAGATTGGCATCCTCGGTCGAGGCCACGCTGTTGAAGCCGAGCTCGGCGCTGGCCTCGACCGGAATGCAGAGTTTTTCGCACACCGCGTAATTGATCTCTGCGCGCAGGGTCACGGGCTTGTCGGCCGCCTTGGCGACGATGCGCAGGGGCAGCACGATCTGGTTGTGATAGCCGATCGAATGGCCGCCGGCGCCGTCGTTGAATTTCAGCGGCGCAGGCCACATCACCGTCACCGCCTCGACATTGTCCGACTTGGAAAAATCGAACCGCGGCGGGACACCGGAATCGCCGGGGGAGCGCCAATAGGTCTTCCACCCCTGCTGGAGCTGGATGGCGATACCGCCGAGCAGGACGGCGCCGCTGCGCGATCCCGCCAATAGCCGCACCGCGGAATGTCCGTCGCGCTGCCACGGCGAAGCGTCATCGGCCCGGGCTACGATGGCCAGCGACGACGCAAACAGGGTTGTCGCGACGCCAATCGCCGCACGTAGGGGAACTCTTGTGAGCATGGCACGTCTTTACAGGGTCGCCCTGAGGCAAACCATTGAATTGCTTGTGATGGATGCACTTGAATCAAGTCTCTGCAAGCCTTGATTTGACAGCGGCCCGGCCCGACATCAGGATAGGAATTGAAACCGGAGTGCTTAACCGATGGCTCCCACAGGCAAGAGGACGGGCGAAAGCACCCGCAGCGCGGGACCCGTGCTCCCTAATTCGGCCGGTTATCTCGACGGCCGGCTCTTGATCGCGATGCCGGTGATGGGCGATTCCCGCTTCGAACGCTCGGTGATCTATCTCTGCGCCCATTCGGCGGAGGGAGCGATGGGCATCATCGTGAACCACCCGGCTGGCAGCATCGACTTCCCCGAACTCTTGCAGCAGCTCGGCATCATCAAGAAGGGCGAGCACATCAAGCTGCCGGAGAATGCCGAAAGCATGAAGGTGCTGCGCGGCGGCCCGGTCGACACCGGGCGCGGCTTCGTGCTGCATTCCAGCGACTTCTACATCGAGAACGCGACGCTGCGGATCGACGACGGCGTCTGCCTCACCGCGACCGTCGACATCCTGCGCGCGATCGCCAACGGCTCCGGCCCCAAGCATGCCATTCTCGCGCTCGGCTATGCCGGCTGGGCGCCGGGCCAGCTCGAGACCGAGATCCAGAGCAACGGCTGGCTGCATTGCGATGCGGATGCGGATCTGATCTTCGGAGACGACGTCGACGACAAATACGGACGCGCCCTGCGCAAGATCGGCATCGACCCCGGCATGCTGTCGAACGAGGCCGGGCACGCGTAGCTGGCTAGTAGCTGTTGCAACAACCTCCCGTGTCGTCCCGGACAAGCGGAGCTTCTGGCAACGCGTAGCGTTGTCCAGAACGGAGCGCAGATCCGGGACCCATAACCCCCGGGCGGTATTATAGCGTGGGATCTTAACTCCGAGTCTTCGTCAAACCACTGCCTGTGGTTATGGGTCCCGGATCTGCGCTTCGCTTTGCTACGCTTGTCCGGGACGACGGCCGAATTTGTGGCTACTCCAATGCCACTCACTCCGCTGCCTGCTGCTGCACCGTCGGCTCCGTCCCCGCCACCGTCGCGCGGCGCATGTCGCGAGGTTGCGACTGGTCGTAGCGGCGGACGCGGTGCATGGTCTGGCGGTTGTCCCACATCACGAGGTCGTGCAGCTTCCATTTGTGGACGTAGACGAACTCTCCTTGCGTTGCGTGCTCGTTGAGATCGCGCAGCAACAGGCGGCCCTCGGGCACGCTCATGCCGACGATCTTGCCGGCATGCGATGACAGATACAGCGACTTGCGGCGATGCACGGGATGCGTCCGCACCAGCCTTTGCAGCACCGGCTTGAACATCTCCTTCTCATCCTCGGTGTATTCGGTGAAGCCGAGCGATCCCCGCGAATACATCAGCGAGTGCTCGCAGATGAGATCGTCGATCTCCGCCTTGGTGTCGTCGTCGAGCGCGTCATAGGCGGCGCGCATGTCGGCGAATTCGGTGTTGCCGCCCTTCGGGTTCACGACCCGCGCCGACAGCAGCGAGAATTTTGCAGGGATGGGCCGGAACGAGCTGTCGGAGTGCCACAGGCAATTGCCGAGGTTGAACAGATTGGCGCGGCTGTCCTTCGGCAGCGGCTTGCCGTCCTTGCCGAGGTTGGAGACGTCGTTCAGGCCCGAGTTGAGGCGGTATTCGCTGGCCTTGGTAATGTTGCCGCCACGCGCATCCTCACGCTGACCAAAGTTCAGCGCAAAGGCCATCTGCTGCTCGTCGGTGATGTCCTGGTCGTGGAAAACCAGCACCGCGTATTTGTCCATGGCGGCCTCGACCTCGCGCGCCTCGACCTCGGTCAGAGGCTTTCGCAAATCGAGGCCGGAAACCTCGCCGACAAAATGCTTCTGAAGCTGCCGGATGGCGATCGTCATGGCGTTTTCTCCCGCATGTGCGAGCGGTTGGCCCCGCTCTGTCGGCGAAAAAGCTACTCTCGCACTCGCCGTTGTCAACGCTCGGCGCGCATGGCTCTCACGCGTTGCGCGCCATCAGACCGCCGTCGACCGGGATCACCGCGCCGGTGAGGAAGGACGCCGCCGGCAGGCACAGGCTCAGCGTCATATGCGCGACCTCCTCGGGATCGCCGTAGCGGCCGAGTGCGGTGCGGCGCTTGGCGTAGATCGTCTTGTGCTCCTCCGAGATGCGGTCGGTGATTGCGGTGCGGATCGGACCCGGGCAGATGCAGTTGACGGTGATGCCCTCGCGGCCGAGCTCGACGGCAAGCGAGCGCGTGAGGCTCGCCACGCCGCCCTTCGCCGCCGAATAGGGGCTATGCAATGCGGTGGCGCCGAGGGCCTCGGTCGAGGCGATGTTGACGATGCGCGGGCTCTTCGATTTGCGCAGGTAAGGCAGTGCCGCGCGGATGATGCGCGGATGCGCCGTCAGCATCACGGCGATGCCCTTTGCCCAGGCGTCCTCATAGGCCTCGTCGTCGATCGCGACGCGCACGGAGATGCCGGCATTGTTGACGACGATATCGAGCCCGCCGAAATGTGCCGCGACATCATTCACCACGCGCTTGATCTCGGTGCCATCGGCGACGTCGAGCTTCCAGGCTTTTGCCGAACCGCCGCTCGCGGCGATCTCCTTCGCGACGGCGAGCGCGCCTTGCTCATCATAGTCGGTGACGGCAACGTTCGCGCCCTCCGCGGCGAACACGTAGGCGGTGGCGCGCCCCATGCCGCTGGCGGCGCCGGTGACGAGAACGGTCAGGCCCTTTACGGACCGGCTGAGCCGTTTGAACTCGGACATGCTGTTTCCTCGCGCCCTGCTTGTTCTTGTTATGATTGACAAGGCTGGCATCGATCCGCAGACAGGTCAAACAAGCAAGACAAGAGGGGAGGCCGCGATGGCGAACGAGCTCGATTTCTCAGGCAGGCAGGTGCTGGTGGTCGGCGGTTCCAGCGGGATCGGCAACGGCATCGCGCAAGCGTTTCGCACGAGGGGCGCGCATGTCGCGGTTTGCGGCACGCGTGCGCAGCCAAAGGATTATTCGATCGAGGAAGGTTCTGACCTCACGGGCCTGTCTTACGCGCAGCTCGACGTCAGCAACCCCAGTGCGATCGAGGCATTCAAGCCGTCCTTCGAGCGGCTCGACGTGCTCGTGCTGGCGCAGGGCGCCGTGCTCTATCGCCGCGGCGAATTCGAGATGAGCGGCTTTCGCAAGGTGGTCGAGGTCAATTTGATGAGCCTGATGGCCTGCGCCACGCGATTTCATTCCATGCTGCGGGATGCGAAGGGGTCGCTGATCATGGTGTCCTCGACCGCGGCCTATCATTCCACCATGGGCAATCCCGCCTATAACGCCTCGAAGACCGGTGCGGTCGGATTGACGCGGACGTTGGGCGAGGCCTGGGCCGAGGATGGCATCCGTGTCAACGGCATCGCGCCGGGACTCGTCGACACCAAGATGACGAAGGTGACGACCGACAATCCCAAGCGGCTCGAAGGCGCACTATCACGCATTCCGCTGCGGCGCCTGGGAACGCCGGCCGACATGGCCGGCGCGGCCCTGTTCCTGGCCTCGCCGCTGTCGTCCTACATCGTCGGACAGACGCTGGTCGTCGATGGCGGGCTGATCCTGTAGATGGGGTGAGCGCAGCGATACCCGGGAACGGTGTAAGCAAAGTCCCGGATGTCGCGGAGCCTGTCATCGGGACGGCGCTTCGCGCCGATCCGTTGGCTTATCCGGGCTGCGCACTACGCCTTCTACACTTTCGTCATGATTTGGAACTGCGCCGCGCCTGATCGGTTACTTCGGCTGACCACCGAGGAGGATCATCATGGACACGGATCGGATTGTTGGATCGGCCAAGGAATATGCCGGACGCGCGGAAGGCGCGGTCGGAGACATGGCAGGCGATGCGAAGACGCAGGCATCGGGCAAGGCGCGGGAAGCCGCGGGCACGGTGCAGAATCTCTACGGCCAGGCCAAGGATGCCGTACGCGAGGCCGGCGAGACTGCGGCTGACTACGCCAAGGACGCCTACGACAACAGCGGCGAGACTCTCCGCGATGGTACGCAGGCATTGTCGAAGAAGGTGCAGGACAATCCGCTCGGCGCGCTGCTGGTCGCCGGCGGCATCGGTTTCGCGCTCGCGCTTCTGATGTCGCGACCTGCACGCCGTCCGCCGACGCGCTGGCGCTATTAGGATTTGTGACCAAGTCCCGTAACTAACGCCCGAACTCTCGTGCCCCGGACGCAATGCGGCCTAGGCGATGCGTAGCATCGTCCGGCAAAGCCGCATTGCTGAGCCGGGGCGCGTTCTTTTGTAAGTGCCGCTCAAACTGGATCCCGGCTCTGCAGCAACGTTACACGCTGCTGCTCGTTCGGGACACGCGAGCAACTCCGGGAAGAGCAACTCCGGGAAGAGCAACTCCGGGAAGAGCAACTCCGGGAACTACCGGAACATCTCCGCCGAGCGCCCGACGCTGCCGGGCGGACGCGGAATCCCTGGATTGGAGTTCGGATTTGGGTTGCGCGGCGCAGGCGCCAGTTGACGCGGTGCTGGCGCCGGCTGCGGAGAGCCGAAGCCGAAGAAATCGCGGAACGACGGCTGGGCCTGTGCCGGCTGCTGCACCACCGGCGGCTTCTTCGGCGCGAGCCTTGGCGGCGCGATCGCCGCGGCTGCGCCCGGCGATGCGGAAGGCGCGCCGCCGTCGGGCGTTGTCGCGGCCATCGGCGTATCGCCCTTGGCCTGCTCGCGGCCGACTTCGCGGCGCGGCCAGGCATAATCGTCGGCCCGGCCGGCTGGAGCGGCCAGCGGCTCGCCCTTCACCATCGTCTTCGCAGCCAGCGCATCGACGGCGGCGGGACGCGAGCCCGGGCCGCCCAGCAATTGATCGGTCGAGATCGAGGCCGCAACCAGCGGCACGATCGGCCCCGCCAGCGGCCGAGGTGTGGGCTTGCCAGGCTCGGCGCTGGTGTCGGGCGTCGCCGGCTCGCTCGGCAGCGCGATCGGACCGGAGCGTCCTGCCAGCAGGCGCGTGATCTCGCGCTCGACGTAATGCGCGAGCTTGCGCGCGCCGGGCTTTGTGAAGAAGACGCCGTCAGAGCTGCGGAGCTGACGGATCTGGCCTTCGAAGTCCGGACCCTTCTGGAGGAAGCGGCCGGCCTCGTCGACAAACCCGTCCCAGACGTCGACATAGGTAATGCCGGCCTTGGCCGCGCCTTCGCGATAGAGCGAATCCAGGAACAGCATGTCCGCCGTGCCCTTCTGGCCGCGGATGGCGGGAAGGCCGACCCACAGCACCGGCACTCCCTTGGCCTTGAGGACGCCGGCGAGCTCCTCGATCTTCTTGCCGTAGAGCTCGACCCAGCGGTCGTCGCGGAATTCGTAGAGGCCGTTCGGATTGCGAGCCGTCTTTTCGGGCGCGGCCGCCGGCGTGTCGGCATTGTCGGCGTCGTCCTGCGGCAGATCGGCATCGGCAGGCTTGTCGTCGGGCTTGGCGGCGGTGTCGTTGCCGGGCTTGGCGTCCCCCGGCTTCGCCGGCGGTTTGGCCCGCGCGCCCTTGTCGTTCTTCTTGTCCTTGTCTGCGGCGGCCTTGTCCGTCTTGTCGGCGGCGGGCTCGCGGATCGCGCTGCGGTCATTGAGGCCCAGCATGACGACGATCACGTCGGGCTTTTCAGTCTCGAGGATGCCCCTTGCAGCAGTCGTCCAATCCGCGGGCTCGCCGCGCGGCTGGTACTTGATCAGGCCTGACGTGGTCTTGTGCTTGCGGATCACGCCCATGTCGGGCTGCTCGGTGTAGGCGTCTTCCAGGCCATAGGCGAGCCAGTCGGCCATGGCGTCGCCGATCACCAGCACGTTCTTCTCAGGGATGGTGTCGCGCTTGGCTGGCGCCGGCGCGCGCGAAAAATCCTGGCGTGGCGCCTGCGGCTGTTGCTGCTGGAACGGCGTGAAGAAGTCGCCGCCGAACCAGCCGCCGCCTCCGCCACCGCCCCGTTGTGGTGGCGGAGCCGAACGCTGCGGCGGGCCGCCGAAGCCGGGGAAGTTGAAGAACTGCGCCGAGGCAGGCCCTGCGACCGAGACCAGAATCGCAAGCGCCGTCCCCAGCGCGATCAACGGGCCGGTCTCGGTCAGCGCCTTGAACAGGGACTTCGGCTTCGACATGCGATCTCGGGCCAGCGCAATGGGGATCGGAGGTAGCTCAATATAATAACGGAATCAGGCGCCAAACGGGCAAATTCCGTTGCAGATTCTTGAACCCATACACCGGGGAACAGCCGCCTACGTCAAGGCTGCCTGCCAAAATCCCCGTTCAGGGTTACTTTCGGCGCGATTTTACCGTCCGCGCAGCCGTTCCAGTGCGTCCGAGGAGGCAAAACCGTCCGCGGGCACTCCGATCGAGGCCTGGAAATTGCGCAGGGCTTCCCGGGTCTGGCCGCCGAACTGGCCGTCCGGGGTGCCCTTGTAGAAGCCGCGCTGGGCCAGCAGCTGCTGCAACTCCAGCCGCTCGGTGCGCGACAGCTCGCGCTCCTGCCGCGGCCAGGGCTGCACGAAGGGCTGCCCTCCGCGCAGGCGGTCCGCGAAATGGCCGATCGCCAGCGCATAGGCCTCGGCCGGGTTGTATTTCATGATGACGCGGTAATTCTGCAGCATCAGGAAGCCGGGCCCCTGCGCGCCGGCGGGGGCCAGCAGATAGGCTTTCTCCGCCGGATGCGGGAACGGCTGGCCCGTCGCCCGCTTCAGCCCGAGCTTCTCCCATTGCGCGATCGTCATCGCCTTGGCGCGGTCGGCCAGCATGTAGTTGAAACCCTGGGGCACCACGACCTCAAAGCCCCAGGTCTGACTGGCCTGCCAGCCGTCCTTCTTCAGGTTGTTGGCGGTCGATGCGATCAGGTCGGTCGGATTGTCGACGACGTCGCGCCGCCCGTCGCCATCGCCGTCGACAGCAAAGCGCTTGAACGCGGTCGGCATGAACTGGG
Source organism: Bradyrhizobium sp. CCBAU 65884 (assembly GCF_028128835.1). Classification (NCBI taxonomy): domain Bacteria; kingdom Pseudomonadati; phylum Pseudomonadota; class Alphaproteobacteria; order Hyphomicrobiales; family Nitrobacteraceae; genus Bradyrhizobium; species Bradyrhizobium sp. CCBAU 65884. The sequence continues at coordinate 116,561 of NZ_LBJU01000124.1, read as the reverse complement.
TCGGGCCGAACGCGCCGGCCCAGGAGCCGCGCATCTGCTCCGGCCTGAGGTCGCCGCGGTTGAGGATCTCCAGCGCGGAGAGGAACTCGTCCTTGAAATAGGCCTGGCGGCGGCCGATGCAGGCGAGCGTCGCGGTCGATTGCAGCACGCTGCGATCGCCCATCTGCGTCGAGTAATTGGACTCGATGCCCCAGATCGAGGCGATGATGTAGCGGTCGACGCCAGTGGCCTTTTCGGTGGCGTCGAACTGCGCCTTGTACTTGGCGAGGATCTCGCGGCCCTTGGCGAGGCGGTTGTCGTTCACGAGGATGTCGAGATAGTCCCAGATCGATTTTGTGAACTCCGGCTGCGAGTCCATCAGGTCCATGATGCGCAGATCGGGTGAGAGCCCGGCCGTGAAGCGCTGGAAGTTTTCCTGGGTGATGTTGCGCCGTGCGGCATCGGGCCACATCGCGGCAACGCAATTGCTGAAATTGTCGGCGGCCTCGCGGATCGCCGCGGCCGTCATCAGCGGATGGCCGGAAGCCCCGTCCTCACCGCTCCAGGGGAGAGCGCCGCCGGGACCGGGCGCAGGTTGCGAGGGCGCAGCGTTGGGGCCCGAGAAGATGCCGCCGAACAGATTGGACAGGCCGTTCTGCGCCTGGGCGTGCGCGCTGACGGGCAGCAGCAGAGCGGCCGCGATCATCGCCGCGCCGGTCACGGATCCCGCCCGTCTTGCCTGCCCTGCCACCAATTGCATCATGTCCCACCCATCGGCCTTCCAAAAATCTGCCATCAGGAGGCCCGGTTACGGTTGCCAATAGCTTAACAAAGGTGAAATTTTGGTGGCGGCCTTTTTCTTAACTCTGCGCGGGTGAGGCCCCACATCCGCCTTTGTTGGCGGCTGCAAACAGGCTAGCAAGATGCCATTGCTCCGTTCCGCCGTTCCCATGTGCCCCCAGGTATTCGATCAATCACATGAAAATTCGCAAAGCCGTATTCCCCGTCGCCGGCCTCGGCACCCGTGTCCTGCCCGCCACCAAGGCGATGCCGAAGGAAATGCTGACCATCGTCGACAAGCCGCTGATCCAGTACGTCTATGACGAGGCGAGGGAGGCCGGCATCGAGCACTTCATCTTCGTCACCGGCCGCAACAAGAATGTCATCGAAGATCACTTCGACCGGATGTTCGAGCTCGATGCGACGCTCAGCCAGCGCGGCAAGAAGGCCGAGCAGGAGATTTTGGCGCAGAACCAGCCTGAAGCCGGCGCCGTCAGCTTCACCCGCCAGCAGGCGCCGCTCGGCCTCGGTCACGCGGTCTGGTGCGCGCGCGACATCGTCGGCGACGAGCCGTTCGCCGTCGTGCTGCCCGACGAGCTCGTGCTCAACTCGCCCGGCTGCCTCAAGCAGATGATCGAGACGGCCTCGACGCTCGGCGAGAAATCCAACCTGGTCGCGGTCGAGGCGGTGCCCGACCATCTCACCCATCAATACGGCATCTGCGGCGTCGGCAAGCGCAACGGCAAGATGTTCGAGGTCGACGGCATGGTCGAGAAGCCGGCCAAGGGCACCGCGCCCTCCAATCTCTCGATCACCGGCCGCTACATCCTGCAGCCTGAGATCTTCAAGATCCTCGAGACACAGGAGCGCGGCGCCGGCGGCGAGATCCAGCTCACCGACGCCATGATCGGCCTTGCCAAGTCGCAGAAGTTCTACGGCGTCGAGTTCGAGGGCGAGCGCCATGATTGCGGCTCCAAGCCCGGCTTCCTCCGCGCCAACATCGCCTACGGCCTGAAGCGCCCGGAGCTGCGGGACGGGCTGATCGCGGAGATGAAGAAGTATCTGGGGCAGTAGTCGCTACACTCTCGGTGTCGTCCCGGCGAAGGCCGGGACCCATACCGCGTGATTCATCGATTGCAGTCGGTAGCAGTACCGAACTGCGAGTCTTCGCCAAACTCTTCCCTGTGGCTATGGGTCCCGGCCTTCGCCGGGACGACACCGGGGATGTGGCGCGCGGCTCCGCTTACAACACTCACGCCACCAGCGACAGCTTCGGCAGGCTCGCAACCACGGACTGATTGCGTCCGCCCGCCTTCGCCGCATAGAGCGCCTTGTCGGCGGCGGCGACCAGGATCGCCCAGTCCATGCCAGCGGTGGGAACGAGGCTGGCGACGCCGCAGGAGACCGTCAACGTCACCTCGTCGTCAGACCAGCCCTGCACCTTGAGGCGGATCGTCTCGGCGACCTTGAAGGCGTCGGTCGCAGACGTGTTGGGGAGCAGCACCGCGAATTCCTCGCCGCCATAGCGCGCGGCGCAGTCGCCGGCCCGGCTCACCGAATCGGAAATGCAGATGGCGATGCCGACCAGCACCTGGTCACCGGCCTGATGGCCGAACGTGTCGTTGTAGGCCTTGAAGTGATCGGCATCGATCATCAACAGCGCGACCGGCGCCTTCTGCCGCATTGCGCGCCGCCATTCGACGTCGATGACGGTATCGAACTTGCGGCGGTTCTTCAGGCCGGTGAGCGCGTCGGTCGTCGCCATCTCCTCGAGCTTGCGCTCGGCCTCGGCGCGGCGGCCGATCTCGCGCGCGAGCACCAGCGTCGATCCCAGCACGAACAGCGCGAGCGCCAGCACCACGGCGCCGATGCGATACGCCTCCTTCTGCCAGAGCGCGAAAACCGCAGTCAGCGGCTTGCCCGCCACCACGAACAGCGGCCCGTTGTCGGCGCTGCGGACATAGAGCCGCGGCGTCGGATCGACCGGGCCCTTTCCCGAATAGGAGGTGCCGACCGGGAGATTGTCGGCCTTCCACGTCCGGCGGTCGTTCAAATTGGTGCCGATGATGTCGAGATCGAATGGCCGCCGCATCATGATGGTGCGGTCACGCCTGAGCACGGTGATGGTGTCTTCAGGATCGAGATTCAGCCGCTCGAACAATTCGTGGAAATAGCTGAAGCGGATCGAGCCGGCGACGACGCCGAGGAAGCCGCCGTCGGTATCGCTGATGCGACGGCTCAGCACGATCGCGTAGGCGCCGCGGAACAGCATCGGGCGGCTGATGAACAGCCCGACGTCGGGATTGTCGCGGTGAACCCTGAAATACTCCTCCTCGCTCCGGTTCTCGGGGAGGGGATCGAGCGTGGAAGCGTCGATGGCCAGCCTGCCCTCGGCGTCGAACACCTGGATGGCGCCGAAATGCCTCGCCGTCGTCGCATGATCGAACAGGATCAGGTGACGGATCGGCTTCGACACGGTCGCGAGCTCGGGCAGCAGCATGTTGCTGGCGACCGCCTTCAGCGCCAGGTCGTAGATCTCGACGTTGCGGCTGACGTCGGACTGGATGGTGGTCGCGAGGTTCTCCAGCGTCTGGCGGGCAAGCGCCTCCTCGCCCCGGCGCATGTCGAGCATGACGTTGACGCAAATGGCGGAAAAGCCGATCACCGTCACCACGGACGAGATGATCAGCAGCTTCGCCGAAATCCGCCACGGCCGGCGGGCCATGACTTCGCGCCATCCAGACAGCATCGCTTGCTCCCGATCCCCATAGTGGATGCGCCCGAAATCTTGAGTAGTGTTTAAGGTGGAACAGCGCTGCCGTAGTGAGTTAAGAATCGGTTTACGCCGCTCACGGTTTTGGGCAGCCCGCATGTGAGCGGGCTCATTTGAGCAGGTTGGGGTTCGGACGAGAGGACAATTGTGAACGACTACGACGCGTTGCGCGACTATCTGCTGCGGCAGAAGCAGGCCGAATTCGTCCTGAGCTTCGAACAGATCGAAGAGATCATCGGCGCGGCCCTGCCGCGCGCGGCCAATCGGGCCTCATGGTGGGACAGCCTGCGCAGCCCCGACATCCAGATGCCGCAACGCGAAGCCTGCCTTGCTGCCGGGTTCAAGGCAGTGCGGATGCCGGACGGCCAGAGCGTGCGGTTCACGAAGATGAAGAAGGACGGGCGGCGGTAGCGGCGGAGCACCCGATCAGGTGGGTGAAGGTCTCTCCATGTCCAACAGTATCGTAGGGTGGGCAAAGCGAAGCGTGCCCACCACTTCTTTGCGGTGCCGGATCTATGGTGGGCACGACGCTTCGCGCCTTTGCCCACCCTACGATACCGGACGCGCGGCGAGTTCAGCTCGCCGCTTCGAGCCGCACTTCGGTCAATAGCCGCATCGCGGCGTCCGCGTCCATCGGCTCGCCGAAGGCAAAGCCTTGCGCGTATTCGCAGCCCATCTGGTAGAGCTCGACCGCGTCGGAATCGGTCTCGGCGCCTTCGGCGACCACATCCATGCCGAGATCATGCGCGAGCGCGATGATCGACTTCAGGATCACCGGGCGCGTGCCGCGATTGGTGGTGCGCACGAACGACTGGTCGATCTTGATCGTGTCGAACGGGAAGCGCTGGAGATAGGCCAGTGACGAATGACCGGTGCCGAAATCGTCGAGCGAGAGCCCGGTGCCGAGCTCGCGGATCCGCGTCAGCATCTGCGCTGCGTGCTCTGGATTCTCCATCACCAGCGATTCCGTCAATTCCAGCTTGAGCGTGCCGCGCGCCACCGAGGAGCGCGACAGCACGGTGCGGATGTCGTGGATCAGATCGTGGCGCAGCAATTGCCGCGAGGAGACGTTGACCGAGGCGAAGATCGGCTCGCGTGAGCGCATCGCGCGCTGCCAGATCGAGAGCTGCTTGGCGGTCTGGTCCAGCACGAACATGCCGAGGTCGACGATCAGGCCGGTCTCTTCGGCGATGGTGATGAACTCCGAGGGTGCCATGCGGCCGAGCTTCGGGTGATCCCAGCGCACCAGCGCCTCGAAGCCGGCGACCGAACGATCTTCCAGCCGCACGATCGGCTGGTACAGGATCGTGAGTTCCTGCCGCTCGATGGCGCGGCGCAGCTCGCTCTCCAGCGTCAGGCGATCGGTCTTCCGCGCGCGCATCGCGGGCTTGTAGACGTCGATGCGGTCGCCGCCGATGCGCTTGGAGTGATACATCGCAAGCTCGGCATCCTTGATGATCTCGTCCGTGAGCTGAACCTGCGGATCAGAAAGGGCGAGACCGATCGAGGCCGTGAGAAAAATCTCGCGATCGTTGAAGGCGATCGGCGCCCGGATGGTCTTGCGGATGGTCTCGGCGAAGGCGGTGATGCGGGCCGGGTCCTGCTCCGAGAGCAGGATCAGGCCGAACTGGTCGCCGGCAAGCCGCGCCAGCGTGTCCTGCGGCTTCAGGATGCGGGTGAGGCGGCGGGCCAGCGTCAACAGGATGGAATCGCCGACCGCGATGCCGACGGAATCGTTGACCTGCTTGAAGCGGTCGAGGTCGATCACCATCAGCGTCGGTCGCAGCGTCGGCATGGTCTTGGCGAAATGCGCCACCGCACCCAGCCGGTCCATGAACAGTTTGCGGTTGGGCAGGCCGGTGAGGTTGTCATGCACGGAATCGTGCAGCAGGCGTTCCTCGGCGTTGCGCAGCTCGGTGACGTCGGTGAGCGTGCCGACCACGCGCGAGACCTCGCCGTCGGAGCCGACCACCGGCCGCGCCTTCAGCGCGAACCACATGAAATGGCCGTCCGGGGTGCGCAGGCGGAAATCCTGCACCAGGCGGCCGCGGCGCTGGTCGAGCACGCTGTCGAGCGCGGCGCGGAAACGATCCTGGTCGAGCGGATGCAGCACCTCTAACCAGGAGGCCGCGGGCCCTTCGAGCGTGCCGCGCTTGAGGCCGAGCAGGGCTTCGGTTTCGGGGCTGGTGAAGACCTTGTCGGCGGAGACGTCCCAGTCCCAGATCAGATCGCCGGAGCCGGCCAGCGCCAGTGCGCGCCGCTCGATGTCGGAGACCACGCCGGTGGTGGCGCCGCCGCCGGCAAAAGCGTGCTGCATCACCGTGAACCCGATCAGCATCACGATCAGCACGAGGCCGCCGAGCAGGGCGGGACCGACGATGTCGTTGGTCACGGAACCCGCGACCGTCATGCCGGCCGCGACCACCCAGACCACCAGCAGGAACCAGGTCGGGATCAAGAGCACTGCGCGGTCGAAGCCGTGGGTGGAGAGATAGACGATCAGCGCGAAGCCCGCGAAGGCGATCAGCACCAGCGAAATGCGCGCGATGCCGGAGGCCACCGCCGGATCGAACAGGGCCAGCGCCACCAGCGACCCCAGGAACGCGAGCCAGCCCACCGTGATGTGCGAATAGCGCACATGCCAGCGGCTGAGGTTGAGATAGGCGAACAGGAACACGAGCAGCGTGGCCGCCAAAATCGCTTCACCCGCCGCGCGCCAGATGCGCTCGGCGTTGTTCGACATGTCGAGCACCTTGCCCCAGAAGCCGAAATCGACGCCGATATAGACCAGCACCGCCCAGGCCAGCGCCGCGGCGGCCGGGAACATGATGCTGCCCTTCACCACGAACAGAATGGTCAGCACCAAGGCCAGCAGGCCCGAGATGCCGATCACGATGCCCTGGTACAGCGTGAACGAGTTGACCTTGTCCTTGTAGGCTTCAGGCTCCCACAGATAGAGCTGCGGCAGCTTGTCGGTGCGCAGCTCCGCGACGAAGGTGATGACGGCGCCGGGGTCGAGCGTGACGCGGAACACGTCGGCGGTCGGGCTTTCCTGCCGCTCAGGCCGGTCGCCGGTCGAGGGCGTGATGGTCGCGATGCGCGACAGGCCGAGGTCGGGCCACAAGAGCCCCGAGGAGACGATACGGTAGTGCGGGGCGACGATCAGGCGGTCGAGCTGGTCGTCGGTGTTGTTGGCGAGCGCGAACACCACCCAGTTCTGGCCTCCCTCGCGGGCGCGCACCTCGATGCGGCGGACGATGCCGTCGGTGCCCGGCGCGGTGGAGACCTGGATGCGATCGGCATCGCTGCGCTGATGCTCGAGCACGCCGGTGAGGTCGATCGCGGGCGCGTCACTGCGGACGCTGACGGCGTCGAGCGCGCGCGCGGGATGCGCGGCGACAAGAATCATGAGGCCCAGCGCGATGGGCGCGAGGCACCTGATCAGACGCAAGGCCAGTTCTCCGCGTTCGACGCAAACTCTTCAGGTGAAGACGATTTCAGACCGGACGGAAACCGTTCGGTGCGTCGCGATAGATGCCACGAAAGCAAGGAAAATCAAAGGGTTTCCGCCGTCGCCTGTGGGCCGGAGGCCTAGACCTCCAACACAATTTTGCCAATATGTGCGCTCGTTTCCATGCGGCGGTGCGCATCGGCTGCCTTTTCCAGCGGGAAAGTGCTGTCCATCAGCGGTTTGACGCGGCCTTCGCGCAAAAGCGGCATCACTTTCGCCTCGATCGCGGCGACCATCGCCGCCTTGTCCGCATTACTACGGGGACGCAGTGTCGAGCCGGTATGGGTCAGGCGCTTCACCATCACCTTGGCGATGTTGACGTTGACCTTGGGTCCGTTGAGGGTCGCGATCTGCACGATGCGGCCATCGAGCGCGGCGGCATCATAGTTGCGGTCGACATAGTCGCCGGCGACCATGTCGAGGATCAGGTTGACGCCTTCCTTGTTGGTCGCTTCCTTGACCACGGCGACGAAGTCCTCGGTCTTGTAGTTGATGGCGCGGTCGGCGCCGAGCTTGAGGCAGGCATCGATCTTGTCCTGCGATCCGACGGTGACGAACACTTTCGCACCGAACGCTTTCGCCAGCTGGATCGCCATGGTGCCGATGCCGGAGGAGCCGCCATGGATCAGCAGCGTCTCGCCTTCCTTCAGGCCACCCCGCTCGAACACATTGTGCCAGACCGTCATCAGGGTTTCCGGCAGCGCGCCGGCCTCCTTCATGGACAGCGCGGGCGGTACGCTCATCGCCTGGGCATCCTGGGCGATGCAGTACTGCGCATAGCCGCCGCCGGCGACCAGCGACATCACCTTGTCGCCGATCTTGTGCCGCTTGGCATTGCTGCCGACGGCAACCACTTCGCCCGCGATCTCGAGACCGGGCAGGTCGCTGGCGCCGGGCGGCGGCGGATAGGCCCCCGAGCGCTGCGCAACGTCGGGCCGGTTGACGCCGGCGGCCTGCACCTTGACCAGGATCTCGTCAGGACCGGGCTGCGGAATGCTGCGTTGTTCCGGCACCAGCACTTCCGGTCCGCCGGGCTTGGAGATGGCGACCACGGTCATTTGCGCGGGCAGCTTGTCCATGATGTGTCCTTGGGTGAAGGTGCGGGATGAACGAGGCCCTTGCTTAGCCAGCGTGATCCAAGCTGGCAACCGCCTCGGCATTGTGTGCGCGAACGCAGGAGGAACCAGGATGGCGACGGAAGACGACGACCGCCCGCGCAAGAAGATCAGCCATGATATCGGGCAGGACCTCTCGCTCTTGTCGGTCGAGGAACTGGCCGAGCGCGTCACGCTGCTCAAGACCGAGATCGCAAGGCTGGAAGAAGCCGCCACGAAGAAGCGCGCCTCGCGCGACGCGGCGAACAGTTTTTTCAAGAAGTAGGGGCGCCGCATATCGGCTGTCGTCCCGAACAAGCGCGCCATAGGCGCGCGCAGATCCGGGACCCATACCCAAAGGATGAGGTTTGTCGCGAGGTCGGCCACTCCGAGTCCCCGTCACCACGTCCGCCAGTGGCTATGGGTCCCGGATCTGCGCTGACGCTTGTCCGGGACGACAGCTGAATGTGTCGTTGCACCGGGGGACTGCCGATCATGTTCCACCCCCCGCTCGGTCACTGGCCGACATGGCTAACGAACCCTCAAAAAATTCGCTCGTTTACGGTCGATTAAGCTTTCGGGTTTATGACTGGAACTGTCCTCGTTTGGACACCGAGTGGCTCCTGTCCACTCTGTTTGACGCCTCCCTGTTATCAACTTTCAAAGCCGCCGGTCTCCGGCGGCTCTTTTTTTGCGTTTACTCCCGCTATTTGGCGTCTCGTCCCGGTTGAATTCCTGGGAATGACCCGCGGAAACCATATCCGCGCTTGTCACTGGACTCCGCGTCCCGCCCGCGCAATGATTTGTTCATCATAAGCCGGCGCCAAAGCCGGGCAGTCAAACAGTTGCGTAAGAGGCGTTAACCATGGAACGTTTGCAGGCCGACGGCGCTCTCGTTCAACTCAGCGAGCGGTTCACCAATTCTGCGGCGTTCGGCGTCCTGTTCCGCGAGGGCATGGACCTCGTCGAAGAGACCGCTGCCTATCTCGACGGCGCCGGCCGCACCGAGGCCAAGGCGCTCGACCGTGCCGTCAGCCTCACCTACGCAACCGAGAGCATGCGTCTCACCACCCGCCTGATGCAGCTCGCCTCGTGGCTGCTGCTGCACCGCGCGGTGAAGGAAGGCGAGATGACGCTGAGCCAGGCCAATCGCGAGAAGACCAAGGTCAAGCTCAGCGCTGCCGATCCCGGCCCCACCGACACCATCGAGAAGCTGCCCTCGCAGCTTCAGGATCTGATCCATCGTTCGATGAGCCTGCAGACCCGCGTCCGCCGCCTCGACACCACCATCCACACCCCGCCGGCCGAACACATCGCGATCGGCAATCCGCTGGTGCCGCACCTCAACGCGCTGAAGGCGGCGTTCGAGCGGTAAGCTCCATCGACAATCTCGGTCGTCATTCCGGGACGCGCCTCTTGGCGCGGGCCCGGAATCCATACTCCCGATCGTGGTTATGGATTCCGGGCTCGCGACTTCGTCGCGCCCCGGAATGACAGCCGGAAAAAACAAAAACGCCCCCGGTCTCCCGGGGGCGTTTTTCGTCTCTAGCCTTTGCGGGCCGGATCAATCCTTTTTGAGAAAGCCCGAAAACTTCTTCTGGAAGCGCGAGACGCGGCCGCCGCGATCCATCAGCTGGGCGTTGCCGCCGGTCCAGGCCGGGTGCGACTTCGGGTCGATGTCGAGGTTCAGCGTGTCGCCTTCCTTGCCCCAGGTCGAGCGGGTCAGGTACTCGGTTCCGTCGGTCATCACGACCTTAATTGTATGATAGTTCGGGTGAATTTCGGCTTTCATGGCAATTCCTCGGCGCCCCGGCGCCTTCTTGGGTGGCTATCGAATGACGGATTTGGGCGGGTCTATACCTCACGAAACCCGCTAAAACAAGCCATCCCGGGCGGTGAACCGGGTTTGCCCCTAAGGGACTTCCCGGATTTGCCACTACCCTTGCACCGGCCTATTGGGAGCAAACGAATGCAACGGGTTGGATCTCATGAGCGCAGTGGAACGGCTTGATGACCAGTATGTCGATCAGCCTGGAATGAACGCCGCGGACACCCCCTCGATCGAGGCCGAGCTGATCGAAGAGCCGGCCAAGGGTCGCGCCAAGCTGCGGCCTCTGCTTGCGCTCGCGCCCTATGTGAACCGCTATCGCGGTCGGGCGGCGCTGGCCTTCGTCGCACTCACAGTCGCGGCCCTGACCACGCTGCTGGTGCCGGTCGCGGTGCGCCGGATGATCGATTTCGGCCTGACGCCCGAGGGCATCGAGCTGATCAACAGCTACTTCTCGGTGATGCTCGCGGTGGTCGGCGTGCTCGCGCTCGCCAGCGCGGCGCGCTACTACCTCGTGATGACGATCGGCGAGCGCATCGTCGCCGACCTCAGGCGCGACGTGTTCGCCCATCTGCTCTCGCTGTCCCCCGCCTTCTTCGATTCCGCACGCAGCGGCGAGCTGATCTCGCGGCTCACCGCCGACACCACCCAGCTCAAATCGGCCGTCGGCGCCTCGGTGTCGATCGCGCTGCGCAATCTGATGATGTTCCTGGGCGCCGCGGCGATGATGGTGATCACCAGCCCGAAGTTGTCGGGCTTCGTGCTGCTGGCCATCCCTCTGATCGTGCTTCCGCTGGTTGCCTTCGGGCGCTGGGTGCGGCGTCTGTCGCGCAATGCGCAGGACACGCTTGCCGACGCCTCCGCCTATGCGGGCGAGCTGGTCGGCGCGATCCGCACCGTGCAGGCATACACCAGCGAGCAATTCGCCGAGAAGCGTTTCGGCGGCGAGGTCGAGCAGGCCTATGAGGCCGCGCGCACCTCGACCCAGGCGCGCGCCGTGCTCACCGCCATCATCATCTTCATCGTGTTCGCGAGCGTGGTCGCGATCCTCTGGATCGGCTCGCATGACGTCCTCACCGGCGCGATTTCGCCGGGCCGGCTCGGTCAGTTCGTGCTTTATGCGGTGTTCGCCGCAGCCGGCCTCGGCCAGCTCAGCGAGGTCTGGGGCGAGGTCTCGGCGGCATCAGGCGCGGCCGAGCGGCTGTTCGAGATCCTGCATGTGCAGCCCGACATCAAGGCGCCCGCGTCTCCCCGCGCGCTGCCGGTGCCGGCACGCGGCGAGGTCGGCTTCGACCGGGTCAGCTTCGCCTATCCGGTGCGGCGCGACGTCAATGTGCTCGATGCCGTGTCATTCACGGTGCGCCCCGGCGAGAAGGTCGCGATCGTCGGTCCGTCCGGCGCTGGCAAAAGCACGATCTTCCATCTGCTGCTGCGCTTCTACGACCCGCGCAGCGGCGCGATCTCGCTCGACGGCGTGCCGGTCAAATCCGCAGATCCCCGCGATTTCCGCGCGCGCATCGCGCTGGTGCCGCAGGAATCGAACGTGTTCGCCGCCAGCGCTCGCGAGAACATCCGCTTCGGCCGGCCCGATGCGACCGATGCCGAGGTCGAGCGCGCCGCCGAGCTCGCGCATGCCGCCGAATTCATCCGCCGCCTGCCCGAAGGTTTCGACACCCCGCTCGGCGAGCGCGGCGTGACGCTGTCCGGCGGCCAGCGCCAGCGCATCGCGATCGCCCGTGCCATCCTGCGCGATGCGCCGCTCTTGCTGCTCGACGAAGCCACCTCCGCGCTCGATGCCGAAAGCGAGACGCTGGTGCAGACCGCGCTGGAAGAGCTGATGCGCCACCGCACCACGCTGGTGATCGCCCACCGCCTCGCCACCGTGCTGTCCTGCGACCGCATCCTGGTGATGGATCAGGGCAAGATCGTCGAGCAGGGCACCCATGCCGAGCTGGTGGCCGCGAACGGGCTGTATGCGCGGCTGGCGAGGCTGCAGTTCGAGGGGGCGTGAGGGCGTTAGCGGCACAGCTCCCGCCGGTTCGTTCCGTCCTGCAAGGCAAGTCGCACAAACTCGCGCCGCTGATCCATTACCGACACCTCGTTCCAGGGCATGGACGGCCTCCCGAATCGACCAATCCAGCCCAGTTTGATGTGTCAGCTATGTCTCCGAACACCTGTCAGTGATCTGTCCGGGCTAAACATTTCGCGGGTGATGACAGCGGAGCTTGGGGCAGGTGCTTTGCGCCACTCGGTCAGCTACCGGCACTTCGGCGACAGCGCAGGCACGTTTGGCCACGGCCAGTTCTTCCAGCTGCCGTCCTCTCCGACGCAGGCTGAGACTGATGCCGTCTCTGTTGATTTGGAGACCTCGGGCGCAGCAAAACGCTGGTCGACATAGGTCGTCGATAAATATCCGGCGACGATGACGGCCAGAAACACCGAGGAACCCTTGGCAAGATCGCGCAGCCGCATCGATCGCCTCCATTCGCTTGTCATCGCTGACACAACGAATAACCGACCTCGCAGGATCCCTGCGTGACAGGCCTCACGCCCGCCAGAATTACGCCCGCCAGGCCATCTTCAGCACCGGCCGGCCCGAGGTCGGGTTCACATCGTCGCCAGCATGGGCAAAGCCGTTGCGCTCATAGAAGCGGATGGCGCGGGAATTGTCCTTGTTGACGAGCAGCGTGATGCCCGATGGCGACAGGCGTTTCGCTTCGTCGACCAGCAGCCGGGCGGCGTCCGAACCCCAGTGATCAGGGTCGACCACGAGCTGGTCGAGATAGCCTTCGCCGTCGATGGTGACGAAGCCGGTGAGGGCACCATTCTGCTCGGCGACGACAATGGACACCTTCGGTACCAGATCCCTCAGCCAACGCTCGCGCCACCATTCCAGCCGTGCCGCGAAGTCGATCTGCGGATAGGCCTGCTGCCAGGTGCGATGCCAGAGATCGATCGCGGCGGCTTCGTCGGAGGCCGCGTAGGGGCGGAGGTGGATCGCGCTCACTACCGCTCCGTCAGCTTCAGCTCGATGCGGCGATTGCGCTTGTAGGCCTCTTCCGTGTTGCCGGGATCGAGCGGCTGGAATTCGCCGAAACCGGCGGCGACGAGGCGCTGGGCGGGCACGCCGAGCGAGACCAGATATTGCACCACCGAGATCGAGCGGGCCGCGGACAGGTCCCAGTTCGACTTGAAGTTCGGACCGTTGACCGGACGCACATCGGTGTGGCCATCGACGCGCAGCACCCAGGGGATGTCGCTCGGGATCTTCTTGTCGAGCTCGATCAGCGCGGCTGCCAACGTGTCGAGCTCGGCGCGGCCCTCGGGCAGCAGCACCGCCTGGCCAGTGTCGAAGAACACCTCGGACTGGAACACGAAGCGGTCGCCGACGATGCGGATGTCCGGGCGGTTGCCGAGGATGGCGCGCAGGCGGCCGAAGAATTCCGAGCGGTAGCGCGACAATTCCTGCACGCGCTGCGCCAGCGCCACGTTGAGGCGCGAGCCCAGATCGGCAATTCGGTTTTGCGATTCCTTGTCGCGCTTCTCGCTCGCATCGAGCGCCTCTTCCAGTGCCGCCAGTTGCCGCCTGAGCGCGCTGATCTGCTGGTTCAGCACCTCGATCTGGGCCAGCGCCCGCGCCGAGACCGCCTTCTCCGAATCCAGCGCCTTGCCGAGCTCGGAGGACTTGCCCTGCGCGTCGTTGCCGGCGGCAGCGAGGCCATCGTAGAGGCCCTTGATGCGGTCGCGCTCGGTCTCGGCCGAGGCGAGGCCGGCCTTCAATTGCGAGACCTGGTCGTCGAGCGTGAGCTTGCCGAGCTTCTCCAGCGACAGAAGCTCGTTGAGCTGGGCGATCTTGGCGTTGAGCTGCTCCAGCGCCTTGTCCTTGCCGGTGACCTCCTGCGACAGGAAGAACTGCACCACCAGGAACACCGACAGCAGGAACACGATCGACAGCACCAGCGTCGACAGCGCGTCGACGAAGCCGGGCCAGTAGTTGAAGGCGCCTTCGCTGCGGCGGCCGCGCGCTAGAGCCATGTTGTCCGTCTCCACTTTCGTGTCCCGGACGCGATGCAGCGTGCAACGCTGCTTCGCAGAGCCGGGACCCATGTCTCGTTCCCTGGGCCCCGGCTCTGCAGCGCATCACTTCGTGCTGCGCAGCGTCCGGGGCAAGCGAGCCGCTAGCTCTTTTCCGGCTGACGGGCGATGCGCTCCAGCAGACGCCGGATCTCGCGGTTCTGCTCGCCCTGGCCGTCGGCCCATTCGCGGATCATCTGCTGCTCGGTGCGCATATGCGAGACCAGCGCCTGGATGGCTTCGGCAAGGCTCGCCATCGCCGCCGTGGTGCCCCGGCTGGCGCTGCCTTCCTCGAGCACGGAGCGTAAGCGTTCGACCGCGGCCTGGAGCTCGCCGCTGGCGACCCCGCCGCCGCCGGAAGCGACCGCGACCTCGCCGCTGCCATATTCGCGCACGGTGGTGGCGAGCCAGTCTTCGAGGTCGGTGTAAAAGCGGTTCTGCGCCTGGCTCGATTGCAAATCGAGGAAGCCGAGGATCAGCGAGCCGGCAAGGCCGAACAGCGAGCTGGAGAACGAGATGCCCATGCCGCCGAGCGGGGCGGCGAGGCCCTCCTTCAGCGTGTCGAACAGTGCGCCGGAATCGCCGCCGACCTTGAGCCCGTCGATCACCTTGCCGACCGAGCCGACCGTCTCGATCAGGCCCCAGAAGGTGCCGAGCAGGCCGAGGAAGACCAGAAGGCCGGTCATGTAGCGCGAGATGTCACGGGCTTCATCCAGGCGCGTCGCGATCGAATCGAGCAAATGCCGCATGGTGGTCTGGGTGATCGACATTCGCCCGGAGCGCTCGCCGCCGAGGATCGCCGCCATCGGCGCCAGCAGTTTCGGGTGCCGGGCCGGCGCCAGGCCGGGATCGGCGATGCGGAAATTGTTGACCCAGGAGACCTCGGGGTAGAGCCGGATGACCTGGCGGAAGGCCAGGATGATGCCGATGAACAGCACGCCGCCGATCAGGGCATTGAGGCCGGGATTGGCGAAGAAGGCCTGGATGATCTGCTTGTAGAGCACCACGCTGACCAGCGTGCACAGCACCAGGAAGACCAGCATCCGCACCAGGAAGACGCTGGGTGAGGACAGCTTTGTATACTCAATATCCATGGTGGAGCGGGGCGAGGCGCCTGACGGCATGGCCGGTATCATCCATTCCAAAAGCTTGCTTGCGGCGCGCACTATGGCACAGCGCCGGCCCAAAAAAAGCGCCGGATGCGCCGATTTCGGGGACAGCTGGGGGAACCCGCACCGGAAGCGGCGCTTTGATAAGCTGGTGTCTGCAGAGATTCGCCATTCGGGGGGCGCATGAGCGTCGTTTCCGCGATCATCGGGACTGCCGAACGCGTGCCGCTGCCGGACGTCGTGATCCGCGCCGCGATCCAGCGCCTGTGCTCCCGCAGCGCAACCCGCCTCGCCGCGCATGATGCGCCCGCCGATGCCGCTTTCGCAGGCCGGATGATGCTGCGGCCGATCGCCGAAAACGCGGAGGCCGGGCGTGAGGACGTGCCCGCGGCGTTCTTCGCCGAAATGCTCGGCCCCAGCCGCAAATATTCCTGCTGCTTCTACAAGACCGATGCGACCACCTTGCAGGAGGCGGAGGAGGAGGCGCTACGCCAGACGGTCGAGCATGCCGGCCTCGCCGACGGCCAGACCATCCTCGAGCTCGGCTGCGGCTGGGGCTCGCTGTCGCTGTGGATGGCGCGGCAGTTTCCGCACGCCAGGGTGACGGCGGTGTCGACCTCGCAGGCGCAGCGCGCTCATGTCGAGGAGGAGGCGCGGCGGCGCGGCTTGCTGAACCTGCGCGTGGTCACGGCGGACATGAACGTGTTCGCGCCCGACGGCCAGTTCGACCGCATCGTCTCGGTCGAGATGTTCGAGCAGATGATGAACTGGCGCAAGCTGATGACGCGCCTGCGGTCATGGCTCGCCCCCGACGGGCGCTTCTTCATGCAGATCGTCACCCATCGCTCCGGCTCCCAGCTGTTCGACCGGCTCGACCGCGAGGACTGGATCGCCCAGCACGTCTTCACCGGCGGGCTGATGCCGAGCCATCACCTCGTCAGGCAATTCCACGACATCTTCACGGTCGAGAAGGAATGGTGCTGGAGCGGCGCGCATTATCAGCGCACCGCCAACGACTGGCTCGCCAATTTCGACGCGCACCGGGATGCGATCGAGGCGGCCTTGCGCAACGTCTACGGCGCGGAGACGCACCTGTGGATGCGGCGCTGGCGCTGGTTCTTGCTCGCGACAGCGGGCCTGTTCGGCTACGCCGCCGGCAGCGAATGGGGCATCAGCCGCTACCGGATGAAGGCGGCGTAGCGCGCGGCCACTCGAAAGAATTTGTTAAGTGTCTTTCGTTGCCCAAACGGCACACGCCGCGTGCTTTCTTTGTAGGAACATGTGGCAATTGTTGTCTGAACGTTTCCGCTCGCCTATCGTCGTGGTTGTCCCTCGTGGACGACACGACAAGAAATCCGCACCCTCGAACGGCGCGGACGCAATTGGAATGAGCATGCGCGAATGCATCGGGGCTGCCTCAACCCGACCACACCACGATGATTCGCTGCACAGGAGTCCGAATCGGACGCAGCGCTCTCCATCCAGCAACCCCCGGACCCGAATGCTTCGCTTGCTGCTGGCGAGCGCGGCAGCGGCGGCGCTGATAGCGCTGTCCCCCCGGTCTGCTTCGGCCCAAAGCTGGACCGGAACGACAAGCAGCGACTGGACGGTCGGGAGCAACTGGTCCGGTGGCGCGGTCCCAATCGCGGGCAACCTCGTCAACATCAATACGACGTCGCCAAACCCGACGATCCTCGGCGTAGGCGGTGCCGCTGCCGGCGCGACAGGTCGACTGACCGTCGGCAATACGACCGGATCATTCGGCAACCTGACAATTCAGAACGGCAGCACGCTGACGACCAGTGGCGCGACGATTGCGATTGGAGTCGCAGGCGGAAGCAACGGCACCGTCACCGTCAGCGGGGCCGGATCACAATGGACTACATCCGGCACTCAGATCGAAATCGGCGCCAGTGGCAATGGTACACTCAACATTCAGAACGGCGCCAGAGTTGTCGCCCAAGCAGGAGTGTTGCTCGGAAGCTTCGCCGCCGGCACGGGCACGCTCAATATCGACGGCGGCAGCACGCTCGAGACGACCATCCTGTCTCGCCCCGGTGGGGGAGGAACTGGCCAGGTCAATTTCAATAATGCCATCCTGCGCGCCCGAATAAACAGCGTCGGCTTCATCTCCGCATTCGTGCCGGGAAGCCTCAATATCGCCGCGGGCGGTCTGACTGTCGACACGCAGGCCTTCACTGTAAGCGCGAACAGCGGCTTTTCCGGCGTTGGCGGAATGACCAAGACTGGCGCGGGCACCTTCAATCTCCGCGCCGCCAATACCTATACCGGTGCTACGGTGATCCAGGCCGGCACGCTTGCGCTCGCCAGTAGTGGCTCGGTTGCCGCGTCAAGCCGGGTCGTCGCAAACGGAACCTTCAGCGTCTCGGGCATCACGGCCGCCGGCACGAGCATTCAAAGCCTGGCCGGAACTGGCGCCGTCGCGCTTGGCGCGAAGAACCTCACCATCACCAACGCGAACGATCAGTTCGCCGGTGTGATCGGTGGCACCGGCGGTCTGACGCTCACCGGCGGCATCCAGACGCTGGCGGGAGCCAATACTTACAACGGCGCGACGACTGTGAACGGCGGTACTCTCCGCGCCGGAGCCACAAACACATTCAGCGCGGCCTCGGCCATCACGGTCGCCGCCGGCGGCACGCTCGACCTCGCAGGCTTCAATCAAGCGCTCGCCTCGCTCGGCAATGCCGGCACGGTCACCCTCGGCGGTGCGCCGGGAACGACGCTGACAGTGACCGGCAATTATCTCGGCAATGGCGGAATCGTGGAGCTCAACAGCCGGCTCGGCGGCGACGGCTCGCCGACCGACCTGTTGCGGGTGCAGGGAAGCACGTCGGGCGCGTCGTCGCTGCGTGTCACCAATGTCGGCGGCGCCGGTGCGCAGACCACCGAAGGCATCAAGGTGATCGACGTGGTCGGCGCGTCCAGCGGCAGTTTTTCGCTTCTGGGCAGCTACGTCTTTCACGGCGAACAGGCCGTGGTCGGCGGCGCCTATGCCTATACATTGCAGAAGAACGGCATCGCCACTCCCGGCGACGGCGATTGGTACCTGCGCTCGAGCCTGCTCAATCCGCCGGTGGCGACGCCGCCCGGTCCGCTCTATCAGCCGGGCGTTCCGCTTTACGAGAACTACGCGCAGGTGCTGCTCGGCATCAACGATCTGCCGACGCTGCAGCAGCGCGTCGGCAACCGCTATTGGGGCGGCAGCGATGCGATGGCGCGCGCCGGCGCCGCGCCGGTGCCGGGCGTGGCTTCGCCGGCGCCCACGGCGTTCTGGGGCCGCATCGAAGGCGGGCATTCCGACTTGCAGCCCTCCAACACCACCGGCTCGACCTATAAGGCCGATCATTTGAAGGTGCAGACGGGACTCGATGGCCTCGTGCTCGAGAACGAGCGGGGCCAGTTGTTCGTCGGCCTCACCGCGCAATATGGCCTGACCACCGCCGATGTCGCCTCGTTCTTCGGCAATGGTCGTATCCGCGTCGAGGGAACGGGGGTGGGCAGCACGCTCACCTGGTATGACGACAACGGCTTCTATGTCGACGGTCAGGCGCAGTCGATGTTCTACCGCAGCGATCTGTCGTCCGTGCTGGCCGGCAGCCTGATCCACGGCAATGAAGGGTTCGGCTATGCCTTCAGCGCCGAAACCGGCAAGCGGATCGGCATTGGCCGTGGCTGGTCACTGACGCCTCAGGCGCAGCTCTCCTATTCGAAGGTCGCTTTCGACAGCTTTGCCGATCGGTTCGGCGCGCCGGTGTCGTTGCGCGATGCTGACAGCCTGCTCGGCCGCGCCGGCCTTGCCCTCAACCATCAGAGGACCTGGAACGACGGCACGGGTATCGTGCGTTCCGATGTCTACGGCATTGCCAATCTGCGTTACGAGTTCCTCGGCGGCACCAATGTGGACGTGGCAGGGACCGGATTTGCAAATGCGCAGGATCGGCTGTGGGGCAGCATCGGCGGTGGCGGCAGCTACAGCTGGGCCAACGGGCGCTACACCATCTTCGGCGAGGGCACCTACAATACGAGCCTCAACAACAGCGCGGACAACCGCCATTACAGGGGTAGCGGAGGTTTTCGCGTCACCTGGTGATTCATGCGATGTCGCAGGGAATTCGCGTAGTCCCAGGAACGGTGGCCTTTTGAGTGTACTCTGCAGTCCGTAACGTTTCGTTGCGATGTTCCGCCGCAGCACGCCGCGATGGAACCTGTCTCACAATCAGGTGAGTCCATAAAAGCTGCATAAGTTCAACAGGATACATTGTGTGACAATGAGCCGCCCGCAGCATGCGTTGCATCGCAGCAGGTGCATTCTATCTTGACGGCATCAGCCGCACGGAATCGCCCAGAACGGGCCGCGCGCGGAGCGTGATCAGTTTCAACAACATCGGGGCACTAAACTTCATGTCAGGACTTCGCGCGCGATCGGCATGCGTTGCAATGATGCTCGCGGCCCTGGCGCCGCTGCTTGGTGCTTGCGACGAATCCAGCTCCGCCGTGTCTGCCGCTCCGCCCGCCTATCCGGACGTCAGCATCGTCATCGTCAAGCCGCAGCCGCGCGCCGTGGTCCGGGAATTGCCTGGCCGCATCGCGCCGACGCGCGTCTCCGACGTGCGGCCGCGCGTCTCCGGCATCGTGGTCGAGCGCCTGTTCCGCCAGGGCAGTGAGGTGAAGGCCGGCGATCCGCTCTACCGCATCGATCCGCGCCCGTTCGAGGTCGAGGTGCTGGCGAACGAGGCGGCGCTCGCCAAGGCCGAGGCCGCTGCGATGCAGGCGCACCAGCAGGCACGCCGCGTCGCTGCGCTCACCAAGGACCGCGCCGCCCCGGAAGCCGAGAACGAAAAGGCGATCGCGGCCGAGCGTCAGGCCCATGCCGAGGTCGAGGGACGCAAGGCGGAACTCTCGCGTGCCAAGCTCAATCTCGACTATGCCACCGTGCGCGCGCCGATCGACGGCGTCGTCGGTGCGGCCCTCGTCAGCGAGGGTGCGCTCGCCGTGCAGAACGAGACCAATCTCGCCACCATCCAGCAGCTCGATCCGATCTATGCCGACTTCACCCAGTCGGTGAACGAGCTCAACCAGCTCCGCCGTGCCTTCGAGACCGGCGACCTCGAGCGCATCGCCTCCGATGCCGCCAAGGTGCATCTGGTGCTCGACGACAACACGCTCTATTCGCTCGACGGCAAGCTGCTGTTCTCCGACGCCAAGGTCGATGCCCACACCGGGCAGGTGACGTTGCGCGGCGAGTTTCCCAATCCCAAGCGCGAACTGCTGCCGGGCATGTATGTGCGCGTCCGCATCGACCAGGGTCTCGATAGCGACGCGATCGCGGTGCCGCAGCAGGCGATCCAGCGCAATGGTGGCGGCGGCAGCGAGGTGTTCGTCGTCAAGGACGACAACCACATCGCGGTGCAGCCGGTGCGCACGGGTTCGGTGCAGGACGGCATCTGGTTCGTCACCGAAGGCCTGAAGGCCGGCGACAAGGTCGTGGTCGAAGGCTTCCAGAAGTTCGCCGCCGGCGACAAGGTCAAGCCGCAATCCTGGTCGGAGGCGGACGCGACCGCGGACAACCGGCACGCCCAGAAGCTCACGCGGTAACGCGCCATGGCGAGTTTCTTCATCGACAGGCCAATCTTTGCCTGGGTGGTCGCGCTGTTCATCTGCTTGATCGGCGCGATTGCCGTGCCGCTGCTGCCGATCGCGCAATATCCGATCATCGCGCCGCCCTCGATCTCGATCTCGACCAGCTATCCCGGCGCTTCGCCCGAAAACCTCTACAACAGCGTCACGCGCCTGATCGAGGAGGAGCTCAACGGCGCCTCCGGCATCCTCAATTTCGAATCGACCAGCGACTCGCTCGGCCAGGTCGAGATCATCGCCAATTTCGTGCCCGGCACCGATACCAGCGCGGCCTCGGTCGAGGTGCAGAACCGCATCAAGCGGGTCGAGGCGCGCCTGCCGCGCGCGGTGATTCAGCAGGGTATCCTGATCGAGGAAGCCTCGAGCGCGGTGCTCCAGATCATCACGCTGAATTCGACCGACGGCAGCCTCGACGAGGTCGGGCTCGGCGACTTCATGATCCGCAACGTGCTCGGCGAAGTCCGCCGCATCCCCGGCGTCGGCCGCGCCACGCTCTATTCGACCGAGCGCTCGCTTCGCGTCTGGGTCGATCCGGCCAAGCTCGTCGGCTACGGGCTCACCGCCGACGACGTCAACAAGGCGATTGCCGCGCAGAACGCGCAGGTCGCCTCGGGCAGCATCGGCGCCGAGCCCTCGACGTCGAGCCAGCGCACTTCCTCGCTGGTGCTGGTCAAGGGCCAGCTCTCTTCCCCGGATGAATTCGGCGCCATCATCCTGCGCGCCAATGCCGACGGCTCGACCGTGCGCCTGCGCGACGTCGCACGTATCGAGGTCGGCGGCCTCAGCTACCAGTTCAACACGCGCCTGAACGGCAAGCCGACCGCCGGTCTCTCGGTGCTGATGTCGCCGACCGGCAATGCGCTGGCGACCGCGAGCGCGGTCGAAGAGAAGATGAAGGAGCTGTCGCGGTTCTTCCCGGCCAACATCTCCTACGAGATTCCCTACAACATCACGCCCGTGGTCGAGGCCTCGATCAAGAAGGTGCTGATGACGCTGGTCGAAGCCGTGGTGCTGGTGTTCGTGGTGATGTTCCTGTTTCTGCAGAACATTCGCTACACCATCATCCCGACCATCGTGGTGCCGGTGGCGCTTCTCGGCGCCTGTACCACGCTGCTGCTCGCCGGCTATTCCATCAACATGCTCTCGATGTTCGGCATGGTGCTCGCGGTCGGCATCCTCGTCGACGACGCCATCGTCGTGGTCGAGAACGTCGAGCGCATCATGGCCGAGGAAGGCCTGTCGCCGAAGGAAGCGACACGCAAGGCGATGTCGCAGATCACGGGCGCCATCATCGGCATCACGCTGGTGCTGATGGCGGTGTTCGTGCCGATGGCGTTCTTCCCGGGATCGGTCGGCATCATCTACCGCCAGTTCTCGGTCACCATGGTCGCGGCGATCGGCTTCTCCGCCTTCCTCGCGCTCTCGCTGACGCCGGCGCTGTGCGCGACGCTGCTCAAGCCCATTGCCAGGGGGCATGGCCATTCGACCAACTTCGTGTTCAGCCGGTTCAATCATATGCTCGAGGCCTGCCGGTTGCGCTACGCGCGCACCGTCGGCTTCTCGCTGAAGCGGACCGGCCGGCTGATGCTGGTCTATGTCGCGCTGCTCGTCGGCCTGTCCTGGGCCTTCGTCAGCCTGCCGGGCGGCTTCCTGCCGATCGACGACCAGGGCTTCGTCACCACCGACGTGCAGACGCCGTCGGATTCGTCCTATC
Organism: Bradyrhizobium sp. CCBAU 65884; assembly: GCF_028128835.1. Lineage (NCBI taxonomy): Bacteria > Pseudomonadati > Pseudomonadota > Alphaproteobacteria > Hyphomicrobiales > Nitrobacteraceae > Bradyrhizobium > Bradyrhizobium sp. CCBAU 65884. The sequence continues at coordinate 94,038 of NZ_LBJU01000124.1, read as the reverse complement.
CCCGCACCGAGGCCGTGATCGAGAAGGTCGAGAAATATCTCGCCGAACGGCCGGGCGTGAAAGATGTCACCTTCCTCACCGGCTTCAGCTTCTCCGGCCAGGGCATGAACACCGCGCAGGCCTTCATCACGCTGAAGGACTGGTCGGAGCGTGGACCGAAGGATTCCGCCGCATCGATCGTCAACGATATCAATCGCGATCTGGGGGCGTCGATCCGCGATGCCAAGATCTCCGCGCTGCAGCCGCCGCCGATCGACAATCTCGGCAATTCGTCGGGCTTCTCGTTCCGCCTCCAGGACCGCGGACAGAAGGGCTATCCGGCCTTGATGCGCGCCGCCGATCAGTTGATCGCGGAAGCCAACGCCAGTTCCGTGCTTCAGAAGGTCTATGTCGAGGGCCTGCCGGAGGCCGGGGTGGTCAATCTCATGATCGACCGCGAGAAGGCCGGCGCCTTCGGCGTCACCTTCGAGGACATCAACAACACGATCTCGACCAATCTCGGCTCGAACTACATCAACGACTTCCCGAACCGCGGCCGCATGCAGCGCGTCGTGGTGCAGGCCGACGCCCGCGACCGCATGCGGACCGAGGACATTCTCAACTACAACGTCAAGAACAGCCGCGGCCAGTTGGTGCCGTTCTCGTCCTTCGCCACGGTGGAATGGGCGCGAGGCCCGACCCAGATCGCAGGCTTCAACTATTATCCGGCGGTGCGCATCTCCGGCGAGGCCAAGCCCGGCTTTACCTCGGGTGATGCGATCGCCGAGATGGAGCGCCTTGCCGGCCGGCTGCCGCGCGGCTTCGGTTACGAATGGACCGGGCAGTCGCTCCAGGAGAAGCTGTCGGGCTCGCAGGCGCCGTTCCTGCTCGGTCTGTCGGTGTTCGTGGTGTTCCTGTGCCTCGCCGCGCTCTACGAGAGCTGGACCATTCCGCTCGCGGTGCTGCTCACCGTGCCGCTCGGCATCGTCGGCGCGGTGATCGCGGCCATGCTGCGCGGCCTGCCCAACGACGTCTATTTCACCGTCGGCCTGATCACCATCATCGGCCTTGCGGCAAAGGACGCGATCCTGATCATCGAATTCGCCAAGGATCTGCGCAAAGAAGGCAAGCCGCTGGTGGAAGCCACCATCGAGGCCTGCCGCCTGCGCTTCCGCCCGATCCTGATGACGGGCCTCGCCTTCATCTGCGGCGTGCTGCCGATGGCCATCGCCCACGGCGCCGGCGGCGCCAGCCAGCAGGCGCTCGGCAGCATCGTGATGGGCGGCATGATCGCCGTGGTGATCCTGGCGCTCTTGATGGTGCCGGTGTTCTTCGTCTCGGTGCAGCGCGTGCTGGCGGGGGACAGGGAGCCGAAGGCGGCGAAGCAAGGCGAGCCGTACGGCCCGCCGGCGCCGGTCAAGTCATAAGGCAAACTGTCATGCCCAGCCTGGTGCGCAATTGCGCACGGGGGCGGGGCATCCAGTACGCGGCGGCTTCTCCGGATCCCACTAGCGTCTCAGCGGAGTGATTGGCTCGCGCGTCTACCGCTACGCCGGCTTCCGCAAGATCTTCACCAATTCCCCGTGCACGTACTCATTGCCGCACACCACGTCCCCGGTGACCAGCGCATCGCCGGGCGTGTTGATGTCACTCACCGTGCCGCCCGCTTCGCGCACCATCAGCATGCCGGCGGCGATGTCCCAGGATTGCAGATTGCGCTCCCAATAGCCGTCGAGGCGGCCGGCAGCGACGAAGGCGAGGTCGAGCGAGGCGGCGCCGAAACGGCGCAGGCCTGCGACGCGGTCCTGGATCGCGGTCATCTCGCGGCGGAATTCTTCGTGGTCGCCGCGGCCGATATGGGGCAGGCCGCACGCCACCACGCATTCATTGAGCTGGCGGCGACCGGCGACGCGCAGGCGCTGGTCGTTGAGGAAGACGCCCTTGCCGCGCTCGGCGATGTAGAGCTCGTCATTGGCGGGGTTGTAGATCACGCCCGCGATGATCGTGCCCTCGCGCACGAGGCCGATCGAGATCGCGAATTGCGGGATGCCGTGCAGGAAGTTGGTGGTGCCGTCGAGCGGGTCGACGATCCAGGTGTGGCTCTTGTCGGAGCCCTCGCGCGTGCCGCCCTCTTCGCCGATGAAGCCGTAGCCGGGCCGCGCCTTGGCGAGGTCCTGGTAGAGAATCTCCTCGGCACGCTTGTCGGCGAGCGAGACGAAATTGGCCGGCCCCTTCAGCGAGACCTGCAGATGCTCGATCTCGCCGAGATCGCGCTTGAGGCTGCGGCCGGCGCGCCGCGCGGCTTTGACCATGACGTTGATAGTGGCGGAATACAGCATGAGCTCTGGTCTTGATCGGGGGAAAGGGCGGGAAATCGCGCCTGTTTGGGGATTGGGTGCCCTGCAAGGGCCCTCAGGTCAAGTCATTGCGTCAAGTCATTTGGTCCCGAGCCATTTCTTGGCGGCGGCCTCCGCCTTGGTCCGGTCCTCGGCGGGCAGGTCGGACAATTGCTTGTCGAGCTCCGGGTCGCCCTTGCCGGCGGTTTTGGCCACCAGGTGCCATTTGAAGCCCTCGACCTTGTCCACGGACGTGCCCACGCCGTTGATCAGCACCCACGCCAGCCGGTTCTGCGCGATCGCGCTGCCCTGGCGGGATGCCTTGCGGAGCAGGGCGACGGCAGCCGGCTGGTTCTTCGGGGTGCCGGTACCGTTGAACATGGCGATGGCATATTCGACCTCGGCGTCGACATTGTCGGCGAGCGAAGCGGCCTGGAGCAGCCGCACCGAGCGTTCCGGGTCCTTCGGCACGCCGGTGCCCTCCTTGTAGAAGGTCGCCAGCGCGTATTGCGCCTCGGGCAGGCCTGCATCGGCGGCCTGGCGTAGCAGCTCGGCCGAGCGCTTCACGTCCTGCGGCAGGGTCTGGCCGTCGAGATAGAGCAGAGCGAGGTTATAGGCCGCCCTGGGCTCGCCGAGCTTGGCGGCGGACGCCATCAGCTTGACCGCCTCGCTCTTGTCGATCGGGCCGCCGCGGCCCGAAATGCGCAGCATGGAGAGCGCGAACATCGCCTCGCGGTCGCCGGCATCGGCCGCGCGCTTGTACCATTCGGCTGCCTTGGCGTAGTCGCGCCGCATGCCCATGGCATTGGAATAGAGCTCGCCGAGCATGGTCATCGCCTTGGGATCACCGGCTTGCGCGCGGGCGGTGGCGAGGTCGAACGCGGTCTTGTACTGGCCGCGCTGATAGGCGCCGAACACCAGATCGACATTGGAATTGTCGCTGGAAGGCGCGGGGATCACGGTCGCCGGCTTGGGCGAGGAGGTCGGCTTGGGCGAAGCTGACGGCTTCGGCGCCGGCGCGGCCTCCTTCTTCTTGGTGATCGTGTGCGGCTTGGGCTTTTGCTTCTCGGCAGGCGCGCTCGGCGTCGCAGCCGGCGGGGTGATCTGGAGCTGCGCGGCTGCGGGCACTGTGAGCAGCAGCGTGGCCAGCATGGTGATGCAGGGAAGCTTCATGTTGGGCGCTAGCCGTGCTCCTGGCTCGCAGGATTTTGGCTGGCCGTCGCCGTCGCATGGGCATTCTTGATCGCAGCGTCGACCTCGATCAGCGCGGCCTTGGGCCCGCGCGGATCGGCCCAGATGAACTCGCCGACCAGGACGAAATCGGCGCCACTGGCAGCAAAGTCGTGGGCTTCCTGCAGCGACATGGCAAAGCCGACGCAGGGTGGCTCGAACAGCTCGGCCCACCAGTCGAGCCGTTCCGCGATCGCTTGCGCCGAGGGGCGCTGGCCTTTCGCATCGGGCTCGCCGAACAGCACGTAATCCGCTCCCATCTCGCCCGCATCCATGGAATGGTGCCGCGTCGTCAGCCCGCCAACACCGGCGATGCGATCGGGCTTGAGCGATGGCAGTGCCTCTTTCAGCGCGGCGATGCCGGGGAGGTGCGCGCCGTCGGCGCCGCCGCGCGCGACCAGCTCGGCATGGTCCTCGACGAGCAGGGCGGCGCCCGCTTTCTGCACCGGCGGCGCGAGCGCCTTGATGCGCGAGATCATGGTGCGCTGGTCGGTCTCCTTCAGCCGCAGCAGCACGGCTGCGACGTCGGCGGCGGCGAGCAGGCCCGGCAGCTCGGCGACGAGCGCAACGGGATCATCGACGACGGGCGTCGCGAGATAGAGGCGCGGCGCCGGGCGCGGCGGAGGCGGTTTGTTCGACAAGATCTAGGCTGCCTTCTTTTCCAGGCTACTTTGCCATTCGCCCTTGGAGGCGAGGCCGTTCATGCGCGCGCGATGGCTGAAGGCGCGCTGGCCGGCCGCGACGTTCTCGGCCTTGCCGGACCAGGCCTTCTGCGGCGCGGCCTGCAGGGCGCGGCCGTAGGAGAAGGTCAGGCCCCAGGGCAGCGGGCCGAGCTTGTGCATGGCGTTGAGATGCGCGGTCGCCTCCTCGTCCGACTGGCCGCCGGAGAGGAAGGCGATGCCGGGCACCGCCGCGGGCACGCAGGCCCTGAGCAGCCGGACCGTCTTTTCCGCGACCTCCTCGACGGAGGCCTGCTTCGGTGACTTCTTGCCGGATATCGCCATGTTGGGCTTGAGCACCATGCCTTCGAGCGCGACGCGCTGCACGCGCAATTCCTGAAACGTCTTGTTGAGCACGCGGGTGGTCACCTCATAGCAGCGGTCGATGTCGTGATCACCGTCCATCAGCACCTCGGGCTCGACGATCGGCACGATCTGTGCGGCCTGGCACAGCGCGGCATAGCGCGCCAGCGCATGGGCGTTGACGCTGATCGCGGTCATCGAGGGGATGCCGCTGCCGATGTCGATCACCGCGCGCCATTTTGCGAAGCGCGCGCCGCGCTCATAGTACTTCTTCAACCGCTCGGCGAGCCTGTCGAGCCCGACCGTCACGAGCTCGCCCGGGCACATCGGCAGGGCCTGCGTGCCTTCGTCGACCTTGATGCCGGGAATGGCGCCGCTCTGTTCGATCAGCTTCACCAGCGGCGTGCCGTCCTTGGCATCCTGCCAGATCGTCTCGTCATAGAGGATCACGCCGGAAATATACTGGCTCATGGCCTCCGTGGAGCGGAACAGCATCTCGCGATAGTCGCGGCGGTTGTCTTCGGTCGAGTCCACGCCGATCGCGTCAAAACGCTTCTTGATGGTGCCCGAGGATTCGTCGGCGGCGAGGATTCCCTTGCCTGATACGACCATGGCGGTCGCGATTCTGTTGAGCTCAGTCAGATTCATCGAGAGGTCCTCCCAAAACGATTCTGCCCTTGCCCGTGAAAATAGACCGTTCTCGGGCAATTGCCGAGTTAACGTTCGTCGCAGGGGTAAGGGGCTTTCCGTCATTCCGGGATGCGCCGAAAGGCGCAGGCCCGGAATCCATAACCCCAGGCTGTGGTTATGGATTCCGGGCCCACGCGGAGCCTGTCATCGTGCCGCGCATTCGCGCGGACCCGTTGGCGTGTCCCGGAATGACCCGGGAATGGGCTCGAGGGGATTACGCGACCTTCGGATCCAGCTCGCCCTTGGCGTAGCGCTTGGCCATCTCGGCGGTGGTCAGGACCTTCTTGATCTTGGAGGCCTGGCCTGCGGTGTTGAACTCCTGGAGCCGCTGCTTGCACAGCTTGGTCATGGCTTCCATCGCCGGCTTCAGATATTTGCGCGGATCGAACTCTTCCGGATTGTCCTTGAGCACTTTCCGGATCTGGCCGGTCATGGCCATGCGGTTGTCGGTGTCGATGTTGATCTTGCGCACGCCGTTCTTGATGCCGCGCTGGATCTCGGACACCGGCACGCCCCAGGTCGGCTTCATCTTGCCGCCATTGGCGTTGATGATCTCCTGCAGGTCCTGCGGCACCGAGGAGGAGCCGTGCATCACCAGATGCGTGTTCGGCAGCTTGCGGTGGATCTCCTCGATCACGTTCATGGCGAGGATGTCGCCGTCCGGCTTGCGGGTGAACTTGTAGGCGCCGTGCGAGGTCCCCATCGCGATCGCGAGCGCGTCGACCCTGGTCTCCTGGACGAACTTCACGGCCTCGTCCGGATTGGTCAGGAGCTGGTCGTGGCTGAGCTTGCCCTCGGCGCCGTGGCCATCTTCCTTGTCGCCCATGCCGGTCTCGAGCGAGCCGAGCACGCCGAGCTCGCCTTCCACCGAAATGCCGCCGAGATGGGCCATGTCGGTCACGGTCTTGGTGACGCCGACATTGTAGCCCCAATCGCCGGGGGTCTTGCCGTCGGCCTTGAGCGAGCCGTCCATCATCACCGAGGTGAAGCCGGCCTGGATCGCGGTCATGCAGGTCGCCGGCTCGTTGCCGTGGTCGAGATGCACGCAGACCGGAATGTGCGGATAGATTTCGGTCACCGCGTCCATCATGTGCTTGAGCATGACGTCATTGGCGTAGGAGCGCGCACCGCGCGAGGCCTGGATGATGACGGGCGCGTCGACCTGGTTGGCCGCGTCCATGATCGCCAGCGCCTGCTCCATATTGTTGATGTTGAAGGCCGGTACGCCGTAATCGTTCTCTGCCGCGTGGTCGAGCAATTGACGTAACGTGATCCGAGCCATCTGTCTTTTTCTCCCGTTGGGGCCTTGCGGGGCCGCTGATTACTCGCCGATCTGGCTTACTTGACGCGCAAAACCTCGACGCCGGGCAGAGGCTTGCCTTCCATCCATTCGAGGAACGCGCCACCGGCGGTCGAGACATAGGTGAAGTCACCGGCCACATGGGCCTGGTTGAGCGCCGCGACGGTGTCGCCGCCGCCCGCGATCGAGATCAGCTTTTTCGCCTTGGTGCGCTCGGCGGCGTGCTTGGCGGCCGCGACCGTGCCGCGATCGAACGGCTGCATCTCGAAGGCGCCGAGCGGGCCGTTCCAGACCAAGGTCGCCGCGTCGTCGATCGCGGCGTGGACGCGGGCGATCGATTGCGGCCCGACGTCGAGGATCATGCCGTCGGCCGGGATCGCATCGAGCCCATAGGCGTGCGACGGCGCGTTGGCCGCGAAGTGATAGGCGACGGTGGCGTCGACCGGGAGGATGATGGCGCAGTTGGCGGCTTCCGCCTTCTCCATGATGCGCAGCGCGGTCGGCGCGAGATCCTTCTCGGCCAGCGACTTGCCGACGCCGACGCCCTGGGCGTGCAGGAAGGTGTTGGCCATGCCGCCGCCGATCACGAGCGCGTCGACCTTGCTCACGAGATTTTCGAGCAGGTCGATCTTGGTCGAGACCTTTGCGCCGCCGATGATGGCGATGACCGGCTTGGTCGGCGAGCCCAGCGCCTTCTCCAGCGCATCTAACTCGGCCTGCATGGTGCGGCCGGCATAGGCCGGCAGCTTGTGGCCGAGGCCTTCGGTCGTGGCGTGGGCGCGGTGCGCCGCCGAGAACGCGTCATTGACCCAGATGTCACCGAGCTTCGCCAGCTCCGCGACGAAGGCCGGATCGTTCTTTTCCTCTTCCTTGTGGAAGCGGGTATTTTCGAGACACAGGATGTCGCCGTCGTTCAGGCCAGCAACGGCCTTGGCCGCGGGCTCGCCGATGCAGTCGTCGGCGAAAGCGACCGGCTTCTTCACCACCTTCGACAGCGCTTCAGCGACAGGCTTGAGCGAGTCCTTGGCATCGCGCCCCTTCGGCCGGCCGAAATGCGCGAGCAGGATGACCTTGCCGCCCTTGTCCGAGATCTCGGTGATGGTCGGCGCGACGCGCTCGAGCCGGGTCGTGTCGCTGACGCGGCCATTGTCCATGGGCACGTTGAGGTCGACGCGCAACAGCACGCGCTTGCCCTTCACATCGACGTCGTCGAGGGTGCGGAATTTGTTGGTCATCTCTCTTGTCCCGGGCGCAGCGCAGCGCGGAGCGATGCGCTGCAGAACCGGGACCCACATGACAGCGAGTCCCGCAATTGAATGGGTCCCGGCTCTGCGGAGCAGCGCCTAGCGCTGCGCCCCGTCCGGGACACGAGACCTTGCTTAGATCACCTTCGCGATCGCGACGGCGGTGTCCGCCATGCGGTTCGAGAAGCCCCACTCGTTGTCGTACCAGGACATCACGCGCACCAGCGTGCCGTTCTGCACCTTGGTCTGGTCCTCGTGGAAGGTCGAGGAGTGCGGGTCGTGGTTGAAGTCGATCGAGACGTTCGGCGCGGTGGTGTAGCCGAGGATGCCCTTGAGCTGCTGCTCGCTGGCGCGCTTCATCGCCGCGTTGATCTCCTTGGCGTCGGTGGCGCGCTTGGCGATGATCTTGAGGTCGACGACCGAGACGTTCGGGGTCGGCACGCGGATCGCGACGCCGTCGAGCTTGCCCTTGAGCTCCGGCAGCACGAGGCCGATCGCCTTCGCAGCACCCGTCGATGTCGGGATCATCGACATCGCCGCCGCGCGGCCGCGATAGAGATCCTTGTGCATCGTATCGAGCGTCGGCTGGTCGCCGGTATAGGCGTGGATCGTGGTCATGAAGCCGGTCTCGATGCCGACGAGATCGTTCAGCACCTTGGCGACCGGCGCCAGGCAGTTGGTTGTGCAGGAGCCGTTCGAGATGACCAGGTGCTCCTTGGTCAGCGTCTCGTGGTTGACGCCGTAGACGATGGTGGCGTCGGCGCCGTCGGCGGGCGCGGAGACCAGCACGCGCTTGGCGCCGGCGGTCAGATGCGCGGACGCCTTGTCCTTCGAGGTGAAGATGCCGGTGCATTCCATCGCGATGTCGACGCCGAGATCCTTCCACGGCAGCTTCGAGGGATCGCGCTCGGCGGTCACCTTGATCTTGCCGCCACCGAGATTGATCGAGTCGCCATCGACGGTCACGGTGCCGGGGAAGCGGCCATGGACGCTGTCGAAACGAAGCAGATGGGCGTTGGTCTCGACCGGACCGAGATCGTTGATGCCGACGACCTCGATGTCCTTGCGGCCGGACTCGGCGATGGCCCGCAGGATGTTGCGGCCGATGCGGCCAAAACCGTTAATTCCGACGCGGACTGCCATGTTTCGTCTCCTTCAATGACCGTTGTCATCCCGCACAACGCGCTATGCGCGCCTGCGAGGGTTTTTTAGGGGCGGGCGCCCGGTTCGGCCGGGCGGTGCTTGATCATATGAGAGACTACGTAGTCCTTTTTTGCGGCAAGCTCAACTCTCAGGAAACGCGCTTCAGCACAGCGTTAACCGCGGCCTCGGCGGTAATGCCGAAATGCTTGTAAAGCTCCTTTGCAGGGCCGCTTTCGCCGAACGAATGCATGCCGATGAATTCGCCATCCTGGCCGATCACGGCATCCCAGCCCCAACGCACGGCGGCCTCGATCGCAACCTTGACCGGCGCGTTGCCGATGATGGCGGCGCGCTTGGCCTCTGGTTGCGCTAACAACAGCTCGAGCGAGGGAACAGAAACAACCCGTGACGCGATGCCGCGTTCGGCGAGCTGCTTCTGGGCGGCGACCGCGATCTCGACCTCGGAGCCGGAGGCGAACAGCGTCGCCTTGGCTTCGCCCTGGGCTGCGACCAGCTCGTAGGCGCCCTGTGCGCAAGGGTTGTCGTTCGGCACGGTGGAGCGCAGCTGCGGCAGGTTCTGGCGCGTCAGCGCCAGCACGGTCGGGCCGTCGATGCGGTTGAGCGCAAGCTCCCAGCACTCGGCGACCTCGATGGAATCGCAGGGACGGAACACGCGCATGTTGGGAATGGCGCGAAGCGCGGCGAGATGCTCGACCGGCTGGTGGGTCGGGCCGTCTTCGCCGAGGCCGATGGAATCGTGCGTCATCACGTAGACGACGCCCGAGCCCATCAGCGCGGCAAGGCGCATCGCAGGACGTGCATAGTCGGTGAACACCAGGAAGGTCGCGCCGTTCGGCGCGAAGCCGCCATGCAGGAAAATGCCGTTCATCGCCGCGGCCATGCCGTGCTCGCGAATGCCGTAATGGATGAAGCGGCCCTTCGGCGTCTTGGCCGAGAACGCGGTCGCCGATTTCGCCTTGTTGTTGTTGGAGCCGGTGAGATCGGCCGAGCCGGCGAGGAATTCCATCGGCATCGCGCCGGCGATGACTTCGATCACGGCTTCCGAGGATTTGCGGGTCGCCGCGGTCATCGGCTTTTCCAGCAATTCCTTCTTGTATGCGCGCACGGCCTTTGCGAGCGAGGCGGGACGTTCATGGCGCAGGCGGCGCTCGAACTCGGCGCGCTTGCGGCTGCCGAGCTCGCCGAGCCGGCCCTCCCATTCCTGGCGCGCCGCAGCGCCGCGGCTGCCGGCTGCGCGCCACGCCTTCAGCACGTCGTCGGCGACCGCGAACGGCTCGAGCGAGATGCCGAGATTTTCCTTGGCGGCCTTGAGCTCCTCGGCCCCTAACGCCTCGCCATGCACCTTCGAGGTGCCCTGCTTGTGCGGCGCGCCGAAACCGATGGTGGTGCGGCAGGCGATCAGCGTCGGCTTGCCGGATTTCTTCGCGCGCGTGATGGCGTCGGCGATCGCCGCCTGATCGTGGCCGTCGATTCTCTCGGCGGCCCAGCCCGCCGACTTGAAGCGCTTCACCTGGTCGACGGAATCGGAGATCGAGGTCGGGCCGTCGATCGAGATGCCGTTGTCGTCGTAGAGCACGATCATCTTGTTGAGCTTCCAGTGCCCGGCCATCGCGATCGCTTCCTGCGACACGCCTTCCATCAGGTCGCCGTCGGAGGCGAGCACATAGGTGTGGTGATCGACGATCTTCTTGCCGAACTCGGCAGCGAGCATCTTCTCGGCGAGCGCCATGCCGACCGCGGTCGAGATGCCCTGGCCGAGCGGGCCGGTCGTGGTCTCGATACCCCTGGTGCGGAAATTCTCGGGGTGCCCCGGGGTCAGCGAGTCGACCTGGCGGAACTGCTTGATCTGGTCCAGCGTCATCTCGGAATTGCCGGTCAAATACAGCAGCGAATAGAGCAGCATCGAGCCGTGGCCGGCCGAGAGCACGAAGCGGTCGCGGTCGGGCCAGGCGGGCGCGGCGGCGTCGAATTTCAGGAATTGCGTGAACAGCACCGTGGCGATGTCGGCGGCACCCATCGGCAGGCCGGGATGACCCGATTTCGCCTTCTCGACGGCGTCCATCGAAAGGCCGCGGATCGCGTTGGCCATACGGGTGTGATCGACCTGCGTCATGTCTGAAATCCGTCTGAAATGAGGCGCTTGGAGGCGGTGTACGCCCGCGCGGGAGGAGCCTGGCGGCCACTGAAGGTCGGGGCTGGGATAGCACCTCGGTTCCGGGAGTCCAAGGCAGTCAAACGCCGATTCGGCCGTAAAAGTTGCCTGCGGCACGCTGCGAAAGTGGCGGCTCCGTTTCGATGCCATCGCGCGGGCAGGAACCCATGGGTCGGGACGATCCGCGCCTGATCTAGCAGTGCATAGTTTCGCGGCGGCGTTGCGCTCGGCTAGCTTGCCACGTAAATTTCTGCTTCTAACCGCTTGCCGAACCGAGTCTTTTGCCGGACGGCACGCCCCAGGAAAAGGCCACTGGGCAAAGGCCATAGGTTCCGCCGCTGACTACATGAACGATCGCGTGTCCAACAGTTCCGCCATGACGGAGTCCTCCGCGGTCGAGATCGAGATCGCGACCCGCAGGCTGATGTCGGCGCTCGACGCGCTCGAAAGCGCGGTCGAGCGGCGGCGCGACGCCGATCGCGACGAGAACGAGCTTGCGGCACGAATCCAGGCACTGGGCGCGGATCGCTCGCGGCTCGCCGACGAACTCGACGGCGCGCTGGTGAAGGCGCGCAAGCTCGAGCGCACCAATCGCGAGATTTCCGACCGGCTGGATTCCGCGATCGTCACGATACGCTCGGTGCTCGATACCGGAGAGGACGGATGAGCCACATCAACGTCACCATCAATGGCCGGCAATACCGCATGGCCTGCGAGGAGGGCCAGGAGGTGCGGCTGCTCAAGCTCGCGGAAAGCCTGGAGACGCGGATCCAATCGCTGCGCGGAAAATTCGGCGAGATCGGCGATGCGCGCCTCACCGTGATGGCGGCGCTGACCGTCTGCGACGAGCTGGTCGATGCCGGCAACCGTGTCCGCACCATGGAGCAGGAGCTGACCGAGCTCAGGGACTTCCGCAACGCCGCCGTCGAGCGCGCCAGGATGACGCAGACCGCCGTGGTGAATGCCCTGAACGCGGCGGCCGAACGCATCGAGAAGTCGACCCAGGTCCTGAACCGGACCGTCGGCAACGGGATTGCGATCGGCTGACGTTCACCCTCCCCTGGAGGGGGAGGGTCGATCGCGCGTAGCGCGAGCGGGGTGGGGTGATCTCTCCACTCGGGCACTGTTGGATGGGGAGAGACCGTCACCCCACCCCGTCTCACATTTCGCTTCGCTCAATGTGAGCCGACCCTCCCCCTCCAGGGGAGGGTAAGAGCCGTGAACGTCGCGCGAGAGCTCGGCACTCTCGCCGGGCTGGCGATTCGTCAGTATCGTTGTTACATTGCGCGGGCGAGGCTGCGACGCGCGTCAGGAGCCATATATCCCCGGGGCCTTATCGATCCTTTAGGGAACTGTCCCTGGCCGGGCCCGTGGGCCCGGACATATGGTGCCCACCTACTTTCGTAGGGAACTCCGGGATCGAGTGCTTCAACGGCGTACGCGGCTTCGCACTTTTGTTTGCTTGGTTTGTGCCTGTTGAAACGACTGCGGCCAGTCAACAGGTGTCATGCCCCGGCTTGGCGGGGCATCCAGTACGCCGCGGCCTTTGTGTGAATCACTGCCGCCTCTGGAATACTGGATCACCGCATTCGCGGGTGATGACGTGGGGGACCAAAGCGCATGCCCAACTCCAAAGCCGAACTCCGCGCCAAAGCCCTCGCGGCGCGCGATGCGCTCAGCGAGAAGAAGCGCAGCGCTGCCGCCGCAAAGCTCGCCAAGCGCGGACTGCCGTTCGATCTCTTGCCCGGCAGCATCGTCTCCGGCTATTCGCCGATCCGCAGCGAGATCGATCCGATGCCGCTGCTGCAGAAGCTCGCCGAGCAGGGCGCAAAGCTGGCGCTGCCTTGCGTCACCGCGCGCGGCCAGTCGCTGATCTTCCGCATCTTCCACCCGAACGATCGCCTGATGCTCGGCCCGCTCGGCATTCCCGAGCCGTCGCCGGCCGCAAGCGAAGTCATCCCGGATATCATGCTGACGCCGCTGGCGGCGTTCGATCGTCTTGGCCATCGCATCGGCTATGGCGCGGGACATTACGACTTCACCTTCGCGCATTTGCGCAAGGCCAAGAGTATCGTCGGCATCGGGCTCGCTTTTGCAGCGCAGGAGATCAAGGCGGTTCCGGCACTATCCCACGACGTCGCGCTGGATTATGTGCTAACGGAATCGGACGTGTTCGATTTCCGGAGTTCTGAAGTTGCGCATTCTCTTCGTGGGTGATGTCGTCGGCCGTGCAGGACGCACGGCAATCGCCGAATATCTGCCCGGCATGGTCAAGGACTGGTCGCTCGATTTCGTCGTCGTCAACGGCGAGAATTCCGCGGGCGGCTTCGGCATCACGGAAGCGATCTATCAGGAGTTTCTCGACGCCGGTGCCGACGCGGTCACGCTCGGCAACCATTCCTGGGACCAGCGTGAAGCCCTGGTGTTCATCGAGCGTGCCGAGCGCCTGATCCGGCCCGCGAACTATCCGCGCGGCACGCCCGGCCGCGGCGCAGCCCTGGTCGAAACCAAGAACGGCAAGCATGCGCTCGTCGTCAACGCCTTGGGCCGCGTCTTCATGACCCCGTTCGACGATCCCTTCGCGGCGCTGGAGCGTGAGCTCGGCGCCTGTCCGCTCGGCGTCGCTGCGGACGCCATCGTCGTCGACTTCCATTGCGAGGCAAGCAGCGAGAAGCAGGGCATCGGCTTCTTCTGCGACGGCCGCGCCAGCCTCGTCGTCGGCACGCACACCCATGTGCCGACCGCCGACCACCAGATCCTCGCGGGCGGCACCGCCTACATGACCGACGCTGGCATGACCGGCGACTACGATTCCATCATCGGCATGCAGAAGGAAGAGCCGCTGCGCAGGTTCACGTCGGGGATTCCGTCGGGACGGTTCGAGCCGGCCGCGGGCGCGGCGACGCTGAGCGGCGTCGCGGTGGAGACGGATGATGCCACCGGCCTCGCGCTGAAGATCGCGCCAGTGCGCGTCGGCGGAAGGCTGGAGCCAGCGACGCCGAAGTTCTGGTTGAGCTGAGTAGCGGCGCGTCAAACTCAGTGTCGTCCCCGCGCACGCGGGGACCCATACCCACAAGGAGAAGTGTGAGGCAAAGCTCCCACTCCGAATTCTCGCCAAACCACTCCCTGTGGGTATGGGTCCCGGATCTGCGCTTCGCTTGTCCGGGACGACAGCGGAGATTGACACGCGCGATTGCGCATCAATCTCGCTGCAAGTACCGCCACCGTGCTACTCCGCCGTCTGTCCCCGCATCTCCGCGACATCCTTCGCCGTCAGCTTCGAGCCCTTCGTCCCGAACCGCGCCGTGACGTAGTTCGCCACCGCCGCGATCTCGTCGTCGGTGTAGGCGTTGCCGAACGCCGGCATCGACAGCGCGCCATCGGGCGTGTGGCGCTTGGTGCCTGACAGCACGATCTGCGCGACGTTGGTGGCGGCGGGGTCGTTGACGGCCCAGGTGCCGGTCAGCGTTGCCATCGGCGAGACCGGGCTCTCGCCGCTCCAGCCGTGGCAGCTGGCGCAGGCGCTGGCGAACACCTTCTTGCCGCGTGCGTCCGCCGTGACGCCGTCCTTGTGCGAGGCGAGGGCGACGGGTGCCGTGGTGGCGGGCAGGTCGGGCGAGGGCACCGGCGGCACGCTGCGCAGATAAGCAACGATGCTGCTGATGTCCTCCGGCGCGAACTGGCTAAAGCTGTGGTCGACGGCTTCACCCATCGGGCCCGAGGCCGAGCCGTGGCCCGGCGCATGGCCGAGCGACAGATACGAGATCAGATCCTGGTCGCTCCAGTTGCCGAGACCCGTCGCCTTGTCGGAGGAGATGTTGAAGGCGCGCCAGCCCGCCGTGATCGCGCCGGCGAACTTCTTGCGGTTATCCAGCGCAAAACCGAGATTGCGCGGGGTGTGGCATTCGCCGCAATGCGCCAGCGCTTCGACAAGATACGCGCCTCTGTTCCATTCCGGGCTCTTCGACGTGTCAGGCGCAAAGCGCGTGTCCGGATTGAACACGGCCGACCAGGCAATCATGGCCCAGCGCTGGTTGAACGGGAATGACAGCGTATTCTCCGGCGCCTTCGCGCGCACCGCCGGCAGGCTGAACAGATACGCCTTCACCGCCAGCACGTCGGCGTCGGTCATGAATGTGTAGGACGTGTACGGCATCGCCGGATAGAGCCGGGCGCCGTCACGGCGCTGGCCGTGCTGGACCGCGTTCAGGAAATCCTGGTCGCTGTAATTGCCGATGCCGGTGTCCTTGTCCGGCGTGATGTTGGTGGAATAGAGCGTGCCGAACGGCAGCTTGAAGGCGAGCCCGCCCGCATAATCCTTCTCGCCGGGCTTGGTGTGGCAGACCATGCAGTCGGCCGCCTTGGCGAGATATTCACCGCGTTCGACCAGGCTCGCTTTCTCCAGCTTGGCCGGCACGCCGGTCGGCTTGCCGGCGCGGTAATCCGCCAGCGCCACCTTCGTGCCGCCGGAGAAATCGAACGGGCCGGGCCCGCGGATGATCCAGACGCCGAGCCCTGCTGCGAGGATGGCGATCGCAGCGACGCTTGTGAGGATACGCATCTTCCCGCTCATGCCTTCTTCCCCGCAGCCAGCAGTTTTCGGTCAATGGGCAGGCGCCGCAGCGCCACGCCGGTTGCGGCAAGAATCGCGTTGCGCAGCGCCGGCGGTCCGGCGTTGACGCCGGCCTCGCCGATGCCGCCGGGCGCCTCGCCGCTCTTGACGACGATCACCTCGATCTTCGGCGTCTCGTTGATGCGCATCATGCGATAGTCGTGGAAGTTCGACTGCTGCACGCGGCCCTTGTCGATCGTGATCTCGCCATAGAGCGCGGCGGTGAGGCCGAAGATCAGCCCGCCCTCGATTTGCGCCTTCACCGTGTCGGGGTTGACGGCAATGCCGGTGTCGACCACCGAGGTGATGCGGCGGAGCACGATCTCGCCGATGTCGTCGATCTCCGCCTCCACCACGGTCGCGATGAAGCTCGCGAATGACGGCTGCACGCAGACGCCGCGGCCGACGCGCGGAGGCAGCGGTTGACCCCAGCCGGATTTCTCCGCGACCTGGTTGAGCACCGCGAGCATGCGCGGGTTCTTGGTCAGCATGGACTTTCGGAACTCGATCGGGTCCTTGCCCGCCTTGCGCGCGAGCTCGTCCATCGCGCATTCGACCGCGAACACGTTGTTGTTCGGGCCGACGCCGCGCCAGAAGCCGGTCGGCACCGACAGCGGCTCGGCGCGGACATATTCGACGTGGAAATTGGCGAAGTCGTAGGGCGCATCGACCGCGGCATCGATCGCGTCGATGTCGATGCCCTTCTGGAACGCCGGCGGCAGCCAGCGCGCCAGCACGGCGGAGCCGGCAACCTTGT
Source organism: Bradyrhizobium sp. CCBAU 65884 (assembly GCF_028128835.1). NCBI lineage: Bacteria > Pseudomonadati > Pseudomonadota > Alphaproteobacteria > Hyphomicrobiales > Nitrobacteraceae > Bradyrhizobium > Bradyrhizobium sp. CCBAU 65884. Next base: position 77,552 of record NZ_LBJU01000124.1, on the reverse strand, counting down.
ACTTCCACCCCGCGACCTTGCCGTCGACCAGCGACGCCGTGATCTGGTCGCGATAGACCGGACGGTAGACGTCGTGCTGGATGTCCTCCTCGCGGGTCCACACCACCTTAACGGGGTAGTCGACCTGTTTTGCGATCTTCACCGCCGCGATCACCATGTCGGGTTCGAGCTTGCGGCCGAAACCGCCGCCGAGCAGATGGTTGTTGACGATGACCTTGTCGACCGCAAGCCCAGCGGCCTTCGCCGCCTCCGACTGCACGCGCGTCATGATCTGCGTGCCGGTCCAGATCTCGCAGGAATCGGATTTGACATGGACGGTGGCGTTGATGGGCTCCATCGATGCATGCGCCAGGAACGGCAGCTCGTAAGCCGCCTCGAACTTGTCGCCGCTCGCCAGCGCCTTGGCGATGTCGCCGTCGGATTTGGCGACCGCGCCGTCCTTCTGGCTGGCCTTGCGCAGATCGTCCCAGACATCCCTCGTGGTGATCGCAGCGCTGGGTCCCTCATTCCACTCGATCTTGAGGGCTTCGAGGCCCTTCTTGGCCGCCCACATGTGATCGCCGATCACGGCGACCATGTCGTCGAGCACCACGACCTTGCGCACGCCGGGGAGCTTCACCGCGGCGCTGTCGTCGACCTTGCCGACCTTGCCGCCGAACACGGGGCAGGCGGCGACGGTCGCGAACTTCATGCCGGGCAGGATCGCGTCGATGCCGTAGACGGCCTTGCCGTTGACCTTGTCGGGCGTGTCGAGTCGCTTCAGCGGCTGGCCGATGATGACGAAGTCCTTGGGGTCCTTCAGCGCGACATCCTTCGGCGGGGTCTGTCCCTGGGCAGCGAGCGCCAGCGCGCCGTAAGCGAGCTTGCGGCCGCTGGCTTCATGCGCGACCTCGCCCTTCGACGCCGTGCAGCTCGCGGGCTCGACGCCCCATTGGGCGGCCGCGGCCTGCACCAGCATCGCGCGCGCGGTGGCGCCGGCCTTGCGCAGCGGCGTCCACCAGGCCCGGATCGAGTTGGAGTTGCCGGTGACCTGCAGGCCGAAGGTCGGATTGCCGTAGAGCTTGTCGTTCGGCGCGGCGTGCTGCACCTCGACCTTGCTCCAGTCGGCATCCAGCTCTTCGGCGAGCACGGCGGAGATCGAGGTATAGGTGCCCTGGCCCATCTCGACCTGCGGCATCATCAGCACGGTGCGGCCGGTCTCGTCGATGCGGATGAAGGCGTTGGGCGCGAACTTGCCCTCGGTTGCATCGGGCGGCTGCACCGGTTCGTTGACGGCCGCGCGCAGCGGCAGATGGAAGGCGAGCAGGAAACCGGTGGCGAGACCGCCGGTCAGCAGCGCGCGGCGGGAGACGCTGTTATGTGCATTCATGGTGGACCTCAGGACTGACGGCCGTTGGCGGCCTGCTTGACGGCCTCGCGGATGCGGACATAGGTGCCGCAGCGGCAGATGTTGCCGGCCATCGCAGCGTCGATGTCGGAATCGTCAGGATTGGGCGTAGCGGCCAGCAATGCGGCGGCCGACATGATCTGGCCGGACTGGCAATAGCCGCACTGGATCACTTCGAGGTCGAGCCAGGCCTTCTGCACTTTCGCGCCCGCAGGCGTGCTGCCGACATGTTCGATCGTGGTGATGGCGCGGTTCTCGACCGCGCTGACCGGCAGGACGCAGGAGCGCACGGCCTTGCCGTCGACATGCACCGTGCAGGCGCCGCATTGCGCGATGCCGCAGCCGAACTTGGTGCCGGTCATTCCGAGGATGTCGCGCAGCACCCACAGCAGCGGCATTTCAGGTGGCGCATCGAACGATTTCGTTTCGCCGTTGATGGTGAGAACAGTTGCCATATGCATCCCCTTGCTCGCTCGATCGCTTACGTCGATCTAGTCAGCCAATTCGCGCGCGACAATGAAGCGTCGCAATCTCCGGCAATGCATATTTGCGCTGCTGACGCGTCAGCCCATGACGTTCACGAATTTGTGCGGCGCTCGCTGCCAGCGTTTTGGGCTAATTGATATGATAATCGTCATGTTTTGATGCTTTTTCGGCGCGCGCGTCGTCGATCACCGCAGATTGTCGTGCGGATGCGCAAAATCATGCGATGACGAAAGTCGTGCGATTGGGAAAGTTTCGTGACCGGAGAGCCGCGCGACGGCGAACCTCGCCTGCGGCCCATCCTTCGAGACGCCCGCCTCCGGCGGGCCCTCAGGATGAGGACGGAGTCCGCAGCAGCAGTTTCAACCGGACACCGATGCAGTGAAGCCTCATCCTGAGGAGCCCGCGTGAGCGGGCGTCTCGAAGGACGAGGCGCTTGCTCCGGCCTTGCCAAGCTCGGATGCCGAACTTCGGAATAATAGCATTGTGCCCTTGTTTTGCCCGACGAGTCAAAACGGGCCGGAGGCTGCCGGCGTAAGCCATTGATTTCGGACGCCCCGGCTACTGTGCATGGGGTTGTTTTTCAGATTTTTGACTGAGCGGCCCTCAGCTCTGCCGGAAACCCATCCGGAAGGCGCCCCAACGCTTGCCGCGGATCACGATCGGCGAGGACAGGTCCTTCATCAGCACGAACTGCCCGCCGCCCATGTCGCGCCGGTAGGTCTGGAGCAGGAACGGCTTGGTGTTCGCCGCGACCTTCTGCACTGCCCGATCGTTGAACAGGCGGCGGTTGCGGCAATTGGCGTTGTTCCAGACCGGGTCCTTGCCCTGCGGCAGGCGGTAGTTGGGGTTGTGGGTCGGCAGATAGCCGCCCTTGGCCCAGGCGACGCAGAACACGATGCGGGGATCGGATTTCTGGATCGGATCCTGGATCGCGGGCAGTACGCGGTCGGTGAAGTCGACGTAGTTGGTGAGGTACTGCTTTGGATCGGTGCCGGGAATTTCGCGATACGTCTCGTCCATGAGCTGGTCGAGCGTGATGTCGCCGCGATCGATCGCGGCCTCGAATTCGGTCGAGATCCGCTTCGCGGTCTCGACGACGATTCGGATCAGCGGTGCGTCCGATGTCTCGACGCCGCTGTCGGCGATCAGCGCGATCAGGCCTTCGGAGGTGTCGAGCAGCTTTGTCACGCGCTGATCGGCGCTCTTGAGATCGCGCGAGGAGAGGTCGACGCCCTTGGCGAGTTCGTTCAGCTCGCTGATGACGGTGTCGCAATGTCCGAGATTGGAGGTTGCCGCGCGCGTGACGCTGCCGATCTCCGCCTCCACGGAGGCGAAGCCCTGCTGAACCCGCGAGATGATGCCGGAGATCGCTTGCGCGCCTTCACCTGCGGTCTTGGCGCGCTGCGAGGCGTCGCTGCTCTCGCCGATCAGGCCTTCGATCTGGCCGTCGAGATCGCGCACGGTGTCGGAGATCTGGTGCGTGGCCTGGCGGGTGGCTTCCGCGAGGTTCTTCACCTCGCTTGCCACCACGGCAAAACCGCGACCGGCATTGCCGGCGCGGGCGGCTTCGATGGTTGCGTTCAGCGCCAGCAGATTGGTCTGCTTCGCGATCGCCTCGATCGAGCCGGAGACTTTCGCGACCTGCGCCAGCGCCGAGCCGACGGCGCTGAGGCGCGCCTCGATGCGCTCCACCGCCGCGACGAGCTCGGAGATGTGGTTGACCGCGGTGTCGACGGCGCTGCGCGATTGCGCGATCTCGCCAACCGCCGCGGACGTGGTGGTTTGCACGGCCTGCGATGCATTGGCGATATCGTGGTTGGCCGAGACCATCGTCTCGGCGGTCTCCTGGAGATGGTGGAACCGTTCTGACTGGTTTGCGACGCGATTCGCGACTTCCTGGACGTTGCCGGCGATATCGGCGAGTTCCACGCCGAGGCCGCCGATGCGGTCGGCAAGCTGATCGATCAGCCGCTCGGCCAGCGTGCGATTGGAGCCGGTGTCCATGACTGCAAGTTGTACGACGGACATGTTCGATGAGTCCTCCAGTCAGAGCCGCACCCCGGCTCACGGCGGCATTCCCATTCCAATTCAGTTTAAAAGGATGATTCGCGGTCGGCGTCTTGCCTGAGCGTGCACTCAGGCGCAATTCGCGCCTTATTTCTCTATTCCGCTCGAAAAATTGCGGGACATTTTTTCGGACCAGGATCTAGAGCTTGTAGGCCGTGCGGAATCCACCCCAGTGCCGGCCCTGCACGCGGATCGGAACGTCGATCTCGCGCATCATCACCGTATTCCCATTGCCCATGTCGCGCGCATAGCTCTGCACCAGGTACGAGCGCAGGTTGCGTGCGGCCGCCAACCCCGCCGGGTCGTTGAATATCCTGCGGTTGCGACTATTGGCTGTGTTCCAGGCGACGTCGCCCGGCCGCTGCGGGTGCGAATAGATCTTGTTGTGCACCGGCAGGAAGCCGTTGCGGTCGACCATGGCGCAGAACGCCAAGCGCTGGTCCTTGGCCAGAAAGACCTCCTGGAACGGCGGCAGCGCGCGGTCGGCCCAGTCGAGATATTTCGTGCGGTATTGCTGCGGATTGGTCCCGGCGATTTCGGCGTAGTCGGTGTCGAACAGGTCGTCGATTCTGACTTCGCCGCGGGCAACGGCCTGCTCGAAGATCTGGGTCAGCGCGTTGCCCGCTTCCATGGCGCGGGTGACGAACTCCGTGTTCTCTTCGTGGATCGCCCAGAGCCTGTCCTCGATTTTTTCGCGGAGCTCGGCATTGGGGCTGGCGAATTGCGCGCGGGCACCGGCCTTGGATTGCTCGACCACGCGCAGGCGGCAGGCGCCGACGGCTTCGAGGGTGCCTTCGATCATCGCTTGCGGTGCAAGCCGGCCTGCATCCGCGCCGCCGATCAGCACGCCGTCCATCGAGATTTCATAGACCGGCATCACGCCGCGCGGGCTCTCGAACTTGAGATGGCAGGGCAGCCGTTCGGTCTTGCGGCGGTCGTCGTGCTCGCTCTGGCGGAGCAGCACGGCGCAGCGCGATTTCAGCTTCTGTGCGAAGGTGGTGACGGCTTTGCCGGCACTGGCGACGTTCTCGCCGTGGCTCTCGGCGGCCTTGGTCGCGGCATCGATCTCGGCTGCGCTCTCGCCGACCGAGACGATGAACTCCGAGGCGCTGGCGGCGTTGCCGGAAACTTCGCTGGTGGTGGCGTTCTGTTCGGCGACCGCGCCGTTGACGGTCTCGAAGACCGGGCGGATCGCCTCGATCGCCTGCGAAATGCGGTGCACGGCATCGGCAGAGCCGGCGGCGTCGCGCTGCAGCGCGTCGATCTTCTTCGTAATCTCTTCCGTCGCCCCTTGCGTCTGCACCGCGAGGGCCTTGACCTCGGTTGCGACGACCGCAAAGCCTTTTCCGGCAGCGCCTGCGCGTGCGGCCTCGATCGTCGAGTTGAGCGCGAGCAGCGTCGTCTGCCGCGCGATCTGCGCGATCAGGTTGACGACATTGCCGATGGCGGCGGAGGATTCGCGCAGGCGATCGACATTGGCGCGGGCTTCCTGCGCCGCGGCGCTGGCCTCGTCGGCGAGCTTGCCGGCCTCGCGAACCTGCGCTCCGATCCCCAGCGCGGACTGGGTGAACTTGTCGGCGGCATGGGCGAAGGTCGAGGCGGTCGATTGCGCGGCATTGGTCCGGCCGGTCAGGGCGTCGGTGCGGTCGCGGATGGCGGCAAGCGTCGATGCGGTCGCTTCGGCGCCGCCCGCCACCGAATTGGCGGCGCGCTCGAGCTGGCGGATCATCGCGCCGAGCTCGAGTTCCAGTAATTCCAGGATCTCCCGTGCCGAATCACCTTCGGCTGGGGCGGGCTCGGACTGGGTCACCGGCGGCGCGGCCTCTGCGGCTGCCACCGGCGCGGCCATATCCGGCAGACGCTTCCGAAATAGTCCGAATGCCATCAGGTCTCTCTTGTCGGGGGACGCTCGGAGGTTATTTTCGCAGGCTGGAATGAAGTCAGGGTTAACGATGCCTCACCTCTAGGCAGGGGCCTGTACGGTGTTACCTTAAGGTATCCGAGACCCTTTCATTCCGGTGGGTTGGCGGCCTATAAGGCCGCGTTTCCCACCCTCATTGGCGTACGCTTCCAAGAGACCCCCGAGAGACCACGCATGGCCGGACATTCCCAATTCAAGAACATCATGCACCGCAAGGGGCGGCAGGATGCCCAGAAGTCGAAGCTGTTCGGCAAGCTGGCGCGGGAAATCACCGTCGCGGCCAAGCTGGGCACGCCCGACCCCAACATGAACCCCCGCCTGCGCGCCGCCATCATCGCGGCGCGCCAGGAGAACATGCCGAAGGACAATATCGAGCGCGCCGTCAAGAAGGCGCTCGGCAATGAGGGCGAGAACTATGACGAGATCCGCTACGAGGGCTATGGCCCCGGCGGCGTCGCCGTCATCGTCGAGGCGCTGACCGACAACCGCAACCGCGCCGCCTCCGACATCCGCTCCTTCTTCACCAAGTCGGGCGGCAATCTCGGCGAAACCGGCTCGGTGTCCTTCATGTTCGATCGCACCGGAATCATCGAATACGACCGCAGCGTGGCCTCCGACGATGCCGTGCTCGATGCCGCGATCGAGGCCGGCGCCGACGACGTCGTCTCCGGCGAAGCCGGTCACGAGATCTATGCCTCGACCGAGGGCTATCGCGACGTCGCCAAGGCGCTGGAGGCCAAGTTCGGCGAGCCGCGCAAGGCCGCGCTGATCTGGAAGCCGCAGAACACGGTCGCGGTCGACGACGAGACCGGCGAGAAGCTGCTCAAGCTGATGGATCTGCTGAACGAGCACGACGACGTCCAGCACGTCTACGCCAATTTCGAGGTGTCAGACGCGCTGGTCGCGAAGATGGGCGGCTGAAGTTCACCGTGTCCCGGACGCGCTGCAGCGTCCCCGGCGATGCGAAGCATCGTCCGGTGCGCTGCTGCGCAGAGCCGGGACCCATCGTTCTCTAAGCATCGGTGGCAAAATGGGCCCCGGTTCAGCGCCGCACCGCTTTGCGCTGCGTCGCGCCCGGGGCACCAGACGCCACTTCCCCTGTTACTTCCGTTCTGTTTCTGTTTCCCCCACGGCAGCCAGCCGCTATCACTGGCCCATGACTGCGCTCCCGATTCGTGGCCCCGTTCGCATCATCGGCATCGACCCTGGCCTCCGCCGCACCGGCTGGGGCGTGATCGAGGCCGAGGGCAATCGCCTGATCTATGTCGCCTGCGGTTCGGTGGAACCGCCGGACGATTTGCCGCTGGCGCGCCGGCTACTCGCGATCCACGAGGGGCTCGCGGCCGTGCTCGCGAACCATCAGCCGATGGAAGCCGCGGTCGAGCAGACCTTCGTCAACAAGGACGGCGTTGCGACGCTGAAACTCGGCCAGGCCCGCGGCGTCGCCATGCTGGCGCCCGCGATGTTCGGTATCTCTGTCGCCGAATACGCGCCGAACCAGGTCAAGAAGACCGTGGTCGGCGCCGGCCATGCCGACAAGCAACAGATCGCGATGATGCTGAAGATATTGCTGCCCAAGGCCGAGCCGCCGTCCGCCGACGCCGCCGACGCGCTCGCCATCGCCATCACCCACGCCCATCACCGCCAGAGCACCGCGCTCAGGCTGAAGGTGGCGGGGTTATGAGTTGCACGCTCGAACAGCTCCCTCCCCCCTTGTGGGGGAGGGCTGGGGAGGGGGGTAGCCGCAGCAGCAGTGTTGCCGTCGTTGATGAGCCGGGCACGCCGTCCTCGCGCTCTCGAGAGAATCCCCGTGTGGCACCCCCCTCCCTGACCCTCCCCCACAAGGGGGGAGGGAACGCACCGACATTGCCGCGCGTCCTTCAAGCAGTGGGTGCGCAGCGATGATCGGCAAGCTCAAGGGCCTGATCGATTCCTACGGCGAGGATTATGTGCTCCTCGACGTCGGCGGGGTCGGTTATCAGGTGCATTGCTCGGCGCGCACGCTGCAACATCTGCCCAAGCCGGGCGAGGCCGCCGTGCTGTCGATCGAGACCTATGTCCGCGAGGACCAGATAAAACTGTTCGGCTTCCGCACCGACCAGGAGCGCGAATGGTTTCGCCTGCTCCAGACCGTGCAGGGCGTCGGCGCAAAAGTCGCGCTCGCCGTGCTCGGCACGCTGGCGCCGTCCGATCTCGCCAACGCCATTGCGCTGCGCGACAAGGCCGCGGTGGCGCGCACGCCCGGGGTCGGCCCCAAGGTCGCCGAGCGCATCGTTACCGAATTAAAGGACAAGGCGCCGGCTTTCGCCAATGTCGATCCGGCTGTGGTGCATCTTGCCGGCGCCGTCGACGACCAGCGGGCACCGCGCCCGGTGGCGGACGCGATCTCGGCGCTGGTCAATCTCGGCTATGGCCAGCCGCAGGCGGCCGCCGCCATTGCATCCGCGTCGCGCAGCGCGGGCGAGAATGCCGAGACGGCGCAGCTCATTCGCCTCGGCCTGAAGGAACTGGCGAAGTGAGCGCGGCAATGGTCGGTCTCGTAGGGTGGGCAAAGCGCAGCGTGCCCACCATCTTTCAACCGATCGGAGACATGGTGGGCACGGCGCGAAGCGCGCCTTTGCCCACCCTACGAGGAGTTCGCTGAGTGAGCGATCCCAAGGCCAACCGCATGGTCTCGCCCGAGCGCCGCAGCGACGATGTCGGCGACACCGCGCTACGCCCGCAATCGCTGTCCGATTTCGTCGGCCAGCAGCAGGCGCGCAAGAACCTCTCCATTTTCATCGAGGCGGCGCGCAAGCGCGGCGAGGCGCTGGATCACGTCCTGTTCGTAGGTCCCCCGGGCCTGGGCAAGACCACGCTGGCGCAGATCGTGGCCAAGGAGCTCGGCGTCGGCTTTCGTGCCACGTCGGGTCCCGTCATCGCCAAGGCCGGCGATCTCGCAGCTCTACTCACCAATCTCGAAGAGCGCGACGTGCTCTTCATCGACGAGATCCACCGCCTGAGCCCGGCGGTGGAAGAGGTGCTCTATCCCGCGATGGAGGACTTTCAGCTCGACCTCATCATCGGCGAGGGCCCGGCGGCGCGCTCGGTGAAGATCGAGCTGTCGAAATTCACCCTGGTCGGCGCCACCACGCGCGCCGGCCTGCTCACCAATCCGTTGCGCGATCGTTTCGGCATTCCGGTGCGGCTCAACTTCTACACCATCGAGGAACTCGAAAGCATCGTCACCCGCGGGGCACGGGTGCTCAATGTCGGCATGAGCGCGGACGGCGCCAACGAGATCGCGCGCCGCGCTCGCGGCACGCCGCGTATCGCCGGCCGCCTGCTCCGCCGCGTGCGCGATTTCGCCTCGGCGGCCGATGCCGACAAGATCGACCGCAAGATCGCCGACCACGCCCTGAGCGCGCTCGAGGTCGATGCCGCGGGCCTCGACGCGATGGACCGTCGCTACCTCACGACCATCGCGATGAACTATGGCGGCGGCCCGGTCGGGGTCGAGACCATGGCTGCTGCACTGTCTGAACCGCGCGATGCGATCGAGGACATCATCGAGCCCTATCTGATCCAGTGCGGCTATCTCCAGCGCACCCCGCGCGGCCGTCTGCTCACCTCGCATGCCTTCCGCCATCTCGGCATCGCCGAGCCCTCGCGCGATGCGGCGGCACAATTCGGCCTGTTCGGCACGGACGAGAGCGACGACTGAGCTGCGCCAATGCAGCGCGCTCCTTCTATCATGAATTTCTGGTAATCTCGTGCAGACGTTCTGCACGAACGCACCCCAATTCCGCTCCAATCGGACCGCATCAACAAGGCGCATTACGATCGGGTCTTCATGATCACGCGCCGTCATCTCATCCGTTCCATCGGCGGTCTGTCCGCCCTCGGCGTCTCGACCGCCGCCTATGGCGTCGGCATCGAGCCGGTGCTGCGGCTCCGCGTCACCCGCTATCATCCGACGCCGCGGCAATGGCCGGCGGATCTTCCGCTGAAGATCGCCGCCATCGCCGATATTCATGCCTGCGATCCCTGGATGTCGCTGGAGCGGATCGAGTCGATCGTCGACCGCACCAACGCGCTGAAGGCCGACCTCGTCGTGCTGCTCGGCGACTATGTCGCCGGCGTGCACCAGGTCACGCGCCTCATCCCGTCGCGCGAATGGGCGAGGGTGCTGGCCCGCCTGAAGGCGCCGCTCGGCGTCCATGCCGTGATGGGCAACCACGATTATTGGGACGACAGGACGGTGCAGCAGGCAGGGTATGGGCCGACGATCGCCCATCGCGCGCTGGAGACGGCCGGCATCCCCGTCTACGAGAATGACGTGGTGCGCCTCACCAAGGACGGCCGCCCGTTCTGGCTTGCGGGGCTCGGCGATCAGCTGGCCTTCCTGCCGGCGCGGCGCTTCCGCAGCATCGGCCGCTTCGGCGCCGACGATCTTAACGCCACGCTGGCGAAGGTCACCGACGATGCGCCGGTCATCCTGCTCGCGCACGAGCCCAACATCGCGCCGCTCGTACCCGGGCGCGTCGCGCTGCAACTGTCCGGTCATACCCATGGCGGCCAGGTTCGCCTGCTTGGCTGGTCGCCGGCGGTTTCGCCCAAGAACGGCCTGCGCCTCGCCTATGGCCACTTCCGGCTGAAATGCGACCTCATTGTCTCCGGTGGCCTCGGTTGCAGCATCATGCCGATCCGCGTCGGCGTGCCGCCCGAGATCGTCGAGGTGACGCTGGGAAGGACAGGGCTCGCCGTGTCCTAGCTGCGCTTGCGCGTCCGGCCGTTTTTGCGCAAAACGGGGCGGTTAGCGACAAGCGAAGAGGCTCGCGACGTGACAGCTCATCTCGACGGCGAGATCCGCGACGGCCGCCACCACATGCAGGTCCGCGTCTATTACGAGGACACGGATTTCTCCGGCATCGTCTATCACGCCAATTATCTGCGCTACATGGAGCGCGGCCGCACCAATCACCTCCGGCTGATGGGCGCCGAGCAGCAGGCGCTGTTCGACCAGGTGGAGACCGAAGGTGCCGGCTTTGCCTTCGTGGTGCGCTCGATGCATCTGGATTTCCTGAAACCCGCTCGGATGGACGACGTGCTCGACGTCGTGACCTGGCCTGTTGCGGTGAAGGGCGCCTCGATCATGCTGGCGCAGGAAGTGCGTCGCGGCGAGGAGGTTCTGGTGAAGGCCGAGGTGCGCGTCGCCTTCATCAGCGGCGGCCGCGCCCAGCCGATCCCGAAATCGATCCGCGCGTTGATGAAGGCCGATCTGATTTCCTGATCGCCCGATAAGTGATCGCCCGATTTGTGATGGCCTATCGACTCCACCAGTCGCGGCGATAGATTGCGGCCTCGACCAACCGATGAGGCCATCATGTCGCGCCCGCCGCTTCCGCCCTTCACCCGTGAGACCGCCGCGCAAAAGGCCCGCATGGCCGAGGACGCCTGGAATTCACGCGACCCGGTGCGGGTCTCGCTCGCCTATACCGAGGACAGCCGCTGGCGCAATCGCTCAGAGGTCTTGCAGGGCCGCGAGGCCATCGTCGCGTTCCTCACCCGCAAATGGGAGAAGGAGCAGGACTACCGCCTGATCAAGGACCTCTGGGCCTTCGACGAGAGCCGCATCGCCGTGCGCTTCCAGTACGAATGGCACGACGCGAGCGGCCAGTGGTATCGCTCCTACGGCAATGAGCAGTGGGAGTTCGACGAGCACGGCCTGATGAAGCGGCGCGAAGCCTCGATCAACGACATCGCCATTGCGGAGAAGGACCGCCGCTTTCATTGGGCCGCGCCGGGGCCGCGGCCGGCCGATGTGCCGGGATTGGGGGAGAGTCCGTTCTGAGGCGCTTCCTCTCCCTCTCCCCGTTCTTACGGGGAGAGGGTTGGGGTGAGGGGCTGCTTCAGCAAATTCGATGGCAGACGGACTCGCGGAGAGTCCCCCTCACCCGGATTGCATCTTCGATGCAATCCGACCTCTCCCCGCAAGCGGGGCGAGGTGAAGTCTCACCGCCTTGCCAGAAACCGCGTAATCGCCCCACCGAGCTTCGCATTGTCCATCGGCTCGGCCAGCGATGCGCGCGCCGCCGCCACCACGTCATCCGGAGCCTTGCCGTCGCGCAGATCGCAGCACACTTGCGCAAACGCCACGTCGAACTCCGGGTGCGGCTGCACGGTCAGCGTCGTGCCATTGGCGTAGAGCAGGCCGGCATGCGGGGTGAACTCCGACGACAGGATCGTCAGCGCGTCGTTGGGCGGCTCGATCACCTGATCCTGATGTGAGGCGGCGATTGCAACCTCCTCGCAGGCAATGACGCCGTTCTCCGGCAGCACCTGATAGACGTGCCGGCCGATGCCCCAGCCTTTCTCCGACTTGCGCACGGTGCCGCCGAGCGCCTGCGCGATCAACTGATGGCCGAAGCAGATTCCGACCATCGGCGTCTTGTTGGCGTAAGCGGTACGGACGAAATGCTCCAGTGGCGCGATCCAGTCGAGCCCGTCATAGACGCCTGCTGCCGCGCCGGTGATCAGCACGGCCTCGAGCTTGCCCGGATCGGGAAGCGCGTCGCCGTTCGGGATGCTGACGACGTCCACCGTGGCCGTCGGGTCCTCGGTGCGGACCATGCGTTCGAACATGTCCGGGAACGAGCCGTGCTGCTCCCGATATTTTTGCGGGACCTGTCCGGTCTCGATGATGGTGATGCGTGCCATGTGCCCCCCGGAAGGTTGCGAAGCCAAAGCGCGATGAGATCAGAATGAATCGTCATCGCGCTTTGTTTGTTGTTCAAGCATGATCTTTCCGGAAAACCGCTTCACACTTTTCCGGATCATGCTCAGCCGCCTTCTGCCCTATATTGCTGGTGTGACGCTGTACGCTCCAGCAGTGCACTTTCCTTGCGGACCTCGTTGAGAAAGGCCTTGGCCAGGCGCGACAGCGGCTCGGCTTCCGACCATAGCATATAGGCGACCGCGTGCGTCGTCGGCGTGAACGGGCGGACAACGAGGCCGCTGCCGCCGTTCTGTCGCGGCGAGTAGGGATCGACCACCGCGGCGCCGACGCCGGCGGCAGCTAACACGCAGGCCGTGTTGCAGTAGCGCACCTCGACGGTCGGCTGAAACGGCGCGCCGGCGCGGGCAAAACTGTCGCGCACGGCTTCACCCAGCCGCGTGCCGCGTTCGAGCCCGATGAAAGGCAGGCCGGACAGATCCGAAGCCGAGATCACGGGCCTTTCGGCGAGCGGGTGCTGCGGCGGCAATACGCACACCATCTCGCCGGTATGCACCACCTCGTGCGCGATGCCGGGATGATGCGTCAGCCCGAGCGCGAAGCCGAGCTCGGCGACACGGCTGAGCACGCCCTCGATGATGCCCTCGTAGCGGCGCACGTCGAAGAACACGCGCGTCTCCGGGCGACGCCGCAGGAAGCCTGACAGCGCGGAGGGAATGATGCTGTAGGCCAGCGGCGGCGTCGCCACGATGGCAAGGTGCCCGGAGCGGTTCTCGCGCAGATCGCGCACGCGGTTCTCGAGTTTTGCGTGCAGCGCGAAGATCGCCTCGCTCTCCTTGTACAGCGCCATCGCTTCCGCGGTCGGAAACAGCCGGTTGTTGACCCGCTCGAACAGCGCGAAGCCCGCCTGCGCCTCCATCGTCTTCAGCGCATTGCTGACCGCGGGCTGCGAGAGGGCCAGTTCGTCCGCCGCCGCGACCGTGGTGCGATGGCGGATGACGGCGCGCAGGATTTCGAGCTGACGCAGGTTCATATCACTGCCGATTATACTCAGGGCCAAAACATCATAGCAGAACGAATTGATTTTGCAGCCCCGCTCGCCCGTAATGGCAGCGGATTTGCACGTCGCATCAAAGGGTTCATTCGCCCATTGAGGCAGCACTGCGCACAGATTGGAGGCAAACTTGGTTCGTGTCCTTCGCGCCGCCGCCGCTCAAATGGGGCCGACGCAAAAAGCCGATACGCGCGAGCATACGTTGTCGCGGATGCTTGCACTGCTGGAGGAGGCGGCCGGCCGCGGCGCCAGCCTCGTGGTGTTCCCCGAGCTTGCCTTCACCACCTTCTTCCCGCGTTGGCTGCTCGAGGGTGAGGCGCTCGACCGTTATTTCGAGCGCGGAATGCCGAACCCTGCGGTGGCTAAACTGTTCGATCGTGCGCGGGCGCTTCGCGTCGGCTTCTATGTCGGTTATGCCGAGCAGACCGCTGACGGCCGCCGCTACAATTGCGCCATCCTGGTCGATCGCGACGGTGAGATCTTGGGCCGCTATCGCAAGGTTCACCTGCCGGGTTCGGTGGAGCCGCGGCCGGGCGCACGTTACCAGCAACTCGAGAAACGCTATTTCGAATATGGCGATCTCGGCTTTCCCGCCTTCCGCGCCGGCTCGGCCTGGGCCCACGCCATCATGGGCATGATGATCTGCAACGATCGCCGCTGGCCGGAATCCTGGCGCGTGCTCGGCCTGCAAGGCGTCGAGCTTGTCTGTATCGGCTACAATTCGGCTGCCTACGATCCCAATGGCGGCACCACCGAAGACGGCGCCCTGCGCACCTTCCACTCGACATTGGTGACGCAGGCCAACGCCTACATGAACGCGACCTGGGCGATCTCGGTGGCGAAGGCGGGCGAGGAGGACGGCTCCGGACTGATCGGCGGCTCCTGCATCGTCGATCCGAATGGGCGCATCGTCGCGCAGGCGCAGACGCTCGCAGATGAAGTGATCGTCGCCGACATCGATCTCGACCTGTGTCGCCAGGGCAAGGACAAGATGTTCAACTTCGCCGCCCACCGGCGGCCGGAGCAATACAGGGTGATCACTGAACGTGCAGGCGTCATCGAGCCGGCCGTTCTCGATGCGGATTGATTTCAAACGGCCGGTCGCGGCGTTGGCAAAGGAGCTGACATGACACGCCTTTCGCATTTCTTCGCCCTTGCAACCCTGGCTGCCGCGACGTCGGCACAGGCGGCCGAGCTTCCCGCGGAGATCAAGCAGGCGGGCACGCTGAAGCTCACGGTCAACTCCACCTATGCGCCGATGGAGTATCGCGATCCCGCGACCAATGAGCTGGTCGGGCTCGACATCGATCTTGCCAACGAGCTCGCCAAGCGGCTCGGCGGCCTCAAGATCGTCTGGAGCGAGACGCCGTTCGCCGAGCTGATCCCTTCGCTGCAGACCAAGCGCGCCGACTTCATCATGTCCGGCATCTCGGACCGGGCTTCGCGGCGCGAGACCGCCGATTTCGTCGATTACCTCCAGACCGGCCCGCAATTCTTCGTCGTGGCGGACAATGGAGCCAAAGACGCGACCGATCTCTGCGGCAAGAAGGTCGGCACCACCCGCAGCACCAGCTTCCCGGTCGAGATCGAGAAGTGGAGCAAGCAGAATTGCGAGCCGGCCGGCAAGCCTGCCATCCAGTACGTTCCGGGCGAGAATTCGATCGACGTCCGCAACCAGCTCAAGCAAGGCCGCATCGATGCCGCCGTGCAGGGCAGCGAGACGCTGCCTTACGCGCAAACGCAGGAGCCCGGCAAATACCGCGTCGTCGGCGAGCCCTTCGCCAAAGGCTATCAAGGCATCATGTTCCGCAAGGACGATGCCGCCCTGCGCGAGGTCGTGACCGAGAAGCTCACCGCCATGATCGCCGAGGGCTCCTATAAGGCTGTTCTCGACAAATGGGGCTTAGGGGCCAACGCGGTCGCCCAGCCCATGCTCAACGCGGCGCCGCAATGAAGCCGGCGCCGGCACTCGCGGAAGGTTTCCCTGATCTGTCGGGGATGAGGATCGCGCGCGAGCCGCACTGGTTTCGCTGGCTCAGCGCCGCGCTCATCATTCTCGTGCTCGCGGCCATTGCGCGCGCGTTTGCGAACGGGCAGATCGAATGGTCCTATGTCAGCCGCTTCCTGACCGCAAAAGTCATTCTCGAAGGCATCGTCAACACCATGGTGATGGCGGTGCTGGCGATGACGCTCGGCATCGTCCTGGGCATCATCGTCGCGATCATGCGGCTGTCGCCCAATCCGGTGCTGAAGACGGCCGCCGCCGGCTACACGTGGCTGTTCCGCGGCACGCCGCTGATCCTGCAGCTGCTGCTCTGGTTCAACCTCGCGCTGGTGTTCCCGACCATCGGCATTCCCGGCTTGTGGAGCGCGCGCGCCGTTGACGTCATGACGCCGTTCCTTGCCGCGCTGCTCGGGCTCGGCATCAACCAGGGCGCCTACACCTCCGAGGTGATGCGCGCCGGCATGTTGTCGGTCGACATCGGGCAGTATGAAGCGGCGCAGGCGATCGGCATGGGACGGTTGCGCGCGTTGCACCGGATCGTGCTGCCGCAGGCGATGCGCGTGGTGATCCCGCCGCTCGGCAACGAGTTCATCGGCATGGTGAAGGCGACCTCGCTCGCGAGTGTCATCCAGTATCCGGAGCTGCTGCACAACGCCGAGAACATCTACTACGCCAATTCCCGCGTGATCGAGCTCTTGATCGTCGCCGGGCTCTGGTACCTGCTCGTGGTCTCGATCCTGACCCCGCTCCAGATGCTGCTCGAACGCCGTTTTGCGCGCGGCACATTGCGGCTTGCGCGATGACAAAGCCCCTCGTCGCGATCCGCTCCGTCGCCAAGAATTTTGGCGAGTTCCAGGCTCTCAAAAGCGTCTCGCTCGACGTCTGGCCCGGCGAGGTGATGTGCCTGATCGGCGCCTCCGGCTCGGGCAAGACCACGCTGCTCCGCTGCATCAACCAGCTGGCCACGATCGATGCCGGCGGCATCTGGCTCGACGGCGAATTGCTCGGGGTGCGAGAGCAAAGCGGACGGCTGCACCGTCTCAGCGAGCGCGAGATCGGGCGGCAGAGGCTGAAGACCGGTATGGTGTTCCAGCGCTTCAATTTGTTTCCGCACAAGACGGCGCTGGAGAACATCACCGAAGGCCCGGTCCAGGTGCAGGGACGCAAACCCGATGAGGTGCGCAGGGAAGCGCTCGAGCTGCTGCGCCGCGTCGGATTGTCCGCGAAGGCGGACTGGTATCCCGCACAACTCTCGGGCGGCCAGCAGCAGCGTGTCGCCATCGCGCGTGCGCTGGCGATGAAGCCGATGCTGATGCTCTTTGATGAACCGACCAGCGCGCTCGATCCCGAGCTCGTCGGCGAGGTTCTTGCCGTGATGAAGGAACTGGCGAAGAGCGGCATGACCATGATGGTGGTGACGCACGAGCTCGGCTTCGCGCGCGAGGTCGCTGATCGCGTCGTCTACATGGACCAGGGCGCGATCGTCGAACAGGGCCGCGCATCGGACGTATTGGGCGCCCCGCGCGAGGAGCGCACCAGGGCTTTTCTTTCCGCTGTGATCTGAATGGGAGCGTGTTGATGAAGAGACTTTTGGTTGCGGCAGCGTTCCTCGGCGTCATGAACGCGTCGGTGATGGCGATCGATCTGCCCGCGGAGATCGCCAAGCGGGGCAGCATCAAGGTGGCGCTGGTGCCGAACTATCCGCCGATGGAGTTCCGCGATCCCGCGACCAACGCGCTGTCCGGCTTCGACATCGATCTCGGTGAAGCCATCGGCCGCAAGCTCGGCGTCAAGATCGAATGGACCGAAACCAGCTTTGCCGAGTTCATGCCGTCGATCTCGACGGGGCGCGTGGACGCCATCCTGTCCGGCTTCACCGACTATGCCAGCCGGCACGAGGTCGCGTCTTTCGTCGATTATCTACGCAGCGGTCCGCAGTTCTTCGTGCAGCAGTCGCGCAAGGCTGAGTTCAAGGACGCCGCATCGCTCTGCGGCAAGAAGGTCGGAGCCAGTCGCCGCACCATGTTCCCGGCGCAAATCGCGGCGTGGAGCGAAAAGAATTGCGGCAGCAGTCCGATTCAGTTCGTCGGCACCGACGGCTCAGCCGACGCGCGCACCCAGCTCAGGCAGGGCCGCATCGATGCCGCCGCCCAGGGCAACGAGACGCTGCCTTACATCATGGATCTCGAGCCCGGCACCTATGCAACGGTGGGCGAGCCCATCGCACAGCAATTCACCGGCATTGCGCTGCCGGTCAAGGAAAAGGCGCTGCAGCAGGCGATGCTGGAGGCAGTCGACGCGCTGATCGCGGACGGCACCTATCGCACGCTGCTTGCCAAGTGGAAACTGACGGACAACGCACTCGAGAAGGCGACCATCAATGCTGGACAGTAAAGCACTCCAAAGCATCCCGCTCGTCCCGGCCAACACCGCGGATCCCGCGCCGGACTATCCCTGGCCGAAGCCGTACAATTCGGCGATGTTCCTGTCGTTCGACGTGGACGCCGAGAGCGCGTGGACCAGCAAGGACGCAGGTCACGCCCAGCGGCTCATCACCATGAGCTATGGCGGCTATGAGGCCCGTGTCGGCACGCCCAAGCTGCTGGAGCTGCTCGACCAGCTCGATCTCAAGGCGACTTTCTTCGTCACGGGATGGTCGGTCGATGCGCATCCCGCGATGGCCGAGTCCATTCTCAAGGCCGGCCACGAGATCGGACATCACGGCTATCATCATCTCCTGCCCGATCCCGGCGATCCCTGGATCGAGGAGGAGCTGGCGCGCGGTTTCGAGGCGCTGAAGCGCCGGCTTGGCGTGAAGCCGACCGGCTATCGCGCGCCCTATGGCGAGTTCACCGAGGAGCTGCGGGTGGCGCTGGTGCGTCATGGCATCGTCTATACCTCCTCGTTCCGCGACGACGTGCGGCCCTATCGCCATCGTCTTGCCGACGGCAAGCCCGGCACGATCGAGCTGCCGGTGACCGCGAGCTATGACGACTGGATGCATGGTCTCTCCGCCCGCTTCAGCCCGCGCTCGATCTTCCCCAAGGAACATGTGCTCTCGATCTGGAAGGACGAGCTGGACGAGGTCCGCGACTGGGGCGCGATGGTGACGACGGTGCTGCATCCGCAATGCAGCGGCCGCCCGATGCGGCTGCGCCTGTTGCGCGAGTTCCTGACTTACGCAAAATCCTGTCCGGATGTCTGGATCACGACCGGCGAGAAGATCGCGGAAAACTTCCTGCGGCATGAGGCCGGTAACCGTTAGGGAGCGCCATGACCCGCATCCTCGTCATCAACCCGAACTCCTCGACGTCCGTGACGGCGGCGATCGACGAGGCGGTCGCGCCGCTGCGGATCGCCGGCGGGCCTGACATCGAGGTCGTCGGCCTTGCCGAGGGGCCACCGGGAATCAGCTCGCAGCGTGATGCCGATAGCGTCGTCATGCCGCTGGTGAATCGTGTGTCGCGCGACGACGCCGATGCCTTCGTGCTCGCTTGCTTCAGCGATCCCGGTCTGCATGCGGTGCGCGAGGCTGCCGGCGGCCGCCCGGTGCTGGGCATCGCCGAGTGCGGCATTTTTCGCGCGCTGATGCTCGGCGAACGTTTCGGCATCATCGCGCTGTCGCCGTCGAGCATCCGGCGCCAGCAACGGATGGTGCGGGTGATGGGCGTCGACGGCCGCTATGCCGGAAGCTGGTCGGTCGGCGCGAGCGCAGCCGAGACCGCAGCCGCCGATATCCGGGGACGATTGATCGAGGCCGGCCGCGCGCTGGTCATGCAATCCCGCGCCGATGTCGTGGTAATGGGCTGCGCCGGCATGGCCTCGCATCGTGTGGCGATCGCGGATGCGATCGGCGTGCCCGTGGTCGAGCCGGCGCAGCAGGCGGTGGCGGCTGCGATCGGCGCGATCTTGTTGAATACGTAAGACCCTTCAGGAGCCTTCTGTAATGCCCATCTCCCGCCGTTCGCTCCTCAAGGCCGCCGCAGCCATGCCGGCACTTTCGTTTCCGGGCATCGTCCGCGCCGAATCCCAGTCCACGCTGCGCTTCATCCCTGTGATCGATCTCGCCTTCGTCGATCCCATCTACTCGACCGCGCAAGTGTCGCGGAACCACGGCTTCATGGTCTACGACACGCTCTATGGCATGAGCGCCTCGCTCCAGGTCTCGCCGCAGATGCTGTCGGGCCACGTCATCTCCGGTGACGGGCTGCAATGGGATCTCAGCTTGCGCGACGGCCTGTTCTGGCACGATGGCGAGCGCGTGCTCGCGCGCGACTGCGTGGCGAGCATCCGCCGCTGGGCCGCGCGCGACGGCTTTGGCGGCGAGCTGATGGAGGCGACCGACGAGCTGTCCGCCGCCGACGATCGCACCATCCGCTTCCGTCTCAAGCGTCCGTTCCCGCTGCTGCCGCAGGCGCTCGGCAAGGCCGCGATCAATGCCTGCTTCATGATGCCGGAGCGGCTGGCGAGCCAGGATCCGTTCAAGCCGCTGACCGAGGTGATCGGCAGCGGCCCGTTCCGCTACCTCGCCGACGAGCGCGTGCAGGGCGCGCGCAACGCCTACGCCAAATTCGAGCGCTATCAGCCCCGCACCGACGGCAAGCCGGATTGGACCGCGGGCCCGAAGATCGTGCACTACGACCGCGTGGTCTGGACCACCACGCCCGATGCCGGCACCGGCGTCGCCGCGCTGCAGACCGGCGAGCAGGACTGGCAGGAGACCACGCCGCACGATCTGTTGCCGGTGATCAAGGCTGCCGGTGACATCGAGACGCGCATTCTTGATCCCCGCGGTTACGCCTGCATGCTGCGGCTCAATCATCTGCAGCCGCCGTTCGACAATCCCGCCCTCCGCCGCGCGCTGCTCGGTGCGATCGACCAGTCCGCGTTCATGACGGCGGTGGCCGGTGTCGATCCCGCCTTTCAGGTCTCGCCGATCGGCTACTTCGCGCCCGGTACGCCGATGGCGAGCGAGGTCGGCCTCGATGTGTTCCGCGGGGCCCGCGACTATGCCAGGGTCAAGGCCGACCTGAAGGCGGCCGGCTACAAGGGCGAGAAGATCGTGGTGCTCGTGCCCACCAATTCGTTGGCGCAGAAGCCGCTCGGCGAGATCGCGGTCGATAGCTTGCGCAAGGCCGGCATGAACGTCGAATATGCCGGGCTCGATTTCGCCGTCGTGCTACAGCCCCAGCTCAAGAAGGATCCGGTCGGGCAGGGCGGCTGGAGCGCGGCGGTCGGCAATTGGCAGGGCATCGACTGGCTCAACCCGGCCGGCAACACCAACATCCGCGGCGAGGGCAAGGTCGCCGGCTGGTATGCGAGCGAGAAGATGGGCGCCTTGCGCAGCCAATGGCTGGCCGCTTCCGAGCTCGCCGAGCAGCAGCGCATCTGCCGCGAGATCCAGGCAGTCGCGTTCGAGGAGATTCCCTACATCCCGATCGGCCTGTACAAGCAGCCGACCGCCTATCGCAAGGCCATCACCGGCATTCTCGACGGCACCGCCGTCTTCTGGAACGTACGCCCCGCATGAGCACGATCGCAATCTTCGGCAGCTATGTGCTGTCACGGAAAGACGGTGCGCAGGATGTGCTGCGCGACCGTTGGGTCCTTATCGAAGGCAAGAGGATCGCCGCGGTCACGCGCGACAGGCCGCGCGCGGACGAGGTCTACGACCGCCCCGGCCGCTTCGTTCTGCCGGGCTTGCTGAACCTGCACAATCACTGCTTCAGCGAGGCGGTAGCGCGCAGCCATACCGAGGACGGCAACGGCCGCAAGAACAACCAGAGCATCGTCTACACGGTGCTGCTGCCGCTGACCAAGCGCGGCGCCGATCTGCTGTCGGCGGAAGAACGCATGGCGGTGGCGCGGCTCGGCATCCTCCAGCTCCTCAAGGGTGGTGCCACCACGGTGATGGAGCCGTTCCGCAATTCGATCCCTGAAATGTTCGACGCCGCCGAGGAGATGGGCATTCGCTTTTATGGCGCGCCCTATCTGTTCTCGACGTCGGACGCCAAGGCCGGCCCCGACGGCGTAGTGCAATATTCCGGCGATGACGGCGCCGCCGACATGGCGACGTGGGATGCGCTCTACCAGCGCTGGAACAATCGCGGCGACGGCCGCATCGGCCTCGCCATGAGCCCGCACGCCACCGACACCTGCGGCCCCGACCTCCTGAGAGCTTGCGCCGTGCGAGCGCGCGAGCTCGGCGTGCCCGTCACGACCCATATGGCGCAGAGCCGCGCCGAGGTCGAGACCATCGGCAGGCGCTATGGCGGCCGCACGCCGGCGCAATATCTGGATTGGCTCGGCCTGCTCGCGCCCGATTTGATGGCGGCGCATTGCATGTTCAGCAGCGACGACGATCTCAAGTTGATGGCCGCGCGCGGCATGACCGTTCTGAATTGCCCGCGCGTGTTCGCGCGCGCCGGCGTCACCGCGGCCTTCAGCCGGTTCGCCGAGCATGGCGTGCGCACCGTGGTCGGCACCGACGGCTACAACATGGATCTGCTCGGTGAGCTCAATGCGGCGTCACTGATCTCCAAGACCACCTCGCAGCGCGCCGATGTCGCCAATTCGCCCGAGTTGATCGAAGCGAACACGGCCGTGGCCGCCGACGTCATCAAGCGACCGGATCTCGGCCGGATCGAGCCGGGCGCGACCGCCGATCTCACCGTGGTCGATCTCACCCATCCGCATCTCCAGCCGCTGTTCGATCCCCGCCGCGCGCTGATCGCGCTCGCCAACCGCGCCAATATCGATCAGGTGATCGTCGATGGCCGCGTGCTGGTCGATGCCGGCCGCTATCTCGGCGCCGAAGAAGCGGCGATCACCGCAGCGGGCAGCGCCGCGATCGGCAAGATCTGGGATCTGCCGGAGGCGCAGGCCGCGTTCAACGGCTGAGGCCAGCGTCGCCCTCGAACTCCATCAGCGCCTTGCGCATGGTCTCCACCAGATCCAGCGCCACCGGCGACGGACTGCGCTGCGCCGGGAAGACGGCGGAGAATTCGAAGTCGATGCGCGGCAGGAAGCGCCGCACGACGACGCCGCGCGTCGCGAACTCCTGTGCGGTGAAGGGATCGCAGATCGAGACCCCGAGCCCCGATGACACCATCCCGCACATGATCTCCGACAGCGTGGTCTCGACCCTGAGCACGCGGCGGACGTCGCTGCGGTGAAACACCTGGTCGACGAGGTGCCGGCTCGACGATCCCGCCGACAGCGAGATGAACGTCTCGCCCTCGAAATCGCGCGGCTCCAGCACTTCCTTCTCTGCGAGGCGATGTCCGGTCGGCAGCACCGCGACGCGCGCCAGCGCCGGCAGTCGCAGGCTCGGCAGGCCGGAATGGGCAATCGGCACCTCGGCAAAGCCGATGTCGCATTGATTGTTCAAGACCCAGTCGACCACGATCGGCGAGATTACGCCGAAGAAGGCCAGGTTGAGGTTGGGCCGTTCCATCAGGAAATGACCGGCAAGTCGTGGCAGATAGCCGTTCGCCAGCGCCGGCAGCGCGGCGATGCGCAGCGAGCCAGTGCGGCGGCCACGGATTTCTTCGGCCGCAGCCGTGATGCGTTCGAGACCGACGAAGGACCGTTCGACCTCGGTATAGAGCGCCATTGCCGCGGCGGTCGGCACGAGGCCGGTGCCGCGCCGCTCGAACAACTCCATCTTCAAGAGGGCCTGGAAGTCGCGCAGCAACCGGCTGACAGCGGGCTGCGTCACCACCATCAGCTTCGCGGCCTCGGTGACGCTGCCGGTCAGCATGGTCGCGCGGAAGGCCTCCACCTGCCGCGAATTGATCCGCGCCATTCCAAATCCATCCATAACATTTAGGCATACAGAGGTTGCCATTATTCATTGGACGATGGAAGTATAGGTTGCGATCTTTTTCATCAGGACTGGAGACAGCCCGCTTTTTCGGCAGATTGGAGGGGTTCAAGCCTCCAGATCGCGTCAAAACCCGCCGTACGGGCGCCGGAGCCTGCTTGGAGACGGGATTGCGCGGAAGGAAATGCGGAAGAGGCTTCAGCCAGCGAGACTCGTCGGCACGTCACCTCATTCCGGTATGGAGATCGGTCCACATGAAGACTCTTCGCCTTCTGACCGCGGTCAGCATCGCAGCGCTCATTGCCGCCCCGTCGGCCGCTTCGGCCCAGCAAAAGACGCTCTACGTCGCCGGCTATGGCGGCTCGTTCGAGAAGACGATCCGCGACGAGGTGATTCCGGCCTTCGAGAAGGAGAACGGCGTCAAGGTCGAATACGTCGCCGGCAATTCCACCGACACGCTGGCAAAACTCCAGGCGCAGAAGGGCAACCAGCAGATCGACGTCGCCATCGTCGATGACGGCCCGATGTACCAGGCGATCCAGCTCGGCTTCTGCGGCAAGCTCGAGGGACTGCCGGCCGATCTCTACGACACCGCGCGCTTCAAGGACGATCGCGCAGTCGCCATCGGCATCGTCGCGACCGGGCTGATGTACAATACCAAGGTGTTCAAGGAGAAAGGCTGGGCGCCGCCGACCTCGTGGAATGACCTGAAGGATACGAAATACGCAAAACAGCTGGTGATCCCGCCGATCAACAACACCTACGGTCTCGAAGCGCTGGTGATGCTGTCGAAGATGAACGGCGGCGGCGAGACCAATGTCGATTCCGGCTTCAAGATCTTCAAGGAGCAGATCAATCCGAACGTGCTCGCTTACGAGCCGTCGCCGGGCAAGATGACCGAGCTGTTCCAGTCCGGCCAGGCCGTGATCGCGGTGTGGGGTACCGGCCGTGTGCAGAGCTTTGCCAACACCGGCTTCCCCGTCGACTTCGTCTACCCGAAGGAAGGCGCTGCGACGCTGCTGACCACGGCGTGTCCGATCACCAAGCCGAACGCCTCGCCGCTGGCATCAAGTTTCGTCAAGATGCTGCTCGACCCCAAGATCCAGCTCGTGATGCTGAAGGATTACGGCTACGGCCCGGTGCTGAAGTCGCTGGTGATCCCGCCGGAGCTCGGCAAGATGGCGCCGATCGGCGAGCGTGCGGCCAAGCTCTATAATCCGGACTGGACCGTCATCAACGAGAAGCGCGAGGAGTGGACCAAGCGCTGGAATCGCGAGGTCGAGCGTTGATCTGATCGTCGCAGCGGAGACAGCGTATGGCCTATCTCGAGCTCGATCGGGTCGCCAAGCAATTCGGGGCGCAGACTGTGGTCGATGACTTCAGTCTCTCGGTGGGGAAGGGGGAGTTCATCTCCTTCCTCGGCCCGTCCGGCTGCGGCAAGACCACGACGTTGCAGATGATCGCGGGCTTCCTCGATCCCACCCGCGGCGCGATCCGCCTGGAGGGCAAGGACCTGACCGCGATCCATCCGGCCAAGCGTGGCCTTGGCATCGTGTTCCAGAGCTACGCGCTGTTTCCGCACATGACGGCGGCGGAGAACGTCGCCTTCGGTCTCGAGATGCGCAACGTGCCGCGCACTGAAAGAGCCGAGCGCGTTCGTGCCGCGCTCGCGATGGTCGGCCTTGCCGGCTTTGAGGACCGCCATCCCCGCCGCATGTCCGGCGGCCAGCAGCAGCGCGTGGCACTCGCCCGCGCGCTGGTGATCAAGCCGAGCGTGCTCTTGCTCGACGAGCCGCTGTCCAACCTTGACGCCAAGCTGCGCGAGGAGATGCAGATCGAGCTGCGTCAGATCCAGCGCACCATCGGCACCACCACGATCCTGGTCACCCATGACCAGAACGAGGCGATGTCGCTGTCCGATCGCATCGTGGTGATGAGCCAGGGCAAGATCGAGCAGATCGGGACGCCGCAGGAGACCTATGAGAAGCCGGCCTCGGCCTTCGTCTCGCAATTCCTCGGCAAGACCAACGATTTCGCCGCGGCGGTCGATCGGACCGCCACGCCAGCGCGGGTGACGGCGGGCTCCTGGAGTGCGCCGGCCCCGGCGGGCCTCAGCGGTCCCGTCACCGTCAGCATTCGCCCTGAAAGAATCGGCTTCGGCGATGCCGGCCTCAGCGCAAAAATCGTCACGCGCATCTTCCAGGGCAATCACTGGCTGTTCCAGTGCGACAGCGAATGCGGCCCGGCAATCGTGATCCGCCAGAATGACGGCAAGGCGCAGCCGGCCGAAGGCGAGACGGTTCGTCTTACCTGGCGGCCCGAGGATATGAGCGTCCGCGCGAGGGCTGGCGCATGAGCACGGTCGCCGAGGAACGCAGCGCGCGTGCGCCCTGGGCGCTGACGGCGCCTGCCTTGATGCTGTTCGTCGGCGTGCTGCTGATTCCGCTGGCGATGACGGTGATGCTGTCGTTCCACGATTGGGGCCAGTACAAGGGCATCGAGCCGGTCTTCATCCTCAAGAACTGGCACGAGATCGCGACCGATCCCTATTACGCCGAGATGTTCTGGCGCACCTTTCGTATCGCGATCCTGACCACGCTGCTCACCGCGCTGCTCGGGGCGCCCGAAGCCTATATCCTCAACCGCATGAGCGGCCGTTGGAAAAGCTTCTTCCTGCTCGTCATCCTCGGGCCGCTTCTGATCTCCGTGGTGGCCCGCACGCTGGGCTGGGCGCTGCTGTTCGGCGGCAACAACGGCCTCGTCAACAAGCTCTTGATGTCGCTCGGGGTGATTAGCTCGCCCATTCCCTTCATGTTCACCGAAACCGGCATGGTGGTCGCGCTCGCACACGTGATGATGCCGTTCATGGTGCTCTCGGTGTGGGCTGCGCTGCAGCGGCTCGATCCGCAGATCGAGAATGCCGCGATGTCGCTCGGCGCCGGCCCCGCCACCATCATTCGCCGCATCATCATGCCGCAGATCATGCCGGGCGTGCTGTCGGGTGCGATCATCGTGTTTTCGCTCTCGGCCAGCGCGTTTGCGACGCCCGCGATCATCGGCGGCCGCCGGCTCAAGGTCGCCGCGACGCTCGCCTATGACGAGTTCCTCAACACGTTGAACTGGCCGCTCGGCGCAGCGGTCGCGACGCTGCTGCTGGTCGCGCTGGTGCTGATCGTCGTCGGCAGCAACGCATTGATCGAGCGGCGCTACGCGGAGGTGTTCCGATGAGACGGAACGGCCCGCTGGCGCTGATCTTCCATACCTTCTTCGTCATCGTCATGGTGGCGCCGATCCTGGTGGTCTGTCTCGTCGCCTTCACGCCCGAAGGCTTCCTGTCGCTGCCGACCAACGGCTTTTCGCTGCGCTGGTTCAGGACGATCGCGAACTACCCCGAATTCATCCACGCCTTCTGGGTCAGCCTTGGCCTCGGCGCGCTGTCCTCCTTCGTCGCGCTCCTGTTCGCGGTGCCGGCGGCATTGGCGATCGCGCGCTATCGATTCCGCGGCCGCGATGCGCTCGCCGCGCTGTTCCTGTCGCCGCTGATGATCCCGCATGTCGTGCTCGGCATCGCCTTCCTGCGCTTCTTCACCTCGGCCGGCCTGGGCGGCAGTTTTGTCGCGCTGATCATCGCGCATGTTATCATCGTGTTTCCGTTCGCGCTGCGGCTGACGCTTGCGGCAGCGACAGGCATGGACCGCACCGTCGAGATAGCCGCGGTCTCCCTCGGCGCCGGCGGCTGGACGCTGTTTCGCCGCGTGACCTTGCCGCTGATCCTCCCCGGCGTCATCAGCGGCTGGGCGCTCGCTTTCATCCAGTCCTTCGACGATCTCACCATGACCGTCTTCCTCGCGGCACCCGGTACCGAGACGTTGCCGGTGCGCATGTTCCTTTATATCCAGGACAACATCGATCCGCTGGTGACGTCGGTCTCGGCCTGCGTGATCGCTGTGACCATGACCGCCCTCATTCTGCTCGACCGCTTCTACGGGCTCGACCGTGTGCTCGCCGGCAAGGGCGGCGATACGGGGCGATAGGAGAACTTATGTCTAAAGCGTTTTCGAGCGAAGTGGACGCCGGTTCGCGTAAAGAAAACGCGTCTAAACAAAAATCTGATTACGACGTCGCCGTCGTCGGCGGCGGGTTGCTCGGCTCCGCGATTGCCTGGGGCCTCGGCCGGCTTGGCAAGTCCGTTGCCGTGCTCGACGAAGGCGACATCACCAAACGCGCCTCCCGCGCAAACTTTGCGCTGGTCTGGGTCCAGAGCAAGGGGCTCGGCATGCCCGCCTATACGGTGTGGACCGTGCAGGCGTCGCAGGCGTGGGGTCGGCTGGCGGAGGAGTTAAAGCAACAGACCGGCCTTGATGTCTCGCTTCAGCAGAATGGCGGTTTTCATCTCACCCTTGGTGAAGAGGAGTTCGGCCAGCGCACCGAGCTGGTCAAGCGCATGCACAACCAGGCCGGTGCTGCCGACTACAAGATGGAGATGCTCTCCGCATCCGAGGTCAAGAAGTCGCTGCCGCTGATCGGGCCGGAGGTCTCCGGCGGCAGCTATTGCCCGCTCGACGGCCACGTCAATTCGCTGCGCACGTTCCGCGCCTTCCACACCGGCTTCAGGGCGTTCGGCATCGATTATTTTCCGGAGCGTCCGGTCTCGGCGATCAGCAGGAGCGGCGGCGAATTCCGCCTGACCACGCCGAAGGGCGAGCTGCGCGCGGCCAAGATCGTGCTCGCCGCCGGCAATGCCAATCAGACGCTGGCGCCCATGGTCGGCCTCTACGCGCCGATGGGCCCGACCCGCGGCCAGATCGTGGTGACCGAGCGCACCATGCCGTTCCTGCCGCATCCGCTGACCACGATCCGCCAAACCGACGAGGGCACGGTGATGATCGGCGACAGCAAGGAAGACGAGCTGGATGATCGTGCGCTGAAGCATTCGATCAGCGCCGTGATGACCGATCGCGCCCAGCGCATGTTCCCGCATCTGTCGCGGCTCAACGTGGTCAGGAGCTGGGCCGGCATTCGCGTCATGCCGCAGGACGGCTTTCCGATCTACGACCAGTCGGAGACGCATCCCGGCGCCTTCGTCGCCTGCTGCCATTCCGGCGTGACGCTGGCCTCCAACCACGCCTTCGAGATCGCGCGCATGGTGGCGCAGGGCGCGCTCGAGCCCGAGCTGGTCGGCGCGTTCTCGGCCAGCCGGTTCGGCGCCGCGGGCGCTGCGAACAACAGCGGCTATTAGAGATTTTGAAGGAGCCAAGAGGCATCCCCATGTTTAGACGATCCGAACAGGACAAGCGACCGCAGGTCGAGATCTTCGTCGACGGCGTTGCCGTTGCGGCGCGCCAAGGTGACACCGTCTCGGCTGCGCTACTGGCCTCCGGCCGCGACGCACGGCGTTCCACCGCTGTGAGCGGCGCACCGCGTCTGCCCTATTGCATGATGGGCGTGTGCTTCGACTGCCTCGTCACCATCGACGGTGTCGGCAACCGCCAAGGCTGCCTCGTGCCCGTTGCCGAAGGCATGCAGATCGAGATCCAGAAGGGCAAGCGGGAGATCGGAAAATGACTGTGGCTCCCAAGCGCGAAGACTATGACGTCGTGGTGATCGGCGCGGGACCAGCGGGCCTTGCCGCCGCTGCGACATCCGCCGAAGCCGGCTTGTCCACGCTGCTGCTCGACGAGAATGTCGGCCCGGGCGGTCAGGTGTTTCGCGCGATCTCTTCGACGCCGGTAACCGATCGCAATCAGCTCGGCGCCGATTATTGGGTCGGTGCCGATCTCGTGCAGTCGCTGCGTGCGACCAGCGCCGAGGTCATTCATCGCGCGACGGTCTGGAGCCTCGACCGCAACCTCGAGATCGCCGTCTCGGTCGGCGGCGCCTCCGCCTTCGTCAAGGCGCAGCGCGTGATCCTTGCGACCGGCGCACTGGAGCGGCCGTTTCCAATACCCGGCTGGACGCTGCCGGGCGTGATGACCGCGGGCGCCGCGCAGACGATGCTGAAATCGTCGGCTCTGGTTCCCGATGGCCGCACGGTGATCGCAGGCCAGGGGCCGCTGCTCTGGCTGCTGGCCGCGCAGATCCTTCGCCTCGGCGGCCGCATCGACCGCATCCTCGACACCACCGAGCGCGGCAATTACTTCGCAGCGCTTCCGCACGCCTTCGCGTTCCTGACCTCACCCTATTTCGCCAAGGGTCTCGCGATGATGCGCGAGGTGAAGGCCAAGGTGCAGGTCGTCTCCGGCGTCGCGGAGCTCTCGGCGGCCGGCGACGGCCAGCTCGCCAGCGTGGGCTATGTCGCCGGCGGCAAGCGCGAGACCATTCCCGCCGATCTGCTGCTGCTGCATCAGGGCGTCGTGCCCAACGTTAATCTCGCGATGGCCGCAGGTGTCGAGCATCGCTGGGACGATCTGCAACTGTGCTGGTCGCCGGTGCTGGATGCCAGCGGCAGTTCGTCGGTCGCCGGCATTGCGATCGCCGGCGACGGCGCCGGCATCGGTGGTGCCAATGCCGCCGTGGTGCGCGGCCGCATCGCGGCGCGCGCGGCAGTCGAAGCGTTGGCACCCGCGGCTGCCGCAAAATTTCCGTCGATGGCAGCGTTGCGTACCGATCTCGCCAAGGCCGAGCGTGGTCGTATCTTCCTCGATACGCTGTTCCGCCCCGCGCCGCAGTTCCGTATTCCCTCCGGCGACACCATCGTCTGCCGCTGCGAGGAGGTCACGGCAAAGGACGTTCTCGATTCCGTCGCGATCGGCGCGACCGGGCCGAACCAGCTCAAGGCCTATCGCCGCACCGGCATGGGCCCGTGCCAGGGCCGGCTCTGCGGCCTCACCGTCACCGAGCTGATGGCGCAGGCGCGCGGCAAGTCTCCGCAGGAGATCGGCTATTACCGGCTGCGCGCGCCGGTGAAGCCAATCACGCTCGCCGAGCTCGCGGCCGTTCCGAAAAGCGAGGCCGACGTCAAGGCGGTGGTGCGCGGATGACAAGATGCGTGGATGCGATCGTCGTCGGCGGCGGCATCCACGGATGCTCCACCGCGTTGCATCTGTGCCTCGCCGGCCTGAAACCGGTGCTGATCGAGAAGGATTATGCCGGACGCCACGCCTCCGGCGTCAATGCCGGCGGCGTCCGCCAGCTCGCGCGGCACATCCCGGAGATTCCGCTCTCGATCCGCTCGATGGGAATCTGGGAGAAGATCAAGGATCTCCTCGACGACGATTGCAGTTTCGAGAGCCACGGCCAGGTGCTGGTCGCCGAGAACGAGGAGGAGCTCGCGGTCTGCCGCGTGCGCGTGGCCGAGCTCAATGCGCTCGGCTTCACCCACGAAGAGCTGATCGACGCGACTGAATTGCGCCGGCTGGTGCCGGCGGTGGCTGAAAGCTGTCCCGGCGGCGTGGTTTCGCGCCGTGACGGCGCGGCCAATCCGGCGCAGACGACGACGGCGTTCCGGCGCAAGGCCCAGCAGCTCGGCACGACCGTGCGCGAAGGCGTGGCCGCCAGCAACATCCGGTACAGCGATGGGCTCTGGCATGTCGACGTCGGCACTGAAGCCTTTGCCGCGCCGGTGCTGGTCAACGCCGCGGGCGCCTGGGCCGGCAAGATCGCGGCCGCGCTCGGCGAGCCCGTGCCGGTCGAGACCGTGGCACCGATGCTGATGATCACCTCGCGCGTGCCGCACTTCATCGACCCCGTCGTGATCCTGCGCGGGCGAAAGCTCTCCTTCAAGCAGTTCTCCAACGGCACGGTGCTGATCGGCGGCGGTCATCTGGCAACGCCCTATCAGGATCGCAACGAGACGGTGCTGGACTGGAAGAGCCTCGCGACCAGCGCACGCACCGTGTTCGAGCTGTTTCCGGTGATGCGCAGCGCCACCATCGTCCGTGCCTGGGCCGGGATCGAAGCGAAGATGAAGGACGATATTCCCGTGTTCGGACCGAGCAGCCGTCACAAGGGCCTCTATCACCAGTTCGGCTTCTCGTTGCACGGCTTTCAGCTCGGCCCCGGCGCCGGTGCCGTGATGGCGGAGCTGATCGTCAACGGCGGCACCCAGACCCGCGTCGGTGATCTCGGCATCGACCGCTTCCATCCCTCAACGCTCTAGCAACAAGAGGATATCTCATGAGCATCACCCGCAGCATCCGCACGCCCATCATGCACCGCGCCGTCGAGGCCAATGGCTTCGTCTTCCTCGGCGGCACCATCGCCGATGACACCAGCGTGTCCATGGGCGATCAGACCCGCAACATCCTCGGCAAGATCGCCGGTTATCTGAAAGAAGCCGGCACCGACAAGAGCCGCATCGTCAGTGCGTCGATCTTCGTCACGGATCTCTCCAAGAAGAAGGAGATGGACGCGGCCTGGACCGAGTTCTTCGGTGACAATCTGCCGACCCGCGCCACCGTCGGCGTCGCCGATCTCGGCGGCAGCGCGCTGATCGAGGTGGTGGTGACCGCGCTCAAGGGCTGATCGCGACAGGGACGTCGGCGCTCTCCGCGCCGTCGTCCCTCGAGCCGCGCCTTGATCTCGCGCTTCGATGGGACTAGTTAGAGGGTCCCCGATCAGGAACTTCGCAGCCATGGATTTTACCCCGACCGCAAAGCCCATCCGCCTTGCTCACGGGGAATTCCATGCCTGCTTCAATCATCCTGTCGAATCTGTCGCTGTCCACGCCTGACGGCCGTCCTCTTCTCTCAAACATCGATCTGACGTTCGGCGCCGAGCGGACCGGCCTCGTCGGCCGCAATGGCGTCGGGAAGACGACGTTGCTCGCGTCGATCTCCGGGGAGCATCTTCCCCAGGCGGGGCGCGTCGTCGTCAACGGAACCGTCGGTTTGCTGCGCCAGGATGTCCAGCTCCTTGCCGGTGCGACGGTGGCCGATTTGTTCCGAGTGCGAGGTCACCTCGCGCTGCTTCGCCGCGCCGAGCGGGGGGAAGTCTCGGCCGACGACCTCGCCGAGGTCGATTGGACTCTCGAGGCACGGCTACAGGCTGCGCTTGCACGTCTCGGGTTTGATCTCGCTCCCGACACCGAGCTGGAGCGGCTGTCCGGCGGCCAGATCACGCGGGTTCGCCTCGCCGCATTGGTCTTTGCCGAGCCGGACTTCCTGCTGCTGGACGAGCCAACCAACAATCTCGACCAGGACGGCCGCAAGGCCGTGATCGATCTCCTCGCGGCCTGGCGCGGCGGTGCGATCGTCGTCAGCCACGATCGGCGCCTGCTCGATACGATGGATGCGATTGTCGAGCTGACGTCGCTCGGAGCCACGCGATACGGCGGCAACTGGAGCCGTTACCGCGAACAGAAGGCGGTCGAGCTCGCCGCCGTCAGGCACGACCTCGCGCATGCCGAGAGGAAGCTATCCGAGATCGACGGCAAGGCGCAGGAGGCCGCGGAGAAGAAAGCGCGCAAGGACAGCGGCGGCAGGAAGAAGCGCGCCAAGGGCGACATGCCGCGCATCCTGGCGGGGGCGCGCAAGGATCGCAGCGAGGATACCGGCGGCAAGACCGCACAAATCGCCGAGCGGCTGCGCGCGGAAGCGCTTCAAGCCGTCGACACGGCGCGCGGGCGCATCGAAATTCTTCAGCCGCTCTCCGTCAAGCTGCCCGCGACCGGCCTGCCGGCGGCCAGGGAGGTGCTTTGGCTCGACCGCGTCAGCGCCGGCTATCGGCCGGAGCAGCCGGTCCTGCGCGATCTCTCATTTGCCGTCGTCGGCCCGGAGCGGGTCGCGCTGGTCGGGCCCAACGGCTCCGGCAAGACGACGCTGTTGAAACTCATCGCGGGGGATCTGCGTCCGCTCTCGGGCACCCTGCGGGTCAGGCCGGATTTCGCGCTGTTCGACCAGAAGGTCAGCCTGCTCGATCCCTCGATCTCCATCCTGGAGAATTTTCGGCGCCTCAATCCGAAGGCGGGAGCGAACGAATGCCATGCCGCGCTGGCGCGGTTCATGTTTCGCGCCGATGCCGCCTTGCAAGTCGCCAGAAGCCTGAGTGGCGGGCAGATGTTTCGCGCGGGCCTCGCCTGCGTGCTGGGCGGGTCATCGCCGCCGTCGCTGCTGATCCTGGACGAGCCGACCAATCATCTCGACATCGAGTCCATCGAAGCGGTCGAAGCCGGCTTGAGGGCCTATGACGGCGCGCTGCTCGTCGTCAGTCATGACGAAGCGTTCCTGCAGGCGATCGGGGTCACGCGGCGGCTCGACCTCGCCGCCAAGGTGTTGCGCACTCACGGCGGGATCGTCTGATCCCGGCCGGCGGTCCTGATATGGCAGTGATTTTCAAAAACCCGACGCCCTGCCCCCAGCGCGTCGGGTGGAAAAAATGAGTATCAATCCGTGATCCCAACGCAACTGTTGTGACGCGTCCCGCAGCAATTGACCACTCCGGGAAACTACCGCGTCGGAATCGCGCTGAGACGGCTGGTTTGCAACCTACGATGCTGCACTCCCGCCCGGCTCCATCGCCTCGCCGATCTCGAGCGGGTGGGCCATGGTCTCGTGCAGCGCCTCGCGGTCGAGCTCGCCTTCGGAGATGCTGATGACCACGCAGGCGACGCCGTTGCCGATCAGATTGGTCAGCGCGCGGCATTCGCTCATGAACTTGTCGATGCCGACCAGGATCGCGATCGACTGGATCGGGATGTCTGGCACGATCGAGAGCGTCGCGGCGAGCGTGATGAAGCCCGCGCCGGTCACGCCGGAGGCGCCCTTCGAGGTGATCATGGCGATGCCCAGAATGCCGAGCTCCTGCCAGATGGTCAGATGCGTGTTGGTCGCCTGCGCCAGAAACAGCGTCGCCAGCGTCATGTAGATGTTGGTGCCGTCGAGGTTGAAGCTGTAGCCGGTCGGAATCACGAGGCCGACCACGGACCGCGAGGCGCCGAGATGCTCCATCTTCTGGATCATCTGCGGCAGCACCGTCTCGGAGGACGACGTGCCGAGCACGATCAGCAGCTCGTCCTTGATGTAGGCGATGAAGCGGAGGATCGAGAAGCCGGCGAGCCGCGCGATCGCACCTAACACCACGAGCACGAACAGCATGCTGGTGAGATAGAACGTGCCGATCAGGGCGGCGAGATTGATCAGCGAGCCGAGGCCGTAGGCGCCGACCGTGAACGCCATCGCGCCGAAGGCGCCGATCGGCGCCACGCGCACGATGATGCGGATGATGCCGAAGAACATCTTGGCGGCCTTGTCGATCGCGTCCGCAATGGGCTCGCCGGCCTTGCCGAGAAAGGCGATGGCGAAGCCGGACAGGATCGAGATCAGCAGCACCTGCAAAAGGTCGCCGCGCGCGATCGCGCCCAGATAGCTGTCGGGGATGATCGCCATCAGATGAGCGACGATGCCCTCTTCCTTGGCTTTGGTGACGTAGGTGGCGACCGAGTTCGGGTCGATCGTGGCGGGATCGATATTGAAGCCGTGCCCGGGCTGCAGGATCTCACCGACCAGGAGGCCGACCGCGAGCGCGACGGTCGAGACCGTCTCGAAATAGATCAGCGACTTCAGCCCGACCCGGCCGACGCGCTTGAGGTCGCCCATCGAGGAGATGCCGTGCACCACGGTGCAGAAGATCACCGGCGCGATCATCATCTTGATCAGCGCGATGAAGCCGTCGCCGAGCGGCTTCAAGGCCTTGCCGAGATCGGGGTAGAAATAGCCGATCAGCACGCCGAGCACGATTGCGATCAGCACCTGGACGTAGAGGATCTTGTACCAGGGCTGATGCCGGCGATGGATGGCTGGCTGGATCGCGACTTGTGTCATAGAGTGGCCCAGGAACGCATTGAGTTCGCGTGATTTCGATCTTGCATGGCTTGCATCATGTGATGGTCGCCGCAGAAGCGACAATCACATTTTTGTCTGTTCGCACGAAGATCGGTCGCTGCACCGCAACTGGGGGGAACATGTCGACTTCATCAGGCGCCGGCCGGCAACAGCGAGGCTATTTCCCGCGTTGGACGTTGAAGACCTCAGGCGTGATCATGCCGGAGGAGCGGCTGTCATGGGGCCAGACCTTCGTCTCCGGTCTCCAGCATTGCGTCGCGATGTCTGGCTCGACGATCATCGCGCCGCTGCTGATGGGCTTCGATCCCAATGTCGCCGTCCTGTTCTCCGGCATCGGCACGCTGATCTTCTTCGTCATCGTCGCGGGGCGCGTGCC
This sequence comes from Bradyrhizobium sp. CCBAU 65884, assembly GCF_028128835.1. Lineage (NCBI taxonomy): Bacteria > Pseudomonadati > Pseudomonadota > Alphaproteobacteria > Hyphomicrobiales > Nitrobacteraceae > Bradyrhizobium > Bradyrhizobium sp. CCBAU 65884. The sequence goes on along the minus strand of NZ_LBJU01000124.1, from coordinate 41,936 downwards.
GAGCTATCTCGGCTCGAGCTTCGCGTTCATCGCCGTCGTCATCGCGGCCACAGGCTATGCCGGGCAGGGGCCGAACCCGAATTTGTCGGTGGCGCTTGGCGGTATCGTCGGAGCCGGAGTGCTCTATGGCGTGATCGCGCTGATCGTGATGTGGTCGGGGGTCGGCTGGGTCGAGCGGCTGCTGCCGCCGGCTGTCACCGGTGCGGTGGTCGCGGCGATCGGCCTCAACCTCGCGCCCGTGGCGGTCAAGGCAGTAAGCGCCGGCACTTTCGATACGTGGATCGGGCTTGCGACCGTTCTGATCATCGGCGTGGTGGCCGTTGCGGCGCCAGGCCTGTGGCGCCGCCTGCCGATCATCCTTGGCGCGATCGGCGGATATCTTCTGTACCTGCTGTTCGCCAACGGGCTCGGTTTCGGCAAGCCGATCGACTTCACTCAGCTTTCAGCCGCGCCATGGTTCGGCATGCCGAGCTTCACCACGCCGACATTCCAGGCCGATGCGATCTTCCTGATCGCGCCGGTTGCGATCATTCTCGTCGCCGAGAATCTCGGGCACATCAAGGCCGTCGGCGCCATGACGGGCCGGAGTCTCGACGCCTATCTCGGCCGCGCCCTGTTCGCCGACAGCTTAGCTACCATCGTGGCGGCCTGCGGCGGCGGCACCGGCGTCACCACCTATGCCGAGAACATCGGCGTCATGGCGGCGACGAAGGTCTATTCGACATTGCTGTTCGCCTTCGCCGCCATGGTGTCGATCCTGCTCGGCTTCTCGCCGAAATTCGGCGCGCTGATCCTGTCGATCCCGGGGCCCGTCATCGGCGGTCTCTCGATCGTGCTGTTCGGACTGATCGCGGCGATGGCGGGCCGGATCTGGGTCGAGAACAAGGTCGACTTCGCCAATCCTGCAAACCTGATCACCGTCGCCGTGGCGCTGACCGCCGGTGCGGGCGACCTCACGCTCAAATTCGGCGCATTCACGATCGGCGGGATCGGCACGGCAACTTTTGGCGCCATCATCCTCTACCAGATCCTGACCTCGCCGCTGGCGCGGCGCGCGGAGTGATTCCCAGGGATGCACGAAAGGGATGGAACAAAACGCCGGTTCCATCGATGATGAGACATCCCGGAGAGAACCCATGCCGCAAACCGATCGCTCGACCTCCTTTCCCTCGCGCCTCGTTGGCCAATACGCCCTGGTGACCGGCGCCTCGCAAGGCATCGGTCGCGCCGTCGCCATCCGGCTCGCCCAGGAAGGTGCGACCGTCGCCATCAATTATTTCGAGCACGAGGAGCGGGCGGAGGAGACGCTGGCGCATGCACGCACGGCATCGGGCGATCGTGGCCATGGCAAGCTCGATCATCTCATCGTCAGGGCCAATGTCGGCAACGAGCAGGAGATCGCCGCGATGTTCGAGACGATTCTGGCGCGCTGGAAGCGCCTCGATTGTCTCGTCAACAATGCCGGCTTCCAGAAGGAATCGCCGAGCGAGGCGCTCGACGTCGAGACCTATCGGCGCATCATCGACGTCAATCTCAACGGCGCCGTGCTCTGCGCCCAGAAGGCGCTCGCGCATTTCGTGGCGCGCGGGGGAGGGGGCTCCATCATCAACTGCTCCAGCGTGCACCAGATCATCCCGAAACCCGGCTATCTCGCCTATTCGATCAGCAAGGGCGGCATGGCCAATCTGACGCGCACGCTGGCGCTGGAGTTCGCCGGCCGCGGCATTCGCGTCAACGCGGTCGGGCCCGGCGCGATCGACACGCCGATCAACGCGGCCTGGACCGGCGATCCCGAAAAGCGCGGCGTCGTCACCAGCCACATTCCCATGGGACGCGTCGGTACGCCGGAGGAGATCGCCGCCGTGTTCGCCTTCCTCGCCTCGGACGATGCGAGCTACATCACCGGGCAGACCCTCTACGCCTGCGGAGGCCTGACGCTCTTTCCGGAATTCCGCGAGAACTGGGCGAGTTGATCTCAGTTTGGGACTGTGAGGATGGCGGTCGGGCCGGGTAGGGGTCTGCGGCGCCGTGTGCTATCGACCGTGGACGACGCTGCCGCTATTGGCAAGCGTCGACACATGAAGGGCTCGTGACCACAACCATCAACATCAATGCCTACAGCGACGCGCTGGTGGTCCTCGGCACTGCCGGCGTCGTGGTGCCGATTGTCCGCCATTGGGGCATCAATCCCGTGCTGGGCTATCTCGGTGCCGGCGCCATTCTCGGTCCGCTCGGGCTCGGCTCGCTCGTTCAGCAGCTCCCGTTGCTGTACTGGGTCACCGTCGCCGACGCGCAGAACGTCGAGGGTATCGCCAATCTCGGCATCGTCTTCCTGCTGTTCCTGATCGGGCTCGAACTATCTTTCAGGCGGCTCGTCACGATGCGGCGCCTGGTGTTCGGGCTTGGTGGCCTGCAGGTGCTGGCGACGTCCGCTATGATTTTCGGCGTGACGCTTCTCTCCGGGCAGAGCTCGGATACTGCCGTCATCCTGGGCGCGAGCCTTGCGTTGTCCTCGACGGCGATCGTGCTCGAGCTTTTGTCCACCGAGAAACGACTTGCGACCACTGCCGGTCGCGCCAGCTTCTCGGTGCTGCTGGCCCAGGACCTCGCAGTCGTTCCCATTCTGGTTTTCGTCTCGGTGCTCGGCGCGGAGAGTGGCGGCTCCGTCCTGGCGCACATCTCCAGCGCGATCCTGAAGGCCGCGCTGGCGGTCGCTGTCCTCACTCTGCTCGGACGGCTGCTGATGCGGCCGCTGTTCCAGATGGTTGCGGGCACCCACTCGACGGAGCTGTTTGTCGCCGCGACCTTGTTCGTCATCGTCGGCGCAGGGATTGCCGCGCACCAGGCGGGCCTGTCGATGGCGCTCGGAGCATTCGTTGCGGGACTGATGCTGGCGGAAACGGAGTATGGCAAGGCCATTGAGGCCACCGTCGAGCCGTTCAAGGGCCTGCTGCTGGGCATCTTCTTCTTCACGGTCGGCATGGCCATCGACTTCCGCGTGTTCATGCGCGAGCCTGGTTGGCTGCTGGCTGCGGTCATCGGCATTCTCGTCGGCAAGGCGATCGTGCTCATCATGCTCGGCCGGCTCTTCAAGCTGTCCTGGGCGACGGCGATCGAGATCGGCTTCCTGCTGGGTCCCGTCGGTGAATTCGCGTTCGTCAGCATCGGAATGGCGGCGGCCGGCGGTCTGATCGAGCCGCGCGTGTCGAGCTTTGCCGTCGCCATCACCGCCGTGACGATGGCCTTGACGCCGCTTTTGGGCGCGCTCGGACGCCGACTGGCCGCGAAGCTGGGTCCTGAGCGCTCGCCCGATCCAGAGCTGGCGGTCCGGCCGCCCGGCGACCGGGCGCAGGCCATCGTGGTCGGCTACGGCCGCGTTGGAAAAGTCGTCTGTTCGCTGCTGACCAGCCACGGCCTGAACTACATCGCGGTCGATCACGAGGCCGTCGCCGTGGCGCGCGACCGCCGCGACGGTCACAAGGTCTATTTTGGCGATGCGACAGAGCTCGGTTTCCTCGAGGCTTGCGGCCTGATGCAGACGACCGGTGTGATCATCACCATCCAGTCGCGGCCGGCGATCGATGCTGTCGTCGAGCGGATCCGGGCGGTGCGGCCGGATGTGCTGATCGTTTCACGTGCGCGGGATGCCGACCATGCCCGTCACCTCTATGCGATCGGCGCAACCGATGCGGTGCCGGAAACCATCGAGGCAAGCCTCCAGCTTTCCGAAGCCGCACTGGTCGGCCTCGGAGTTGCGGTCGGGAATGCGATAGCCTCGGTGCACGAGAAGCGGGATGAATTCCGGCTGACGCTGCAGCAAGCCGCCCGCATTGCCGGACAGGAGAAAGTGCGCCCGCTCGATCTCACGGGGCGCCGGTCCCCGCGATAACCGCCCATCCGGGTCGCTATGCGCTGCGGACTGCGATGATCTGGCAAAACCCGCCCGCGCAGACTACATCTGCGCCATGGCAAACGCTCCACTGGCAAGCTCCCCGCTCCAGGATTTCGTCGGCCGGCACGAAAAACTGTTCGTGCTGACCGGCGCCGGCTGCAGCACCAATTCTGGCATTCCCGATTATCGCGACAGCAACGGCAACTGGAAGCGGACCCAGCCGGTCAACTTCCAGTCCTTCATCTCGGACGAGCATACGCGGCGGCGCTATTGGGCGCGCAGCCTGATCGGCTGGCGGCGGTTCGGCCAGGCTCGCCCGAACGATGCGCATCGTGCGCTGGCCCGGCTCGAGGCGAACGGCCGGTGCGGGATGCTGCTGACCCAGAACGTCGACCGGCTGCATCAGTCCGCCGGCCACCGCCAGGTGATCGACCTGCACGGCCGGCTCGATCTGGTTCGCTGCATGGGCTGCGGCCGCAAGACGCCTCGCGATGAGTTTCAGCACGCGCTTGGTCGCGCCAATGCGGCGTGGCTGACGCTCGATGCCGCCGATGCACCTGATGGCGACGCCGATCTGGAGCACGAGGATTTTTCGTCCTTCCAGGTGCCTCCTTGCGAAGCCTGCGGCGGCATCCTCAAGCCCGACGTCGTGTTCTTCGGCGAGAACGTGCCCCGCGACATCGTCGCCACCGCGCAGGATCATCTGGCGCAGGCCGACGCCATGCTGATCGTCGGCTCCTCGCTGATGGTCTATTCCGGATTCCGCTTCGTGCAGGCTGCCGCGCAGCGCAATATTCCGATTGCGGCGGTCAATCTCGGCCGCACCCGCGCCGACGATCTCCTGACGCTCAAGGTCGAGGAGCGCTGCGAGGCGGCGCTTGCATTCCTGCTCTGATCGCGCAGGCGGTGAACTCAGCTTGCCTATTGCATAGGTGCCAAGCAGAATGGCCGGGCGCGGCGTTGTCCTCGTCGTCCATGGCATGGAAATTGCTGCGCTTTCGACCTCAGTCTTGACGATCAGCGCGGAGAATTTGGAATGCTTGAGGGAGCCGAGGTGCGGCTTGCCGTCGATATCGGTGGTACGTTCACCGACATCGTGCTGGACGTGGGGCAGGATCGCAAGACGCGCAAGCTGCTGACGACGCCGCAGCGCCCCGAACAGGCCGTGCTGGACGGGATGCGTCTCATTCTCGCCGATGCGCGCGCGCATATCAGCGACATCGACGTCTTCATTCACGGCACCACGCTCGCCACCAACGCCATCATCGAGCGCCGCGGTGCCAAGACGGCCCTGATTGCGACCGAAGGCTTTCGCGACGTGCTCGATATCGGCACCGAGAGCCGCTACGATCAATATGATCTCGGCATCGACAAACCGAGGCCGCTGGCGCCGCGCAGCCTGCGTTTCACCGTGCCCGAGCGCGTCGACGCCCACGGCGCCGTCCGTCTCCCGCTCGACGAAGCGTCGGTGCGTGCACTCGCGCCGAAATTGCGTGAGCTGGGCGTCGCGAGCGTCGCGATCGCCTTCCTGCACTCCTATGCCAATCCCGAGCACGAGCGACGTGCGGCCGCGATCCTGGCCGAGGAGATGCCTGATATCTCCGTGACCGTGTCCTCGGCCGTTTGCCCGGAGATTCGCGAGTATGAGCGCACATCGACAGCGGTCGCGAACGCCTATGTGCAACCCCTGATAGACGGCTATCTCGCCCGCATGGCCGACGCCTTGCAGGTCGAGCAGTTCCGCGGCGCGATCTATCTCGTCACCTCAGGTGGCGGCGTCACCTCGATCGAGACGGCGCGGCGCTTTCCGGTGCGCCTCGTCGAGTCGGGGCCTGCCGGCGGCGCAATCTTCGCGGCGCAGATCGCGGCGCGTCTTGGCGAGAGCAAGGTGCTGTCCTTCGACATGGGCGGCACCACGGCAAAGATTTGCCTGATCGAAAAGTACCAGCCCGAGACCTCGCGCGTGTTCGAGGTCGATCGCGCCGCGCGCTTCCTCAAAGGCTCCGGCCTGCCGGTGCGAATCCCCGTGATCGAAATGGTCGAGATCGGCGCCGGGGGCGGCTCGATCGCCCATGTCGACGCGATGAAGCGCGTCACCGTCGGGCCCGAGAGTGCATCGTCCGAGCCGGGCCCGGCCTGCTACGGCCGCGGCGGCCAGCGTCCGGCGGTGACCGATGCGGACGTCGCGCTCGGCATGATCGATCCCGACGCATTTGCCGGCGGTACGATCAAGCTCGATCCGGAGCTTTCGAAGCAGGCGCTGCTGCGCAGCGTCGGCGAGCCGCTCGGCCTGTCGGCAGAGACTGCGGCCTATGCCGTGCACGAGGTCGTCTGCGAGAACATGGCGAGTGCGGCACGTGTGCATGCGGTCGAGCGCGGCGAGATCGTCGGCCAGCACACGCTGATCGCCTTTGGCGGCGCGGCACCGCTGCATGCGGCGCGCGTCGCCGAGAAGATCGGCGTCTCCCGCGTGATCGTGCCGTCGAATGCCGGTGTCGGCTCGGCCGTCGGTTTCCTTGCGGCACCGATCGCCTATGAGCTGGTGCGCAGTCGACATGTCCGGCTCGATGATTTCGACACCGAAGCGGTGTCGGATCTCCTGCAGGAGATGGTGACCGAGGCGCGTGCGCTGGTCGAGCCTGGTGCTGCCGGTGCGCCGGTGCGCGAACGACGCGCCGCCTTCATGCGCTATGTCGGCCAGGGCCATGAGATCTCGGTCGAGCTGCCGAACCGGCGGCTGACGGGGGCCGATCTCGCCGGCCTGCGCCAGAAGTTCGAGGCGGACTATTCCGCGATGTTCGAGCGGCCGATCCCGGGCGCCGCGATCGAGGTGTTGAGCTGGTCGGTGCTCGCTACGACGGAGGCGCGCAATCCATCTGCTGTCGCCGCCGTCACGCGCAAGCCTGCCGGCAAGGCTGTCGGCAGCCGCAAATTCTTCGACGGCCGCGCCGGCGAGGTGATCGAGATCCCGCTCTATCGCCGCGAGGACATGGTGCCGGGCGCGACCATCGCAGGCCCGGCCGTGATCGCGGAGGACGAGACCTCCACCTTCGTTTCCACCAGTTTTGATGCCCATATCGACGGTGCCGGCAGCATCGTCATGGAACGGAAGGCGGCCTGATCATGAGCAAGGCAAATGGCGCGAGCCTGATCGACCTTCAGATCATGTGGCACCGGCTGATCGCCGTGGTCGAGGAGCAGGCCCAGGTGCTGCTCCGCACCGCCTTCAGCCCGATCGTGCGCGAATGCGGCGACCTCTCGGCCGGCGTGTTCGACCTCAAGGGGCGGATGCTGGCGCAGGCGGTGACCGGCACGCCCGGTCACGTCAACTCGATGGCGGAATCGGTCAAGCACTTCATCAACCACTTCCCGATCGAGACGATGAAGGAGGGTGATGCCTACATCACCAACGATCCCTGGATGGGCACCGGTCATCTCAACGACTTCGTCGTCACCACGCCCTGCTTCAAGGACGGCAAACCGGTCGCGCTGTTCTCCTGCACCAGCCACCTGATGGACATCGGCGGCATCGGCTTCGGGCCTGACGCCACCGACGTGTTCATGGAGGGGCTCTACATCCCCATGCTGAAGCTGATCGACCAGGGCGTCGTCAACGAGACGCTGATGGCGATGATCCGCACCAACACGCGGCTGCCGATCGATACCGAAGGCGACACCTATTCGCTGGCCGGCTGCAACGACGTCGGCTGCGAGCGCCTGGTCGAGATGATGACCGAGTTCGGCATCGATACGCTCGACGGGCTCGGCGATTACATCTGCGACCGCTCGCGCGAGGCGGTGCTCGCCGAGATCGCCAAGCTGCCGAAGGGCAGCTGGCGCAACACCATGGTGGTCGACGGTTATGATGCCCCGGCCACGCTGGCTGCGACGCTGACGATCTCGGATGCGGGCATCCATGTCGATTTCGACGGCACCTCCGCGGCCTCGAAATTCGGCATCAACGTGCCCTTGTCCTACACCACCGCCTACACCGTGTTCGGCCTCGGCTGTGTCGTGGCGTCGCAGATCCCGAACAATGCCGGCTCGCTGTCGCCGCTGACGGTGTCGGCACCCGCAGGTGCGATCCTCAATGCGCCGAAGCCCGCGCCGGTCGCCTCGCGCCACATCATCGGGCAGATGCTGCCCGACGTGGTGTTCGGCTGCCTGCGTCAGATCATTCCCGAGCGCGTTCCGGCCGAAGGCACCTCGTGCCTGTGGAATCTCAACGTCCGCGGCCAGACCCGCTCCGGCGTCGGCGGCAATTACGGATTCTCGATGGCGGTGACCTCCAATGGCGGCACCGGTGCGCGCTTCGGCAAGGATGGGCTGTCGGCCACCGCCTATCCCAGCGGCGTGCGCGGCACCCCGGTCGAGATCGCGGAGACGCAGACGCCGCTGATCTGCTGGCGCAAGGAGCTGCGTCCGGATTCCGGCGGGGCAGGGCGCACCCGCGGCGGCCTCGGCCAGATCATCGAGGTCGGCAGCGGCGTCGATGCGCCGTTCGACATCCTGGCGGCGTTCGACCGCATCGATCATCCGCCGCGCGGGCGCGATGGCGGCAAGAACGGCGAGGCCGGCTATGTCGGCCTCAAGTCAGGCAAGAAGCTGCGTGGAAAAGGATTTCAGCAGGTGCCGCCGGACGACCGGCTTGTTGTGCTGACGCCGGGCGGCGCCGGCATCGGCGCTCCCACGACGCGCGATCGCGCGGCGGTCAGGGACGACATCGAAAGCGGGCTCGTGTCCGCCGACAATGCGGCTGCAGTTTATGGGTACCCGCGCTGACAAACCAGTGCGCTTGGTAAACGGAGGGGAGCAATGATCACGCGACGGAACTTCACCGCGGGCGCAGCGACGCTGCTCGCCGCCGGCCACATCTCGACCCGCGCCCGGGCGGCGACGACGACCTGGGACATGTCGACGGTCTGGCCCGACGGCAATTTCCACACCCAGAACGCGATGGCCTTCGCCGAGGAGGTGAAGAAGCAGAGCGGCGGCTCGGTCGCGATTACCGTGAAGGCCGGTGGCCAACTCGGCTTCAAGGGACCCGAACATCTGCGCGCCGTGCGCGACGGCCTGGTGCCGCTTGCCGACGTCCTCAACATCCAGCAGGTCGGCGACGAGCCCTTCATGGGCGTCGAGAGCATTCCCTTCCTCTGCAGCTCGATGGACGAACTGAAGGTGCTGCACAAATATGTGCGGCCCGAATACGAGAAAGTCGCCGCACGCAACAACCAGAAGATCCTCTACATCGTGCCGTGGCCGACGCAGTATCTGCATCTCAAGGTCAAGGTCGCCGATGTCGACGGATTGAAGAACATCAAGATCCGCGTGCCCGACAAGAACGCCGTCGACATGCTGGCCGTGGTCGGCATGGCGCCGGTGATGATCCCCTGGGGCGAGACCATCCCCGCGCTCGCCTCGGGCGCCGTCGCGGGCGTCTCGACCTCGGCGGTCTCGGGCGTCGACGGCAAGTTCTGGGAATTCCTGAAATACGTCTACCCGACAAATCACGTCTGGTCCTCGCAGATGCTCACCGTCAATCTCGATTCCTGGAAGGCGCTGAGCGCCGACCAACAGCAGATGGTCGCCGGCATCGCCGCGAAGATGGAGCCGGGGTTCTGGGCGAACTCGCTCAAGGCCGATGCCGACAGCCTCAACCGCCTGAAGGAGGGCGGCATGGAGGTGGTGCCGGTCTCGGGCGCGATGATGACGGATATCCGGGCCAAGACCGCGCCGCAGCTCGACGCCTTCCTCAAGCGCGTGCCGGCGGCCGATAAGCCGGTGCGGGCCTATCTCGCCGAAATGAAGCGCTGAGGCCGATATGGTCAGCGTTTCGCCCGCGGCTTCACAAAGTCTCAACGCCGCGGCGCCGGCGCCGCTGCGCATTCTGCTCGACGGCATCGACCGTCTCGGCCGGCTCGACGGCTGGATCGGCGGCGGCTGCCTGTTGACGCTGACACTGCTGATGCTGTGCGAGGTCGCAACGCGCTTCCTGTCGAATTTTCTGCCGTTCTTTCCCCCGACGATCTCGATCGCCTGGGAATACTCATCTTATCTGATGGCGGCGTCGTTCACCTTCGGCGCCGCCATGACCTTGCGCGTCGGCGGCCACATCCGTGTCGTGCTACTGCTCAAGAACGCGCCGGCGCCGTTGCAACGCGCGCTGGAGATCCTGTCCGCCGCGGCCGGTTTTGCCTTCATGGCGTTCCTGACCTCGGCCATGGCGAAGTTCGCTTTCGGCGCCTATGTGCGCGGCCAGGTCTCGACCTCGAGCGACACGCCGCTGTGGTTTCCGGAAGCCGTCGTCACCTTCGGCATGCTGCTGCTCACGCTGCAATTCCTGGCACGCGCGATCCAGGCCGTGCTCGGCCTGCCGCTGGAGGATCACCGCATGAAGGCCTCGCCCGTCGAATGACAGCTTTGCTCGCTCCTGGATTCCAGATCGCATGACCATCGAAGTCGTCGCCCTCTTCGCGATCCTGTTTGCGCTGCTGGCCTGCGGCGTGTGGATCGGCCTCACGCTCGCGCTGACAGCGACATTGCTGCTCGCGATGTTCCGCTCGATCCCGCTGGACAAGCTGTTGCCGCAATACGCCTGGAACATCCTGACCACGCAGGAGCTGCTGGCGCTGCCGCTCTTCATCCTGATGGGCGAGCTGCTGTTCCGCACCCGCCTGTCGCGCTCGCTGTTCCAGGGGCTGGCGCCGTGGGCGGGGTTGCTGCCCGGCCGATTGCTGCATGTCAACGTGATCGGCTGCACCATCTTCGCGGCGATCTCGGGCTCGTCGGCCGCGACCACGCAGGTGATCGGTCGCATGTCGCTCAACGAGCTCTTGCGCCGCGGCTATTCGCGCGACATCGCGATCGGATCGCTCGCCGGTGCCGGCACGCTCGGCTTCCTGATCCCGCCGTCCAACATCATGATCATCTACGGCGTGCTCGGCGACGTCTCGATCCTGAAGCTGTTCACCGCCGGCGTGCTGCCCGGACTTCTGCTCGCCGCAACCTTCATGGGCTGGGTGATGCTGCACACCACGCTCAAGCCCGCGATGGTGCCGGAGACGGAAGCAAAGCTCTCGCAGGTGCCGTGGGGCGAGCGCTTTGCCGCGCTGAAGGACCTTGCGCCGGCGCTGTTCCTGATCGCCTGCGTGCTCGGCTCGATGTATGGCGGGCTTGCGACCCCGTCGGAGGCCGCCGCCGTCGGCGTGCTGGGCGCGGCGCTGGTGGCCTGGGCGCAGGGATCGATGTCGCAGCAGGTGATGCGCGACGTGTTGATCGGCTCGGTCGTGACCTGCTCGATGATCGCACTGATCGTGCTCGGCGCCTCGATCCTCGGCAATGCCGCGGCCTTCCTCGGCATCCCTCAGGCGGTTGCCGCCTTCGTCAAGGGGCTCGGCCTGTCGCCGTTCATGCTGATCGTGGTGCTGGTCGTCTTCTACCTGATCCTCGGCTGCTTCCTCGACGGCTTCTCGATGATCGTGATGACCTTGCCGATCGTGCTGCCGATCGTGAAGGGCGCGGGATTCGACGAGATCTGGTTCGGCATCTTCCTCGTGCTCGCGGTCGAGATGGCGCAGATCACCCCGCCCGTCGGCTTCAACCTGTTCGTGATCCAGGGCCTGACGGAAGATGGCCTCGGCTACATCGCGCGCGTGACGCTGCCGTATCTCGTCATCATGATCGGCTTCGTGCTGCTGCTGACGCTGTGGCCCGGCATCGTCACGATTCTGCCGCGGGTGCTGTACGGGTAAATTGGTCGAGGGCGGGTGCCGCAGCCGTCAGCGGGATGGCGTTGCGGTGCGGCGGGGATCGCAGGCCTGCCCACCTACCATCCGTTGTGTTGCCTGACGGGCAAAACACGCCAGCGCTGGGTCGATAGGTGCGCTCAAAAATATTCGAATTTACAGAAGTTCTGTTTTGCCGTACAAGCCGTGACATCCCGCCCGCCACAAGGGGCGTTTCGCGATCGTCACGAGACGCGGGCCGGGATGCGGTGGCCGCGACGGCGTCGGCGCGCGATGATGGCTGCAGGGCGGGAAACCGTGAGCAGCGGCAGGCGCGATACGACACGGCGCTGACAGCGTCCTTGTTCGGCCCCGATGGCGAGCGCACGCCAGCCGTCGGGGATGCGGATGGGGATGTGCGCGGACGGAGAAGTCGTGTGGTCCTGACGCCCGGGGTCTGTGCGTCAAGGCTTGCGGTGATGTGGCGGCCCGACCGGGCGCGTGCATCAGCCATCTGCAAGGCGACGGGGGCAATAGTGCATCGCTCCCCGGGGAGAGCACGAAGGACACCGTGAAAACCATCGCGCAGGGAAGGCCGGGCGACCGGCATCACCTGTCGTCCACCCCGTGCGCGTTTCTTTCGCACACGCGGGACCTCGGGTGCCAGCCGGCGCCCGGCCTTCCCTGCGCCCTTGCTTTTAAAGGGCGGAAGAGATCAGCAAAGCTCGGGCAAGTCAGGCCGCGAGAATAAGCAGTCATGTCCATCGCTAAACAACGGTCTCGTGCCCCGGACGCAGTGCAACGCGCCGCGTCTTCGCGGCGTGGTGCGCTGCAGAGCCGGGGCCCATGCATCAGCGAAGTGTGTAGCCTTCTGGGTCCCGGCTCTGCGCAGCAGCGTAAGAACGCTGCAGCGCGTCCGGGACACGAGAGAGGCGCGCCAAACGTCGTCCCGGCTTGTCGACCGGGACGACTTGCGCGAGCAAGAGCGAAGGGGTGTTCGGCTCGGCCTAGGCCGCCGCCTTCTTGCGCGCGAGCTCGGCCTTGTACAGCTCGAACTCTTCTGCAACCGCCTTCGCGACCGACGGCCGCTGGCGCAGGCGCTCGTAATAGGCCTTCACGTTCGGCCATTTGGCGAGCTCGATCGGCGGCGTTGCCATGGTCCAGTTGATGACCGTGACCAGATAGGCGTCGGCAACGCTGAAATGGTCGAGCAGGAAGTCGCGCCCCTTCAGGTAGTTGTCGAGATAGTCGAGCCGCGACAGGTTCTTCTCGAGGGCATAGGCCTTGGTCTCCTGCGGGGCCTTGCGATCGAGCACCGGGATGAAGAGGCCCTTGTGAAGTTCGGTGCCGATGAAGCACAGCCATTGATGCAGCCGCGTGCGCTCGATGCCCTCTGCGGCGCCAAGCCCGGATTGCGGGAAGCGGTCGGCGACGTATTGCAGGATTGCCGCGTTCTCGGTCAGAACCACGCCCTCGTCGGTGCGCAGCGTCGGCACCAGGCCGATCGGATTGACGGCGCGGAAGTCGGAGCCGTCGCTCAGCACGGTCTTGGTCGGCGGGTCGACCTCGAGATAGTTCGCTTCGGCGCCGGCTTCATACAGCGCGACGCGTGTTGCCATCGAACAGGCGAGCGGCGAGAAATAGAGATCCATCTGTAGCCTCCTTGGGCAATTTCCGAGATTTCGCTCAACCTGGCCAGATTGATTTTTGTACCATGTTGCATAATATGGGATCGGTCAAGGATTAGTTTGCGAAATGGTACAAAAATCGAAGCCGCCAGCTGCTGCCAATCAACCCGAGGGCGGCGGCCAACCTAAGCGCCGCGGCCGTCCGCGCGCCTACCAGCCCGATATCGCGCTCGGCAAGGCGCTGGATCTGTTCCGCCGGCAGGGTTTTGCCGCGACCTCGCTCGATGATTTGAGCGAAGCGACCGGGATGAACCGCCCGAGCCTTTATGGCGCTTTCGGCGACAAGCGGGAGCTCTACATCAAGAGCTACCAGCGCTACCGCGAGGATGCGCGGGCTTCCATGGCTGCGATCTTCCGCGAGGAGATGCCGGTGCGTCAGCGGCTGGAACGCATCTTCGCCTCCGCGCTGAACATCTATCTCTCGGGCGAGACCGGTCCGCGCGGCTGCTTTACGGTGGTGACCGCGGCGTCAGAAGCCGTTGGCGATCCCGAGATCCGCGCCATGGTGCTCGACGGTCTCAACGAGCTCGACAAGGCTTTTGCAAACTGCTTCCGCCGCGCCAAGCAGAACGGCGAGCTGCCGGAGAGCGCCGATCCGGTCGTGCTGGCGCAGATCGCATCAGCCACCGTCCACACCATCGCCATCCGCTCGCGCGCGCGCGTGTCGCGCAAGGAGCTGGAGGCGATCGTGAAGGGGGCGATCGACGTGATGGTGGGGGCCAAGAGTTAGGCTGTCGTCCCGGGGCGCGCGTAGCGCGAGCCCGGGACCCATAGCCCCAGGGAGGTGTTTGGCGAAGACTAGGAGGTACCAGCTCGCCTAACAAACTTCTCCCTGGGGTTATGGGTCCCCGCCTTCGCGGGGACGACAGCGAGTATGTCGCGCGATCCCGCGCTCAACTACGCCGCGCGGATTTGCGCGAGGAAGCGATCCACCTCGTCCCGCAGCCGCTGCGACTGCTTCGACAGCTCGATCGCCGAACCCAGCACCTCCTCGGCCGCCGTGCCCGTTGCGGCGATGCCGGCAGTGACACCGGAGATGTTCTGCGAGACCTCGCCGGTGCGGGCGGCCGCCTGCTGGACGTTCTGTGCGATCTCCTGCGTCGCCGTGCCCTGCTGGCCGACGGCTGCGGCGATCGCGGCGGAGATTTCGTCGACTTGCTGGATCGTCGCGCAGATCGACTGGATGCCGTCCACAGCGCCTGATGTCTCGCCCTGCACCGCGTTGACCTGGGCGCCGATCTCCTCGGTCGCTTTCGCCGTCTGCGTCGCCAGTGCCTTGACCTCGGAAGCGACCACGGCAAAGCCGCGGCCGGCTTCGCCCGCGCGCGCCGCTTCGATCGTCGCGTTCAGCGCCAGCAGGTTGGTCTGGCCCGCGATGCCGTTGATGAAGGAGACGACGTCCCCGATCTTTTGCGCCGCGTCCGCCAGGCTCTGCACGCGCTCGTTCGAGCGCCGTCCGTCGCTCGCGGCCTTGCCCACCACTTCGGTCGCGTGGGCGAGGCGCCGGCTGATCTCGGTCATCGACGAGGACAATTCCTCGGCTGCTGCGGCGACGGTCTGCACATTTTCCGAGGCCAGCGCCGACGCGGATGATACGGCGCCGGTCTGCTGTCGGGATTGCTCGACGATGGCCGACATCGAGCGCGCCGTATGCTCCATCTCGACCGCAGCCGAGGACACCGTGGTGACGACGTCGCGGATGCTGGCCTCGAAATTGTCGGCAAGCGCGGCGAAGGCACGCCGCTTCTCCGCTTCGGACTGCGCCTTGGCCTCCAGCTGCTCGGCCTGAAGCTTGCCAAAGTTGACGGCGTTGTCGCGGAACACCGCGACCGCCTTCACCATCGCCCCGACTTCGTCATTCGCCTTGCTGGCGGGGATGGTGACGTCGGTCCGGCCGTCTGCGAGCTCGCGCATGACGGACGTGATGGAGAGGATCGGACGCGAGATGCTGCGGGCGATGAGATAGCCGACGATGGCGGCAAGCACGAGCCCGATCGCGGCGATCGCAATCGCGAGCATCCAGGCGCGGTCGGCCGAGGCCTCGTAATCGGCATTGTCCATCACCAGTTCGACGGCGCCGAGCGGCTTTCCGGAAAAATCCCTGATCGGGCCGAGCAGCGCTGCCACCGGCGTGTTGTCGAGCTTGGCCCGCTTCACCGTGAAGCTGCCTGTGGTAGCGCGGCCGTAATCGGCCGCGTCGAAGAAGCTCTTGCCCTTCAGCGTGCCGCCGAACAGCTTGAAGCCCGAGCCGTCGGCGAGGTGGAAGGCGACGTCGACATGGCGGTTGGTCTTGAAATCGTCGAGGAAGGACTGGCCGAAGGTCAGGCCGAATTCGACCGAGCCGAGCTGCTTGGCCCCTTGCGCGATCGGCACCACGCCGCGGATGCCGAGCCCGGCGACGCCGCCTTCGAGGCCGACCACGACCTTGCGATCCTGGTTGGCGACGACGACGGTCTTGCGGAATCCGCTGAGATCGTCGCCGAACTTGGCGGGCTGGTGCACGCGCAGGAACGAGGTCGCCGGCGCCACATGGAACTGGAACTGCTCGACACCGTATTCCGATTTGGTCGCGGCAAAGACCGGCCCGAACAGGGCTATCAGGGCGTTGCGGTCCTGCTTGGCCATCGCATCCTGCGTCGCCGGCATCGCGGCCACGACCGTGCTCATGGCGGCGGCCCGGTGCGATTCCTCGGCGATGCGCGACTGAAGGGCATCATAATGGCTGTGCAGCTCGCGCTGATCGGCGCGGTCGATGATCCCCGCGATGATCCACATCGCCCCGAGCACCGCAAACAGGGCGGTTGCCGCCGCCGTCACCGCGAGGGCAACCGTGATCCGCATCCTGAGGCCGAGGCTCGCGCGCATGTTCGACTCGTTGTTTGAGCGTTGGTTAACAACGCTTATCAACTTCTCGCTAAGAGAGGGTGAACGGGATACCGGCGGAGCGCTGTGGTTGTGGGCGATCGTTAGCCAGCCCGGTTGCCTCCCCACGGGTCGTCCCCGCGAACGCGGGGACCCATACCGCGGAATCTATCAAGTAAAGACATTCGCAGTACCGAGCTGCGACTTTTCGCAAAACTTCACCCTGTGGTTATGGATCCCCGCGTGCGCGGGGATGACACGGAATTTGCAGAACCAGCGTTCGCAAAATTCCGAGCGCCTCAATAGCCCCTGGCCCGGTCCACCACGTTCTCCAGCGTGCCGCCGGCCTCGAACCGTGCGATCTGCTTGGCGACATAGGCCGAGATCGCGTCCGCGTCGGTGTCGGCTGCGTTGTGGGGCGTCAGCACCACCTTGGGATGGGTCCAGAACCGGCTGTCCGGCGGCTGCGGCTCCTGCACGAAGACATCGAGCGAGGCGGCGCCCAGCGTGCCGTCGTCGAGGCAGGCGAGGATGTCGGCCTCGTTCTGCAAGCCCCCGCGGCCGGCATTGATCAGCACCGGAGCGCCGAGCGGGCTGTTGCGGTTGAGCTTGGTGAAGACGTCGCGGTTGAGGATGCCGTGCGTCTCCGGCGTAAGCGGCAGCAGGCAGACCAGGATATCCGTCGCGCGCAGGAACGTATCGATCTGGGCCGAGCCATGGAAGCATTCGACGCCGTCGATCGCGCGCGGGCTGCGGCTCCAGCCGGCGACGCGGAAGCCGAGCCGGCGCAGCACGTCGGCCGCATCCGCTCCTAACGTGCCGAGCCCCATGACGCCAACCGTGACCGCGCTCGCAGGCCATTGATATTTCGGCTCCCAGCGTTTTGCGCGCTGCGAGTCCCGCAAATAGAGCTCCTGGCGGTGATGCATCAGCACGTGCAGCACGACATATTCAGTCATGCGGCCGGTCAGGTCGGGTACGGCGACCCGGACCAGCGGCACATCGGGCAGGCTCTTGTCCGCCATCAGCGCATCGACGCCGGCGCCGAGATTGAAGATCGCCCGCAGATTGGGGAAGGCGCCGAGATCGCCGGGCACCGGCTTCCACACCGTGGCATAGTGCACCTCGGCGGGATCGAGCGTGGAATCCGGCAGCAGCACCACACGGCGGCCGCCGCAGACAGCGTCAAACCGGGCCTTCCAGCGCTCGGGCAACCAGTTCTGCTGCGTGCTGTTGATCAGGACGGCCAGTGTGCCCTTGGTCATTCGAAGTGCCTCGTCGGTTCCGCGCAAGAAGGCCCTCCTTGGCACGACCTGCCGGATTTTTCCTGCTATTTTTTTCCGCAGTCCTGTCGGACCGGGGCATAGTGGATCGTCTTCACAACAAGACCCGAGGAAAATGTCGCCCATGCTTTATGCAATCCTTTGCTATCACGATGAGGACTTCGTCGGCTCCTGGAGCAAGGAGCAGGACGAGGCCGTGATGAAGAAGCTCGCCGTGGTGCAGGAGAAGCTCACCCAGCAGGGCCGGCTCGGGCCGGTCGCGCGGCTGCTGCCGACCACGGCAGCGGCGACCCTGCGCAAGGAAGATCCGCCGCTGGTGCTCGACGGCCCCTATGCCGAGACCAAGGAGCAGCTGCTCGGCTTCTACATCGTCGACTGCAAGAATCTCGATGAGGCGCTCGACGTCGCCCGCGACCTTGGCGCGGCCAATCCCGGCGGCGCCTATGAGGTGCGTCCCGTCGGCGTGTTCCGGCCCGGAGGAAACCTGACGTGAGCGAGACCGACACCGCCTGGATCGAGACCGCGCTGACCTCGGCGCGCCCCCAGGCGGTCGGCGCGCTGCTGCGTTATTTCCGCGATCTCGACACCGCCGAGGAGGCGTTCCAGAACGCCTCCCTGCGCGCGCTCAAGACCTGGCCGCAGAACGGACCGCCGCGCGATCCTGCGGCCTGGCTGATCATGGTCGGCCGCAATGCGGCCATCGACGAGGTGCGCCGGACCCGCAAGCAGCAGCCGCTGCCGGAGGACGATCAGGCGATCTCCGATCTCGACGACGCCGAAGGCGCGCTGGCCGAACGGCTGGACGGCTCGCACTACCGCGACGACATCCTGCGGTTGATGTTCATCTGCTGCCATCCGCAATTGCCGGCGACGCAGCAGATCGCGTTGGCGCTGCGCATCGTCTCGGGGCTTACCGTGAAGCAGATCGCGCGCGCCTTCCTGGTGTCGGACGCGGCGATGGAGCAGCGCATCACCCGCGCCAAGACGAAGGTCGCGGAAGCCGGGACGCCGTTCGAAGCGCCCGGCGCAATCGAGCGCTCCGAGCGGCTCGCCGGTGTCGCGGCGATGATTTATTTGATCTTCAACGAGGGCTATTCGGCGAGCGGCGACACCGCGGAGATCCGCAAGCCGCTTTGCGAGGAGGCGATCCGGCTGGGGCGCCTGCTGCTCAGGCTGTTTCCGAGCGAGCCGGAGATCATGGGGCTCACGGCGCTCATCTTGCTGCAGCATGCACGCAGTGCCGCGCGCTTTGCCGCCGACGGCTCGCTGATCCTGCTGGACGACCAGGATCGTTCGCTTTGGAATGACACCATGATCGCGGAAGGGCTGGCGCTGATCGACAAGGCGATGCGCCACCGCCGCAGCGGGCCCTATCAGATCCAGGCCGCGATCGCCGCGCTGCATGCCCGCGCGTCGACGCCGGAGGAGACCGACTGGACGCAGATCGACCTGCTCTATGGCGCACTGGAAGTTGTGCAGCCGTCTCCCGTGGTGACGCTCAACCGCGCGGTCGCGGTCTCCAAGGTGCGGGGGCCGCAAGCCGCGCTCGATCTGATCGAGCCGCTTGCGCCGAAGCTCTCCAACTACTTCCATTTCTACGGCGTGCGCGGCGCCTTCCTGATGCAACTCGGCCGCAACGAGGAGGCGCGTGTCGCCTTCGACCGCGCCATCGCGCTTGCCAACACGTCCGCAGAAGCGGCCCACATCCGCATGCACATCGATCGCCTGATCCGGGACAGCCAGCCGAAGGCTGGCGCGCGGCAGGGTGCGAAAGTGAAGTGACGCCGCACGCGTCATTCCGGGATGGTCCGAAGGGCCAGACCTCAGGTGCGCACTGGCGCACCGGGGAATCTCGAGATTCTCAGGTGCGCAACAGCGCACCATAGTTCACCCTTCGGGTGCCCCGGAATGACGGCAGAATAATTTCGTCTTCAATTGTCGGCCTCCGCCGTTCCCGTTCGTCCTAAGCCCGTATCCACGGAGCTCCTCATGCTGAAAGCCGTCGCCGTCATCGCCATCCTGCTCGCCGCCGGACTTGCGGGCGTCCTCGCCTTTGCCCTGACAAAACCTGACACTTTCCGCGTCGAGCGGAGCCTCGCGGTGAAGGCGCAGGCCGGTGCGATCTATCCGCAGGTCGCCGATTTCCGCCGCTGGACCAACTGGTCCCCCTATGAGACCCGCGATCCCGCCATGAAGCGCACCTTCGGTGGATCTGAGGGAGGCAAGGGCGCGACCTATGCCTGGGACGGCAACAACAATGTCGGCGCCGGCCGCATGGAGATCCTCGAGGCGACGGGGCCGTCCAAGCTTCGCATCAAGCTCGATTTCGAGCGGCCGTTCGAAGGTCACAACACCGCCGAGTTCACCTTTGTGCCGCAAGGCGATGCCACTCTGGTCACATGGGCGATGTACGGTCCGGCTCCGTTCATGTCCAAGATCATGCAGGTGTTCATCAACATGGACAGCATGATCGGCAAGGATTTCGATGCCGGCCTCGCCAGCCTGAAGAAGCTGACCGAGAAGCAATAAGCCTCACTGCAAACGAAGAGGAGAGAAACGATGCTCAACGCTTATCTGTTCTATCAGGACACTTGCGAAGCTGCGTTCAACTTCTACGCCAAGGTCCTGGGCGGCAAGATCGACGCCATGATGCGGTCATCGGACGCGCCGCCGGACATGCCCGCCGCGCCCGGCCGCGAGAAGATGATCATGCACGCGCGAATGTCGTTGCCCGACGGCAGCGTGCTGATGGCTTCCGACGCGCCGCCGGAGCATTTCGCCAAGCCACAAGGTTTTTCGATCTCGTTCACGGTCAAGGATCCCGCAGATGGCGAGCGTAAGTTCAACGCGCTCGCCGATGGCGGCACCGTCACCATGCCGTTCAGCAAGACGTTCTGGGCCAAGGGCTTTGGCATGTGCGTCGACAAGTTCGGCATTCCCTGGATGGTGAACTGCCCGGCCGAAGGGATGTGACAGGCGCGACCGCCTGCATGATCTGTTGAGTCCGCAATCCCCTCTCTGCACTGTCGCGCGAGAGGGGACGCCTGGATTTATCGCGTCATATCCGGATCGGTCGTGCGCTCGCTCAACGGATCGATCCGGTCGCGTCCTCGCTTTGCTGCGGCGGCTGAACGCAGCGAGGGCAGATCACGAGCTTGGTGCCGAGCTGCTTGTCGTTCTCGGCTTCGATCTCGTCATGGACCGCCCACCACGCCTCCGAGTATGGCCGCAAGGTGCCGAGCACTCGTTGCCGCTCCTGATTGGGATCACTTGCCGCGGGCGCGGGGTTCGTCGCGCGCCGCTTGGCGGCATGCGGGCGGTTCGAGCCTTTGTTGGGGTCCTGGCCGAGGCCATCCCATGCGATCGGGCGGCGCTCCTGCGCCGGTGCGGCTGCACATCCAAGCAGCGCTGTGCAGAAAGTAAGCAAGATGAAGCCGCGTCGTATCATGCCGGACCCAAAGTTCGATGCGCAATGCGCAAGCTTCCGCACGGGAAACTTGCATCGCGTCGGTCAAATGGAACTTAAGGCAAACGATTGGCCGGCGTGGCCGAGGAATGAACGCGCGATTCGCATCACCTTGCGGGAGCAGTGAGGCCGCTTCGTGAAACCATGCGGACTGCATCGCACAACAATTGACGCAATATTGGGCTGTAATCTGCACGTCAGAATCGCTATTGGTGACTCACAAAATCTAAAAAGCTGGGGTGGACGTCACTTGGAAGGGGAGCGACCGATGGCGGCGGCGCTACAGATCAATTTTGCCCTGTGGGGGATGCTTATCTGCGTCAGCATGAAGCTGGGGCCGGTGATCCAGACTCTTTATTGACGGCAGCCAAAGTGTAATGGCGTGGAGACCCCGGTGCGCACATTGGGTGCGAGCACGGGGAACCTGCCGTGTGGCCTCGGGCCGGCCAGGCCAATGCCTTTGATGTGACGTGACGCGGTTCACAGAACTCATTCACGTCACATGCGTGGCGGCTGCCACATTCGTCAGCGGCAGCGCGGATAGATCGCGGCGAGATCGCGCCCCTTGAGCAAGAGTAGCCGCGAAGTGAGGCCGCCACGGCGGCTGATCCAGTCGCGCACTGGGCCGGGATAGGCGGCAAGCACCGCGACCGATGCTTCCGGCTCGGCATAAAAGCGCCCGCGCCGGTCGACCGAACGTGCCGCATGGAAGCCGAGCACGGCGCGCTTGGTGACGCAGATGCGCTCGCCCGGCACGATGCTCAGCACCAGCGTGCAGGCAGACAGGCAGGGACCATCGATCACCACGCGCTCGCCGCTCTCGCGCACCTTCTCGAACAAATCGAGGAACGGCCCGACCTGTCCGCCCGGAGACTGGATGATGCGGATTTCAGCGGACGCGGGCGCGGCGGCGAGCAGGGCGGATGCGAGGATCAGGGCTTTGAGGGAGGTGACGCGTCGCATGAACTCTCCACCAACTCGGTTTCGTAGGGTGGGCAAAGCGTAGCGTGCCCACCTTCAGCATCGCAGATCCGGAAGAACGTGGTGGGCACGGCGCAAGAGCGCCTTTGCCCACCCTACAGAAACTGTGCCTACCCGTTCCGCCTTTGCCCGCGCAGCGTCGGCAGGCCGATACCCGCCGCATCGAACCCGCCATCAACGGCCAAAATTTGACCGGTGATGTAGCTCGATCGTTCCGAGCACAGGAAGTAGATCGCTTCCGCAAGCTCCTCCTCCAGGCCGTAACGGTTGAGCGGAATGGCGTCGTGATAGTCGGCGCGGATCTCCTTGGAATGCACCTGCTTCGCCATCGCCGTGTCGACCGGTCCCGGCGCGACCGCGTTGACGCGGATGTTGAGGGAGGCGAGCTCGACCGCGAGCTGCTTGGTCAGGTGCGCGAGCCCGGCCTTGCTGGTGCCGTAGGCCGAGCGCAGCGTCGACGCGCGCACCGCCGAGATCGAGGTGATGTTGACGATCGCGCCGCCATGGCCTTCGCGCATCAAGGGAACCGCGGCCTTGGTGCAGAGGAACGGGCCGGTGAGATTGACCTCGAGCACGCGGCGCCAATCGGTCTCGGACGTCTCCATCAGCGGTGCGAACACCGCGATGCCGGCATTGTTGACCAGTGCATCCAGTCGGCCGAACCGGCGCTCGACCGCCTTCATTGCATCGCTCACCGCGGCGGCGTCCGATACGTCGCAGGTCAGCGCCAACGTCGCCTCGCTTTGGTCGATTTCGGCGACCGCCCGGCCGAGCAACTCGCCCTCGATGTCGAGCAGCGCCACGCGCCAGCCCTCGCCAAGGAACTTCTTCGCGGTCGCAAGCCCGATGCCGCGGGCGGCTCCGGTGACGAGGGCGATTTTCTGCGGGGCTTGCGGCATGGGAGATTTGTCCTCGAGTAGCATATGGGCGCAGGAGTGCTGGCTCCTTTTACTGCGCTTTTGTGCTGACGAGGAAGGGGCAGCCGAGGGCTGCGTATGGCTGGCAAAATGCCAAATCCGTCACCCATGAGGCGGCCGCTGCTTCGCGGCCCTCGAAGGATGACGAACATGGAGGGGAAGTCGCCCTTACGCCAGTTCCGCCGAGGCACGCTGCATGTTGGCCGACATGTCCGCGGTCACGATGCTCTGCTCCTCGACCGCGGCTGCGGTGGAGGCGATGAACTCGTTGACGCCTGCGATCGCGGCCTTGATCGCGGTCAGGGAGCTCGCGACGTCGCCGGAGATGGTGTTCAGCGCGTCGATTTCGGACGTGATCGTGTCGGTCGCCTGCTTGGCCTGGCTCGCGAGGTTCTTCACCTCGGACGCCACCACCGCAAAGCCGCGTCCCGCTTCACCGGCGCGGGCCGATTCAATCGTGGCGTTGAGCGCGAGCAGATTGATCTGGCTGGTGATGCCCGAGATCATCTCGACGATGCCGCTCATGGCCTGTGCGGCGGCCGTCAGCTTCTGGGCCTGGAGGTCGGCGGACTCGACCCTTGTGGTCGCGACCTTGGACGTCTCGCGCGACTTCGTCATGGTCTCGGAGATTTCGCGGATCGATGCGCTCATCTCTTCGCTGCCGGCGGCGACCGCCTCGATCAGCCCGCGCGCGTTGTCGGCCTTCTTGCGGCCGATCGCCTGCGCGGTGATGTCGGTGGCGTATTTCACCACCTTGTACGGCTGGCCGTTGAGATCGAAGATCGGGTTGTAGGACGCCTGGATCCAGATCTCGCGGCCGCCCTTGGCGATGCGCTTGTATTCGGCCGCCTGGTATTCGCCGCGATTGAGCGCTTCCCAGAACTGGCGGTAGGCGGCCGAATTCTTCTCGTTCGGCTCGACGAACATGGAATGGTGCTGGCCCTTGATCTCGGCCAGCGAATAGCCCATCGCCTTCAGGAAATTCTCGTTGGCGGTGCGGATCGTGCCGTCCATGTTGAACTCGATCACCGCTTGCGACTTCTGGATCGCGGCGAGCTGACCGTCATTGTCGGCTGCCTTCATCTTCTGCGCGGTGACGTCGGTGGCGAACTTCA
This sequence comes from Bradyrhizobium sp. CCBAU 65884, assembly GCF_028128835.1. Taxonomy (NCBI): domain Bacteria; kingdom Pseudomonadati; phylum Pseudomonadota; class Alphaproteobacteria; order Hyphomicrobiales; family Nitrobacteraceae; genus Bradyrhizobium; species Bradyrhizobium sp. CCBAU 65884. Next base: position 18,008 of record NZ_LBJU01000124.1, on the reverse strand, counting down.
CCACCTTGAGCGGTCTGCCCATCTCGTCGAGGATCGGGTTATAGGTCGCCAGGATCCAGATTTCCTTGGCCCCCTTGCCGAGCCGCTTGTATTCGGCCGCCTCGAACTGGCCGCGGTTCAGCCGCGCCCAGAAATCCTTGTAGGCGGAGCCCGCGCGGTCCTGCGGCGTCACGAACATGGAGTGGTGCTTGCCCTTGATCTCGTCGAGCGAGTATCCCATCGTCTTGAGGAAGTTCTCGTTGGCGGTGACGATGGTGCCGTCCATGTTGAACTCGATCATGGCCTGCGCACGACTGATCGCCGCGAGCTTGCCCGCGTCCTCCATGGTCCGCATCTTGTAGGCCGTGATGTCGGTGGCGAACTTGATGAAGCTGGCCACCTTGCCGGTCTCGTCGAGCAGCGGCGCGTAGGAGGCATGGATCCAGAGCTCTTTGCCGTCCTTGCCGTAGCGCCTGTATTGCGTGGTCTGGAACTCGCCGCGGTTCAGGCTGGCCCAGAAGTCGCGATAGCGGGCGCTTTCGCGCTCGGCCGGGCTGACGAAGATGCTGTGGTGCTTGCCCTTGATCTCCGCGAGCGTGTAGCCGCTCATCTTGAGCAGGTTCTCATTGGCATCGAGGATGGTGCCGTCGAGCCCAAATTCGACGACCGCCTGCGACCGGTCGAGCGCCTCGACCTCCGCGATGGCGTGCCTGACCTTCTTGCTCAGGAAATTGAACACGTAAGCCCCGCAATGCTTGGATGCGATCCGACAGGATCGCCATACCGTTTCCCCTGAGCTGAAAAGTTGCATTGCTATCGTTGAGCATCGGTAAATCCTGAATAACGCTGCGACGAGCTCCGCGAGTCCGCGTGCGACAGCCAACTACTTCAACTGACAGCTGCTCTTGGTTTATATGCACGGTGGAGTTCACAATGCGGAGCCGTACTTGTACGGGGGCGCAGCCGAGATATTTTTCGCGTCGCCTTGCATGGCGGTGTCGGCGCGGTCAGAGGCGAACCGTCTTTAACAGGATGCCTCGTTGCGGAGACTAGCGATGCCCGACCATGGACGCCTGATCCGAGACCTCTTCGCCGCCTATCTCGCCAACGACCGGCGGCGGGTCGCCGACGCATTGGCCGACGATTTCCGCTTCACCAGTCCGTTCGACGACGACCTCGACAAGGCGACCTATTTCGAACGCTGCTGGAGCGACAGCGGCTGGATTGCACGGCATGACATCGAGCGCATCTTCGCCCGGGGTGAGGAGGCCTTCGTTACTTATCTCTGCCTTGCGACAGATGGCAGGAGTTTTCGCAACACGGAGTTCTTCACCTTCGCAAGCGGCAAGATCCGTCGCATCGATGTCTATTTCGGCGCTGCCCGGCAGGATGGTCGTTTCCTGCCGCAGCCGCGCTAGGGCCGGGCCCCTCCAGATTATTTCCGCGGGCGTGTCGGTTCGGTGAGAGTTCGTTCGTCTTGAAGGCGAGCGGGCCTGCGCCTCACGGCGCATCCCGGAACCACCGCAGAAGCCAGGATACGACCCATGCGATTCATGATGTTGATGATCCCGCTCGGCTACGAGGCCGCGCCGCCGGACGTCCAGCTCGATCCCGAGCGCGTCGCGGCGATGATGCGCTACAACGAGGCGCTGAAGGACGCGGGCGTGCTGATCACGCTCGATGGCCTGCATCCGCCGTCGATGGGCGCGCGGGTTTCGTTTGCGACCGGCGAGCCTGTCGTGACCGACGGCCCATTCACTGAAGCCAAGGAAGTCCTTGGCGGCTATTGGATGATCGAGGTTGCCTCGCGCGCCGAGGCGATTGCCTGGGCGAAGAAGTGTCCGGCTTCGGCCAACGAGATCATCGAGATCCGGCAAGTCCAGGAGATGAGCGACTTTCCGCCCGACGTGCAGGAGGCCGCGGCCGGTTTCGGCGACCTGAAGAGGTAGCCACAGCGATCGCGATGAAATCGCGTCTGTCGTCAGTCAATCAGCAAGGAGAGAACCGATGAGCACCGAACATAAATTCCTCGCCGTCTATCTCGGCAGCATGAGCGGCGAAAAGATGAAGGCCTGGCATGCGATGCCCGAGGCTGAACGGAAGGCAAAAGAGCGCGAAGGCATGGCCGCCTGGCACGGCTGGGTCGAGAAGCACAAGGACGTCATCGTCGATCTGGGCGGCCCGCTCGGCAAGACCCGCCGGATCGACGGACGCGGCATTGCCGAGATCAGCAATGCGCTGACCGGCTTCACGGTGGTGCGGGCCGCCTCGCAGGAGGAAGCTGCAAAATTGTTCGAGAACCATCCGCATTTTGCGATCTTCCCGGGCGAGGCGATCGAGGTCATGCCCGTGCTTCCGATTCCGCAGATGTAGCTGCGGACGAGGCCAATTCCGGGTGCGATGCCGTCGCTCCGGGCCGGCATCGCCCGTGAAAGTACGGGGTTAATCACGCCCGATTCCTGCTAGTGACCTTCACCGCCGGCTCATGTAAAGATCGTTCACATGAGCTGGCGCAAGGAGCAGCGCCGCGCCGAGCGCGGCTATCACCACGGAAATCTGAAGGAAGCCCTGTTGCAGGCCGCTCTCGGGCTGATCGCCGAGAAGGGCGCGGCTGGCTTCACCTTCGCCGATGCCGCACGCATGGCCGGCGTCAGCGCAGCGGCGCCCTATCGGCATTTCCGCGACCGTGACGAGCTGTTGTCCTCGATTGCCCAGCGCGGCTTCGAGCAGTTCGAGCAGCGCCTGACCGCGGCCTGGGACGACGGACGCCCCGACACGGTCACCGCGTTCGAGCGCGTCGGCAAAGCCTATCTCGCCTTCGCCCGTGAGGAGCCCGCGTTCTACAACGCGATGTTCGAATCGGGCGTGCCGGTTGACGCCAATCCCGCACTTCAGGCCGCCAGCGAACGCGCCTTCAACATCATTCGCGCTGCAGCCGAGCGGCTCGCGGCGCTGACGCCGCCGGGTAGGCCGCGGCCGCCGGCGATGATGATGGCGCTGCACATCTGGTCGATGGCGCACGGCGTGGCTTCGCTGTTCTCCCGTGGCGACGCCGCGCGACGAAAATTGCCGATGTCGCCGGACGAACTGCTCGAGGCCGAGGTGCTGATCTATCTGCGCGGCCTCGGCTTCCCGACCGACCGCCGTCCTGCAGGCAAGGGCGCCGAGCCGCCGCCGGTGCCGCCGGAGGCGTCCTCCGGTTCAGGTGTGCCGCCGGCTGGTCCCTGGGGCAAGCCGAAATAAGATTGCGCAAAATAATCACGCGGGCGTGTCTGGCGGCCAGCTTGACAAAATCGCGGGATGGTCTAGCTATGTAAATGTTATTTACATTCACAACGGCGCTGGTGCCGTGATGGAGATGGGAAATGGCCTACACCGCTGACGTTAATCGCTGGCGCGGCCCTTCGGACCAATACCAACAATACGAGCGTCCCCGCATGCTCGATACGCCCTGGCATCCCGGCTGGATCGCCGTGACCATCCTCGGCTTCATCATCTGGTGGCCGATCGGACTTGCCCTTCTCTTTTTCACACTCGGGAGCAGAAGAATGTCGTGCTGGAGCCATCAGGATCGCTGGCAGAACAAGATGGAAAAGATGCAGTACAAGATGGACCGCATGCGCGGCCGCATGGAGCGCCGCGGCTTCGGCTTCGGCTTCGGCCCGCCGTCCTCCGGCAACCGCGCCTTCGACGAGTACCGATCGGAAACGCTGCAGCGGCTCGAGGAGGAGCAGGTCGAGTTCAGGAACTTCCTCGACCGTCTGCGCCACGCCAAGGACAAGGAAGAGTTCGACCAGTTCATGGCGCAGCACAAGACACGTCCGACCCCGCCGCCGACCGACCAGCAGCAGGGCTGACCTTCAAGGCTGACACCTCTCAAAGCCTTCAGGCGCATGCCCCCAAAGTCCTGATGGCCCCGAGCCGCCCGTCTGCGCAACCCGCAGGCGGGCGGTTTGGTTTTTGGGATCTTGCTTCGATCTCTCGCGTGCGCGAGAGCAGGCATCGGCCGCCATCGTTGCTCGCATTGCTCGTCGTGCCGCGCCTAGTCCTGTCGCGAGATGCAGGTTGCAATTTATCGCGGTGGCAACTGACAAGCACTAGACCGGACGTTGCCGAGAATGCCGCCCGGTTGCGGCGGTGTGGTCTGTCCGGAAAATCGAATCTCCTCTTGCAACCAAAGGGTGTTGTGCATAATCTTGGGACGTTTTTCAATCGATGATATTTGGCTGAATATTAGGGAGTATTTTCGTGCGGATCGTAACGATCGTTCGGAAGGTAGCCCCTCGCTGCTATCCCAATTACCTCAAGGCTTTTGAAGACGGCGACGAAATCTTCGACCGCTTCAAGATCAACACTCCGCTTCGCATCGCGCACTTCCTGGCTCAGGCGCTATATGAAACCGGCCGCGGTACGGTTCTGTTCGAGAGCCTCAAATACAAAACCGCGGCGCGACTTCTCGAGATTTTCGGCATCGGCCGTCACAGCGCGGCGATCCGGCCCGATGAAGTCGATCAATATCTCAACAACGATCGCGCCTTGGCCGAGCGCGTCTATGGACTGGGCAATCCGAAGAAGGCGAAGGAGCTCGGCAATACCAAGCAAGGAGACGGATACAAATATCGCGGCGGCGGCCTGTTGCAGACGACGGGCGGAGCCAACTACGCACGCATGGGCAAACCTGCCGGCGTGGATTTCTACAACAACCCGGATCTGATTGTCGCTCCAGAAGCGGCCCTCCTTCCCGCGCTCAACGAATGGAATGAGGGAGGCATGAACACTTATGCGGATCAGAACAACATCCGTGCGATCACGCGGACCATTAACGGCGGTTACAACGGCTTGAGCGGCCGCACGGAACTGTTCGAGATCGTGTGGAGCGCAATAGGCAAGAGCGGCGCGAACCAGGTGGCCTGGAAAGCCGCAACCACGTCGGACGAAACGCGCGAGCTTCAGGAGGCCCTGAACGATCTCGGGGCTGAGCCGGCGCTTGTCGTGGATGGACGATATGGTCCCGCCACCGCGCAGGCGGTCGAGTGGTTTCAAAACCACGCCAAGATCCCGGTCGATGGAAATGCAGGCGTGGTGACGCAGGCGGCGTTGAATCTCCGCCTGAATTCCCGGACGGCTTCAGAGCGCCCCTGAGAGCGTGCCGCCTTTGACGCGCGAAGGTCGCCGGAGCTTCGCAAATGGATGTCTCGATTATTGAGGGTCGAATTTTAGCAAGTCTTATTACGCAGAAGGAATTGAGCATGACCGACGGCGAAAAGATGCTGAAGCTGGCCGAGTCCCGCATCGGCGAGAAATACGTCAATGTCTGCGTTCCCAAAAACAACAAGAACTGGCACGGTCCATGGGACTGCGCGGAGTTCATGTCCTGGTTGGTGTATCAGGTCGGTGGATTCCTGTATGGATGCGTCGACGACAACGGCAATCCAGCAACGGTCGAGGCCTATACCGGCGCCTGGAAGAGCGATTCACAAAAACTTGGAAAGCGCGTGCCGTGGCGGCAGGCAGCCTCTACGGTGGGAGGCATTCTTCTCCGCTATCCGCCCGGACCGGGCATGATGGGGCACATCGTCGTTTGTGACGGCGAGGGCGGCACCGTGGAGGCGATGGGAACGGCCTATGGCGTTCGTCGCGGCAAGGTGTCGGGCCGGAATTGGGATACCGGCGTCTTGCTGCCGAACTTCACGTATGGGGCGGCGGGCGGAGCACTCGACCTGGTTGAGCCGAGCCAGCTGTATGCGCTTGGGCAGCCGAATATGAAGGCGTCCGTCGTTCGGGACATCCAACGCGCGTTGAAAGAGCTGGGGTTCAATCCGGGGCCGATCAACGGTGAATATAATGACCTGACGGTGGCGGCGGTCGCAGCGTTTCAGGCGACCAAAGGAATCATTGTCGACGGACAGGTAGGACCGCAGACCGCAAAACGGTTGAAGATCGAACTCTAGGGATCGGCGGACTCTTCCACCTGCTCCGCGCGCGACGGAGGCGTCCCGGCGGCATGACTGGCGCCGGGCTGCATCGCATGACCGCCAGCTTCAGCGAGCGGTGGCCAGCTGCGCGTGAACCGAAGCCAGGAATTGTTCGTAGGCGTGATCCACGATCTCGTTGAGCGATCGCGTTCGTGCGAACATCGCCTTGGCCTCGGCGAGAAACTCCTCGCGGGTCGGTATCGTCGGCAGATGCAGGTGTGTCAGCGCGTCGACGCCGTCATGCGCGCGATTGAGGATGTCGTGCAGCGTCGGCAGCTGCAGCTGGGTCGGGTCGGCCCGGTGCAGCGCCGAAGAGATCGCGTGTGCAAGCTTCGGCGCGTCGAACCGCCCGGCAAGCTCGCGGGCGGCCCGATTGATGACGCGGGCGCCGAGCGGTTGCTCATTGCGCAGCACCTGTTCGGGCGGCGCCTTCATGTTCCAGACGATTCCGAACCAGGACAATACCGTCAGCACGTAATAGGTGACGTCGATCTCCCACCAGCGAAAACCCTGCCGCACGCTGCTCTGATAGGCGTGGTGATTGTTGTGCCAGCCCTCGCCCATGGTGAGCAGCGCCAGCAGCCAGTTGTTGCGGGAATCATCGCCCGTCACGTAGCGCTTGCGTCCGTGCACATGGGCCAGCGAATTGATGCAGAAGGTCGCGTGATAGACCAGCACCGTGCTCCACAGGAAGCCGACGATCAGACCCGACCACCCGGCCACCAGGAAGCAGAGCGCTGCAAGCACGAAGGCCGGCAGCAGCTCCAGCCGATGCAGCCACATCAGCTCAGGATAAACCGTGAGATCGCCGACTTTCACGAGATCGGTCGCGTCGTGCTCCCGGTAAAAGATCCAGCCGAGATGGCTGTACAGGAAACCGCGCTGACGCGGCGAATGCACATCCAGTTCGGTGTCGGAATGCAGATGATGATGCCGATGCTTGGCCGCCCACCACAACACGCTCTTCTGCGCGGTGCTTTGCGCAAGGCAGGCAAGGATGAACTGAAACACGCGGCCGGTGGCGAAAGCCCGATGGGAGAAATAGCGGTGGTAGCCGGCGCCGATCGCAAACATCCGCACGACATACAGTGAACCGCAGATCGCGACGGCCTGCCACGTGACGCCTGACCAGATCGCCGCAAAGCATCCGAGATGGACCAGCACGAACGGTATGGCGGAGGGGTACATGACGTCGTCGTGGTGGTCGTCGGCGGGCGCGTTGGGCAACATGTTTCAGCGTGACCTCAGGTAACGGGGATCCGGAATTTGCATCGGCAGCACCGAGGGCTGCCGGGTACGAAAAACCCGCGGATGGCGGACCACCGCGGGGCTTGAGCGAGCTGCTTTGCGTGTTATCCCGGCTAAAGCAGCATCAGCCGAAAATCCGACTGAATATATGGGCGCGGATGGCTGGCATGCAAGCTCGTAGCCTCACGGGGAGCTGCGGCATGGTGCTCAGGTAGTCACGGCGGCTGCCGCGTGGCGCGCGGGTCGTCCGCGGCCTATATTCGACACGTGAAGGAAGCACCAAAGCACCGGAGGCGGCCTTGATGGCAGCTGCGACCGCAACGAACGATCGCCTCTGGCAGAACATACGCGCGGAGGCGCAGCGCGTGTGCGAATCCGATCCCGTCTTCAGCAAGTCGCTTGCCGATGCAGTGCTGGCGCATGATAGTTTTGCCGCGGCTCTGGCCGATCTGATCGGGCGCAGGCTTGGCGGCAACGCCGCCGGGCAGGCACGCTTCACGGCCTTTTCTATCGACGCCTTTCGTGGCGCGCCGGAATTGATCGAAGCGGCCGGCCGCGACTTGCAGGCGATTGTGCTCCGCGATCCCGCCGTCGCCGGCCTGTTGCCGCCGCTGCTGCATTTCAAGGGCTACGTGGCGCTACAAGCCTGGCGCGTCTCGCACCGGCTCTGGCGTCATGACCAGCGCGACGCGGCGCTGCTGTTTCAGAACGAGGCCGCGAACGTCCTGCAGGTCAGCATTCACCCGGCGGCCAGCATCGGCTCGTCCGTGTATCTCGACCACGCCACCGGGATCGTGATCGGCGCCAATGTGCTGATCGGCGATGACGTCACCATTCTCCAGAATGTCAGCATCGGCCGCGGCAGCGAACTGCCGACGCGCTCGCCGCGTATCGGCCGCGGCGTCTTCATCGGCGCCGGCGCGACCATCTTGGGCGATATCCGGATCGGCGATTTCGCCAGGATCGGCGCCGACACGGTCGTGACTTCCGACGTTCCCGGCGGCTGCACCGCGGTTGGAAATCCTGCGCGGTTGACCAATTGTCCCGCGCCCGCTTCGGCGGCCTGAGGCGCCGTCACGTCATGAGATGCGGCGGAGCGCGGCCCGATCAGCCGCAAAGGCAGGGTCGCCGAGGTCTGCCCCCGGCGACATCCCGTTGCCTCAGGCGGCGCGGCGATGGCTCTCGCCGCCATGCTGGGGCGTGACCGGCTCCGAGCTGGTCTGGCCCGGCGCATCCAGCACCGCGACGTGGTGACGATAGACCATCTCCCAGCCCTTCCATCCCGTGAACAGGAGGATGCCGACCACGATCAGGGAGAGCACCACGCCCCACGGCTTGATCGCAGCCTCGGCGCCTTGCGCGTAGCGCAGGTAGAAATTGACCAGGGCCAGCACGACCGCCGCGAGATTGCCGACCATGTGGTACCAGGCATCGTTGAGGCGGCGGATGCGGGGCTCGCCGAAGAAGTCCGTAAAGCCGGCCACAGCCGCGACGAGCGCCATGACGATGCCAGCCCCGATCAGCCACATCGCGGCTCTGGCCCAGAAATTGTCGCCGGTTCCGATGAAGGCCAGATCGGCGATGGGCGCGCCGACCAGGCATGCGACCGGGAACGGGATCAGCATGGGGTGGAGCGGGTGATCGCCGATGGCGGCGGTCGTCTTGGGGTTGATGGTCATGGCAACACCTCGCGGAAAGTGATTTTTGGGACAATTTTTCGGGCGAGGGCTGGTTCCTCCGGTCGCACGGACACGCGGAACTCTCGCGCCCCGGACGCACCGCAGCGTCTCTTTGACGATGCGCTGCTGAGCCGGGGCCCATCTCACCGCACATGCACGCCGCATCCCGGGTCCGGGACACGGACCAGGCCTGTCCGCCCATCCCCCTGCGCCACCTACCTTTCCGGCAACCAAATTCACCCCTGGTAACCCCGCATTAACCAACGGCGGGCTCTGGTAAGGGCGGACAATCGCGCCCAAAGCCCGAAGCCAGGGACCGTCAAGGCCCGGGGCCAAAGGCCCATAGTTTTGACATCTTGGCAGGGAATGCAGACGGCCGGCTCTGGACGAGCCCCTGCACCCAGAAAGACAAGGCTTTGAGCGGGCTTGCCGGCCGCGCCGGTGCTAGCGCGGCCATTGGGGAACCGGCAGCCATTTGCTGGCCGGCACATCGGGTAAACGATCGCCTTGAGAGGATACTGCTTATGAATCCGGCCGACGTGGCTCAGTCAGCCCTTCCGGTTGCCGCTTCCGCGGACGTGTCGCTGATCGCGCTGTTCTGGCAGGCTCACTGGATCGTGAAAGCGGTGATGCTGGGACTTCTGTCCTGCTCGGTCTGGGTCTGGGCGATCGCCATCGACAAGATCTTCCTGTTTGCCCGCACCCGCCGCTCGATGGACCGTTTCGAGCAGGCGTTCTGGTCCGGCGAATCGATCGAGGAGCTCTATCGCACCCTCTCTGCCAAGCCGACGCATTCGATGGCGGCCTGTTTCGTGGCGGCGATGCGCGAGTGGAAGCGCTCGTTCGAGAACCAGGCCCGCTCGGTCGCCGGCCTTCAGATGCGCATCGACAAGGTCATGAACGTCTCGATCGCCCGCGAGGTCGAGCGGCTGGAACGCCGCCTGCTGGTGCTTGCGACCGTCGGCTCCGCCGGCCCCTTCGTCGGCCTGTTCGGCACCGTCTGGGGCATCATGTCGAGCTTCCAGTCGATCGCGGCGTCGAAAAATACCTCTCTGGCGGTGGTGGCACCGGGCATCGCGGAGGCGCTGTTTGCGACCGCGGTCGGCCTTATCGCCGCCATTCCTGCCACTATCTTCTACAATAAGTTCACGTCCGAGGTGAACCGGCAGGCCCAGCGGCTGGAAGGCTTCGCCGATGAATTTTCCGCCATCCTGTCGCGTCAGATCGACGAGCGGGGCTGACGGGCGGCATGTATAGTGTGAAGGGCAATTTGGGCACGCGATCATGGCGATGAACGTTGCGAGTTCGTCCGGAGGCGGCGGCCGCCGCGGCCGGCGCAAGCCCGTCGTGGCCGAGATCAACGTCACGCCGATGGTCGACGTGATGCTGGTGCTGCTCATCATCTTCATGGTGTCGGCGCCGATGCTGACGGTCGGCGTGCCGCTCGACCTGCCGCAGACCCAGGCCAAGAGCCTCGAAAACAACGACCAGAAGCCGATCCAGATGTCGATCGACATCAAGGGCAAGGTGTTCATCAACGACGCCGAGATCGCGATCAACGAGCTGGTGCCAAAGCTGAAGGCGATCACCGACGCGCGCGGCGGGCTCGAGGAGCGCATCTATCTGCGCGCCGACAAGAAGGCGGATTACGGCACGGTGGCCAGGGTGATGGGCCAGTTGTCCGGCGCCGGGTTCAAGAAGCTCGCCCTCGTCACGGAAGCGGATCAGGGGTAGGCCGTGAAGGTGAAGGTCGACAAGACACTCGTTGCGTCGATTGCCCTGCATGTCCTCGTGCTGGGATGGGGGCTGGTCACCTTTAGCAGCAAGGCCTACGTCGCGCCGGAAGAGTCACTTCCGATCGACATCATCTCGACCGATCAGCTCGCGAAGATGATGGCCGGGCAAAAGACCGGCAAGAAGGAAGAGCCCAAGCCCAAGGTCGAGAAGATCGCCGAGCCCAAGCCGGAGGAAGACGCCGTCGGCAAGGTCACCGAGAAGAAAGAGCTGATCAAGACCAATTCGCAGCCGGATCCGCCGCCGAAGCCGGTCGAGAAGCCGGTGGAGAAGAAACCCGAGCCGCCGAAGCCTGTGGCCGAGGCGAAGCCGAAGGAAGAGCCGAAGCCGCAGGAAAAGAAGCCTGATCCGGCCAAGGAAGATCCGATCGCCGAGCTGCAGAAGAAGCTGGAGACCAAGAAGCCGCCGCCCAAGCCCGTGGAGCAGAAGGTTGCGGCGGTGCAGCCGCAGCAGCAGCCCAAGCCCAAGGAGCGCAGCTTCGATCCCGCGCAGATCCAGCGCGACCTCGACAAGCGTGCCGCGACCCGGCACGAGCTCACGGGAACGGCGCTGAACGCCTCGGCCTCGCTGGGATCGGCGACCGGCACTGCCGCCAACAACATTGCGACCTGGCGCGGTGCGTTCCAGGCCGCGGTCAAGCGCTGCTTCACGCCGACCTATAACGGGCAGGACGCCGACCAGTACGAAGCCGACATCGACATTCCCATGAAGATCGACGGATCGCTGGCGTCCGAACCCATCGTGGTCGCGGTGAGGGGGCCGTCGCGGTCGATCGCCCAGGCGGTGGCGGAGAGCGCCAGGCGCGCCATCGTGCAGTGTCAGGTCTACGCGTTCATGCCGAAGCAGCAGTACGAGAGCTGGAAGCTCATTCCGATGACTTTCGGCCTGAAAGATATGTTGTGACATCCGAACAAAAGAATTTTGCAATGAATGACGTCCGATCGATGAACCGCCGCCGCTTCATGACCCTGACCGGATCAACGCTCGCGATGCTCGGGGGCGGACGTGCCCTCGCTCAAGGCCAGGACGGCCGCATCCGCATCGATCCCACGGCATTCCAGCCGATCCCGATCGCGATCACCGGCTTCGTGCCGGGCTCGCCGTCCGACGGCGACGTCGGCAACGGCGTCACTCAGGTCATCACCAACAATCTGAAGCGCTCGGGCCTGTTTGCCCCGATCGACCAGGCCGCCTTCATCGAGCGCATCAGCAACATCGACGTCGCGCCGCAATTCCAGAACTGGAAGACGCTCAACGCGCAGGCTCTCGTCACCGGCCGCATGACGCGGCAATCAGATGGACGGCTCAAGGCCGAATTTCGCCTGTGGGACGTGGTCTCCGGCCAGCAGCTCGCCGGACAGCAATATTTCACCTCGCCGGAATATTGGCGCCGCATCGCCCACATCATCTCCGACCAGATCTACGAGCGCATGACGGGCGAGAAGGGCTATTTCGACAGCCGCGTGGTGTTCGTGGACGAAAGCGGCCCGAAGGAGCGTCGCGTCAAGCGGCTCGCGATGATGGACCAGGACGGCGCCAATGTGCGCTACCTGACCCGCGGCTCCGACCTCGTGCTGACGCCGCGCTTCTCGCCGAACTCGCAAGAGATCACCTATATGGAGTTCGGCCAGGGCGATCCGAAGGTCTATTTGTTCAACATCGAGACCGGCCAGCGCGAGATCGTCGGCAACTTCCCGGGCATGACCTTTGCGCCGCGCTTCTCGCCGGACGGCCAGCGCGTCATCATGAGCCTGCAGCAGGGCGGCAATTCCAACCTGTTCGTGATGGATCTGCGCTCGCGCTCGACCACGCGCCTCACCGACACGCCGGCGATCGATACCTCGCCGTCTTACTCGCCGGACGGCACCCGCATCTGCTTCGAGTCCGATCGTGGCGGCAGGTCGCAGATCTATGTGATGGCCGCGGGCGGAGGACAGGCGCAGCGGATCTCCTTCTCCAAGGACGATACCAACGCCAGCTATTCGACCCCGGTATGGTCGCCGAAGGGCGATTACATCGCCTTCACCAGGCAGGGCGGCGGGCAATTCTCGATCGGCGTCATGAAGCCCGACGGCTCCGGCGAGCGGCTATTGACCTCCGGCTTCCACAATGAAGGCCCGACCTTCTCGCCGAACGGCCGCGTGCTGATGTTCTTCCGCGATCCCGGCGGCAATGGCGGGCCGTCGCTGTACAGCGTCGACATCTCCGGCCGCAACGAGCTCAAGGTGCCGACGCCCGGCTTCGCCTCCGACCCGGCATGGTCGCCGCTGTTATCCTCGACGGCGGGTTGACAAGAGAGCGCTAAAACATCGCGCGTTCAGACGCGCGATGTTGTCGAAAAACGCGCCGATTTTTTCGACTTTTCTGCGCAAAGCAAGCCTTCCTTCACCTTGTGCTCGGCAAGGCTTGCCTAGTTGCTTGATATTTAAGCGGAAATCGGTTCGCTGATACCGAAAAACAACTCGACTTTAACGATGTTCCCTCAGAAAGACTTCATCTGGGCTGGGTAAGACTACGCGCCAAACAGGACGCGTAACAAGCCAATGCAACTGGCCGACCAGAAGCAGAGTGATCGAGACGAGCTGGAGCCGATACTCTACGCCGCTCTCATCAACTCCATGGTGCAGAATTTCTGGGCGATCTTCCTCGGCTCGGCCTCCGCGGCCGTGGCCGCGGTGATGACTGCGTTGAAGACGGGCGACGTCTGGCTGTGGCCGCTTGCATTCCTGCTGATTGCCATCGGCACCGCGCGCGCCTTCCAGATGCGCGGATATGAAAACCGCACCGAGGTGCTGTCATTCGAAGAGGCCAAGCACCTGGAGCCGCGTTACTGGATCGGCGCGCTGAGCTATGCGGCCGTGCTCGGTGTGTGGGCCTTCGTCGTCATCTACAACAACAACGATCCGGTCGCCGACATGCTCTGTGTCGCCATCGGCATCGGCTACACCGCGGGCGGCGCCGCCCGCAATTACGGGCAGCCCCGGGTGATCCAGTGGCACGTCGCACTGGCCTGCGGTCCGATGTCGCTCGCCTTGCTGCTGCACGGCGGCTTCTACCACATCGGTCTTGCCATCCTGCTGGTGTTCTTCTTCATCGGGCTCAAGAACATCAACCTCAGCCTGCATGCGATCTTCGTCAAGGCGCTGACCTCGAGCTTCCGCGAATCCGCGCTGGCGAGCCAGTTCGACACCGCGCTCAACAACATGCCGCACGGGCTGTGCATGTTCCGCGCCGACGGCCGCCTTGCGGTGATGAACCACCGCTTCGGCGAGCTGATGGCCTTGCCCGAGGACCTCGTTAAGCGCGGCGCCACTGCCGCCGATATCGCGGCGGCCTGCGTTTCCGCCGGGTCGATCTCGGCGGAGAGCGGCAACCACATCCTGGCCGAGATCGAGCATGCGCGGATCTGCGAGATCGTCACCGCCGATCCGGATTCCTCGCGCGGCCGCACCCTGGCTTGGACGTTCCAGCCGATGACCGGCGGCGGCACGGTGCTGCTGCTGGAAGACATCACCGAACGCACCAATGCGGAAGCCCGCATCAGCCATCTCGCCCGTTATGACGAGCTCACGGCGCTGCCCAACCGGGTCAGCTTTCACGACGAGATCGAGCGGCTGCTGAAGAATTCGCATCATGCCGAGCGGCTCTCCGCGCTGCTCTTCGTCGACCTCGACCAGTTCAAGCAGGTCAACGACACGCTCGGTCATCCCTGCGGCGACCAGCTGCTGTGCGCCGTCGCCAACCGTCTGCGCGAAATGCTGCGCCCCGAAGATTTCGTCGCCCGTTTCGGCGGCGACGAATTCGTCGTGTTCCAGCAGAACATCTCCTCGCCCGAGGACGCCGCCGCGCTGGCCCGCCGCATCGTCGAGCGGCTGAGCGAGCGCTACCGCATCGACAATCATTTGGTCGAGATCGGCGCCAGCGTCGGCATCGCGCTGACCTCGCCGGGCGATGCCAGTGCCGATACGCTGCTCAAGAACGCCGACATGGCGCTGTACCGTGCCAAGGCCGACGGCCGCGGCACGTTCTGCTTCTTCCGCGACGAGATGGCGGCGACCGTCGAGGCCCGCCGCATCCTCGAGCTCGACCTGCGCAAGGCGCTCGCCAACGAGGAATTCGAGCTGTTCTACCAGCCGCTGGTCAATCTGAAGTCCGGCAAGATCACCACTTGCGAGGCGCTGCTGCGCTGGAATCATCCGGTGCGCGGCACGGTCTCGCCGATCGACATCATCCCGGTCGCCGAGGACATGGGCCTGATCGTCGATCTCGGCCGCTGGATCCTGCGCCGCGCCTGCATGGAATGCATGAAGTGGCCGGAGGGCGTCAGCGTCGCCGTCAACTTCTCGCCGCAGCAATTCCACCAGCGCGACGTGCTGAGCGAAATCCGCTACGCGCTGGAGGTGTCGGGCCTGCCGGCGCATCGGCTGGAGATCGAGATCACCGAGTCCTCGCTGCTGCGCAACACCCAGCTGACCCACGACATCCTGTCGCAATTGCATGCGCTCGGCGTGCGCATCTCGCTCGACGATTTCGGCACCGGCTATTCCAGCCTCAGCTATCTGCACAATTTCCCGATGCAGAAGGTGAAGATCGACCGCTCCTTCCTCGAAGGCATCGACACCGACCGCCCGCTGACGCTGCTGCGCGGCGTGGCGCGGCTGTCCGCCGATCTCGGCATGGCCGTCGTGGTCGAGGGCATCGAGACCAACGAGCAGCTCGATCTGATCAGCGCCGACGGCACCGTCTCCGAGGCGCAAGGCTATCTGTTCAGCCGTCCGGTGCCCGCCGTGCGGATGCGCCAGCTGCTCAACGCCTCGCATGGGCGGCGCGGCGAAGGCCAGCTCCACGTCGCCAGCTCGCGCTCCTTCGCTTAACTCCGTTTCTCGGAACGTCCCATCATTTCAGACTGTTGCAGGGTACCGTAGTGCTACGGAGGTTAACCCTAACCCTTCGATTGCTTTGCATACTTGTTAAGAAGGTGTTAATAAATCATGGCGCGCGCGTAAGTTGTCTTGCAGGAATTGCCTTCGAATGCCGCGACGTGAGTGTGTTTAAGGAGTTGGAATGCAGTCCTCAGCCAGATCTGTCATTTCGGCTGTTGGACGGGGAGCAGAGCTTCTGACCGACGTCGATTATCATCTTGCCGAAACCGTCGCGGAGAAGGAGGAGATCTACAATCTCCGCTACCGCGCCTATCTGCGGGAAGGCGCGGTGAAGCCCTCCGCCGATGCGCGGGTGACCGACCGCTACGACGAACTGCCGAACGCGTGGACCTTCGGCGTCTATCTCTATGGCGAACTCTGCAGCTCGGTGCGCATCAGCGTGCTGACATCGGAATGGCGCGAGTCCACCTCGGCCGATGTCTTCCCGGACATCCTGCTGCCGCGGCTCGATCGCGGCGAGGTCATGATCGACCCGACCCGCTTCGTCGCCGATCCCGACCAGGTCAAGCGGGTCCCGGAATTGCCCTATCTGACGACGCGTCTCGCTTACATGGCCTGTGAGCATTTCAATGCCGATCTCGGCCTCGCCATCGTGCGCCCCGAGCATCAGGCCTTCTACCGGCGGGTGTTCCTGCATGAGACCATCGCCGAGCCGCGGCTGGTTCCCGGCCTCACCAAGCCGTTCGGACTGATGGCGGCGGACTTCCCGACCTTCCGCAAGAAGGTGTTCGAGCGTTATCCAATCATGCGGTCGACTGCCTTCGAGCGGCGGATGCTGTTCGGGCGCGGCGGCCAGCGCCAGGTGCCGCAGCGGCCGGTGCTCGTGGCGGACGCTGCGCACGCGGACGCCGCGCACGCCTGAGTCGGCGATAGTGTGGATGCGGCTCCAGGTTTGAGCCTGGGCTCTGCCCCTTACCCGTCACGCGTCGCCACGCATCGCGCCCTGGGCCTAAAATTCCGGCGAAAGCCGGGTTTTTGCCGGCCGCCGCGGCTTGCCTTCACCCTCGCGCCACATTTACAACCCATTAACCATGACGGGTGCTTTTCGCTGGTTGGGGGCATTTGATCGGCTGAGGCAAGGTTCCGTCAAGGTTGACGGAACGTTCGCTTAACCAACCCCCTGTAGACCGGACAGCAGTGGACTAACGTGAGCGTGGAGGCTCCGGAATGAAACATCCTATGCGTATCCTCCAGGGATTGAAGCTGGTCGCGGTGCTCGCCGTCGCGCTGTCGATGGGCGCCTGCGCCAACAAGAATGCCGCGACGGATGCGATGGCCAATGCGGCAACACCTGGCAGTCAGCAGGATTTCGTCGTCAACGTGGGTGACCGCGTATTCTTCGAAAGCGACCAGACCGATCTGACCCCGCAGGCGATCGTGACCCTGGAGAAGCAGGCGCAGTGGCTGCAGACCTATCCGCGCTACAGCTTCACCGTCGAAGGCCACGCCGACGAGCGCGGCACCCGCGAATACAACATCGCGCTCGGCGCCCGGCGAGCCCAGTCGGTGCGTTCGTTCCTGGCCTCGCGCGGCATCGATCCGAACCGCATGCGCACGATCTCCTACGGCAAGGAGCGGCCGGTCGCCGTCTGTAACGACATCTCCTGCTGGTCGCAGAACCGCCGTGCCGTCACCGTGCTGAACGCGAGCTCCTGACGCCGAGATACTGACACTCAGTCAGGCGCCGTTCATCTTCCAAAACCGAGTATGCCGGCGCCCTCTCGGGCGCCGGTTTCGTTTCAGCAAACCGTGACCTAAAACCCCTTGGTTCAAGTCACGGTTTTGGCGTACTCCCTTCCTCATTATGTGGCGCGGCGAATGGTCCGCCGTGGGCCACGTCGCTTTTGTCGTCAGGGCAAGATGTCATCGAAATTCAAGGCAATTACCGGCACCGTGGCAACCGTCGCGCTGCTCTCTTTGTGTTCGCCCGCAACTGCGCAGTCGGTCTTTGCGCAGTCGGATGATGCCGATCCCGAGATGCGGATCGAGCGGCTGGAGAACCAGCTGCGCCAGCTCACTGGCCAGAACGAAGAGCTGCAATACCGCAACCGCCAGCTCGAAGAGCGGCTGCGGGCGCTCGAGGGCGGCGCCCAAGGCGCGCCCGGACAGGCGCCCAATGTCGCGGCGATGCCGCCCGCCCAGGTCGGACCAGGTCAGGTTGCGCCCGGCTATCGCCAGCAGCCGCAGCAGCAGGCCGTGCAACCGAATTACGAGCAGCCGCAGAGCGCGGCTTCTGCGCCGATCGTTCAGGAGCAGCCGGCGCCCGGCGCTCCCGGCACGCGCCGTCGCGGCGATGCCTTCGATCCGAACCAGAACCCGAACGCGCCGGGTGCGCCGCGCGCGCTCGGCGGCGGCCCGCAGCCGATGCCGTCGGGAGCACCCGGCGGCCG
>NZ_LBJU01000123.1:0-219386 GCF_028128835.1 Bradyrhizobium sp. CCBAU 65884 | reverse complement strand
GAGGCCATTCTAATCCGGCGCGCTAATACAAGGGTGGGCAAAGGCGCGTAAGCGCCGTGCCCACCATATTTCAACGCATACAAGGGTGGTGGGCACGCTTACGCTTTGCCCACCCTACAAGACCTCCGTCGCGTCTTACTCCGCGGCTTGCGCGTAATCGCTCACCGGCGGGCAGGAGCATACCAGGTTGCGGTCACCATAGACGTTGTCGACGCGCCCCACCGGGCTCCAGTATTTGTCGGTGCGCGAGGTGCCCGCGGGGAAGCAGCCCTCGCTGCGGGTATAGGCGCGCTTCCAATCATCATCGGCGATGTCGTGCACGGTGTGCGGAGCATGGCGCAGCGGTGACGCTTCGATCTTGAAGCGGCCGGCCTCGACCTCGGCGATTTCTTTCCGGATCGCGATCATGGCATCACAAAAACGATCCAGCTCGGCCTTGGATTCCGATTCGGTCGGTTCGATCATCAGCGTGCCCGGCACCGGGAAGCTCATGGTCGGCGCGTGGAAGCCGTAGTCGATCAGGCGCTTGGCGATGTCGTCGACAGTGACGCCGCTCGTATTCTTCAGCGGACGGGGATCGACGATGCACTCATGCGCGACGCGGCCCTTCGCATTCTTGTAGAGCACCGGGAAGTGGGGATCGAGCCGCGCTGCGATGTAGTTGGCGTTGAGGATCGCGATCTCGGTGGCGCGCTTCAGGCCTTCACCGCCCATCATCAGGATGTAGATGTAGGAGATGGTGAGGATCGAGGCCGAACCGAACGGCGCGGCCGAGACCGGGCCGACCGGTGCGTCGCCTTGGGTCGCCGGATGACCCGGCAGGAACGGCGCCAGATGCGCCTTCACGCCGATCGGGCCCATGCCGGGGCCGCCGCCGCCATGCGGGATGCAGAAGGTCTTGTGCAGATTGAGATGGCTGACATCGGCGCCGTAATCGCCGGGCCTGCTAAGGCCGACCTGCGCGTTGAGGTTGGCGCCGTCCAGATACACCTGGCCGCCATGGCCGTGCACGATGTCGCAGATCTCGCGGATGTGCTCCTCGAACACGCCGTGCGTCGAGGGATAGGTGATCATGACCGCAGCGAGATCATTGGAATGCTTCTCGGCCTTTGCGCGGAGATCATTGACGTCGACGTCGCCGTTCTTCTCGCAAGCGACCACCACCACGTCCATGCCGACCATCGCGGCCGAGGCCGGATTGGTGCCGTGGGCGGAGGAGGGGATCAGGCAGATCTTGCGATGCGTCTCGCCGCGCGCGGCATGGTAGCCACGAATGGCAAGAAGTCCCGCATATTCGCCCTGCGCGCCCGAATTCGGCTGTAGCGAGATGGCGTCATAGCCGGTGATGTCGCACAGCCATTTTTCCAGCCGCGCGAACAGCGCGTGATAGCCCTTGGCCTGCTCGCGCGGGACGAACGGATGCAGCGAGCCGAACTCCGGCCAGGTCAGGGGCATCATCTCGGTGGTCGCGTTCAGCTTCATGGTGCAGGATCCCAGCGGGATCATCGCACGGTCGAGCGCGAGGTCGCGGTCACTGAGCTTGCGCATGTAGCGCAGCATCTCGGTCTCCGAGCGATGCGCGTGGAAGACGGGATGCGTGAGGAATGAGGTCGCGCGCTTCAGCGCCTCCGGCAGCGCCTCGCGCGTGGTCGCCTCTAACTCGGCATAGGCCAGCTTGCCGCCGAAGGCGCGCCAGACCGCTTCGACCGTCGCGGGCGTCGTGGTCTCGTCGAGCGCGATGCGCAAGCTGGTGGCGCCGACGCCGAGATTGATCTTCTCGGCCGCCGCGCGCGCGACGATCTCGGCTCGCCTGGCGCCGGCATCGACGCTGATCGTGTCGAAGAAGTTCTCGCCATCAGGCGCGAAGCCGAGCTTGCGCAAGCCGCTCGCGAGCACGGCGGCGCGGCGATGCACATTGCGGGCGATCTGCGTCAGCCCTTCGGGGCCATGATAGACCGCGTACATCGAGGCGATCACGGCCAGCAGCACCTGCGCGGTGCAGATGTTCGAGGTCGCCTTCTCGCGGCGGATGTGCTGCTCGCGGGTCTGCAACGCGAGGCGATAGGCCGGCATCCCGCGGGAATCCACGGAGAGGCCGACGATGCGGCCGGGCAGCGAGCGCTTCAGCGCATCGCGCACCGCCATATAGGCCGCGTGCGGTCCGCCATAACCCATCGGCACGCCAAAACGCTGCGCCGAGCCGATCGCGATGTCGGCGCCGAGCTCGCCGGGCGAGGCGAGCAGCGTCAGGGCCAGCAGGTCGGCGGCCACGATCGCGAGCGCGCCCTTGGCCTTCAGCGTTGCGATCGCGGGCCTGAGGTCGCGCACCGCGCCCGAAGAGCCCGGATATTGCAGCAGCGCGCCGAGCACGTCGGCCTTGTCGAGATCGGTGAGGGGATCGCCGACGATCAGGGTCCAGCCCAGCGGCTCGGCGCGGGTGCGCATCACAGCGAGCGTCTGCGGATGCACGTCCTTGTCGACGAAGAAGGCTTGCGCCTTCACCTGCGAGTGCCGCTCCGCCAGCGCCATGGCTTCGGCCGCGGCGGTGGCCTCGTCGAGCAGCGAGGCGTTGGCGACGTCGAGCCCGGTGAGGTCGCAGATCATGGTCTGGAAGTTGAGCAGCGCCTCCAGCCGGCCCTGGCTGATCTCGGGCTGGTAGGGCGTGTACGCCGTGTACCAGGCCGGATTCTCCAGGATGTTGCGCTGGATCACCGCGGGCAAAATCGTGCCGGAATAGCCTTGGCCGATCAGCGAGGTGAAGACCTGGTTCTGGGCCGCGAGCTCGCCCATATGCGCGATCGCCTCGGTCTCGCTGAGCGGCTTGCCGAGATCGAGCGGGGCGGCCTGCCGGATCGAAGCCGGCAGCGTCTCCGCCATCAGGGCGTCGACGCTCTTGGCGCTGACGGTTTCGAGCATGGCGGTGACATCGCGCGCCGACGGGCCGATATGGCGGCGAACGAAGCTGGCGGCGGTGTCGCCGTTGGTCTTGCGGTGCGCGGTCATCGCTTGCTCCATCGTCCTTAAGCCGTGTGCGCCTTGTAGGCGGCTTCATCCATCAGGCCGCCGAGCTCGCTTCTGTCGGCCATCTTGATCTTGAAGAACCACGCCTTGCCTTGCGCCTCCGAGTTCACCAGCGCCGGCTCGGCCGCGAGCTCGGCGTTGGTCTCGAGCACTTCGCCTGTCACGGGCGCGTACACATCCGAGGCCGCCTTGACGGACTCAACCACGGCGGCGGGTTCCGCCTTCTTCAGCACGCGGCCGACCTTGGGCAGTTCGACGAACACGACGTCGCCGAGCTGCTGCTGGGCGTAATCGGTGATGCCGACGGTGGCGACGTCGCCCTCGATGGCGAGCCATTCATGGTCGGAGGTGTACAGCGTCGTGGTCATTCTCGAATCCTCAGCGTTTGTAGGTGTTCTTGACGAAGGGCATGGCCGCGACAGCGACCGGCAGACGCTGGCCGCGCACCTCGGCGAAGAGTTGTGTGCCGAGCGCGCTCGATGCGGTGGGCACATAGCCCATCGCGACCGGCGCATTCAGGCTTGGGCCGAAACCGCCCGATGTGACTTGTCCGATCGGCTCGCCGCCCGCGCTGTCAGCAAACAGCAGCGCGCCCTCGCGCACCGGCGCGCGTCCCTGCGCGAGCAGGCCGACGCGGCGGCGGGCCGCGCCGTTGTCGAAATGGGCGAGGATTTTTTCGGCACCGGGAAAGCCGCCGGCGCGCGTGCCGCCGCTGCGGCGGCTCTTCTGCACCGACCATTCCAGCGCGGCCTCGACCGGCGTGGTCGCGGTGTCGATGTCGTGGCCGTAGAGGCAGAGCCCGGCTTCCAGCCGAAGACTGTCGCGGGCGCCCAGGCCGATCGGCAGCACATCGGGGTTTTCGAGCAGCGCTTTGGCGAGACGTTCGGCATCGGCCGCGGGAACCGAAATTTCAAAACCGTCCTCGCCGGTGTAGCCGGAGCGCGAGACGAAACAGTCGAGGCCGGCAACCTTGCGGGGACCGGAATCCATGAACTTCATGACGGGCGCCTCTGCACACAATTTCGCCAGCGCCGCCTCGGCCTTCGGCCCCTGCAGCGCGATCAGCGCACGGTCTGTGAGGGAATCGATGCCGCAGTCACCCGAGAGATTCGCGCGCAGATGCGCCTCGTCGGCTTCCTTGCAGGCGGCGTTGACGACCAGGAAGAGGTGATCACCGAAATTGGCGACCATCAGGTCGTCCAGAATTCCGCCATCGGCGTTGGTGAACTGGGCGTAGCGTTGCCGTCCCGGTGCAATCGCCACGATATCCTGTGGCACCAGCCGTTCCAGTGCGCGGGCGGCGTCCTCGACCCTGCCGGATTTCGGCCTGAGCGCGATCTGGCCCATATGGGAGACGTCGAACAGGCCGGCTGCGTTGCGGGTATGGAGGTGCTCCTTCAGGACGCCCGCGGGGTATTGCACGGGCATGTCATAGCCCGCGAACGGCACCATCTTGCCGCCCAGCGAGACATGAAGCCCATGAAGGGGCGTACGTTTCAGGGAATCTTGGTCGTCGCGCGCTAGCATCACAGGGGGGCCCTCGGCGGTTCCCCCGGGACGATTCCCTGAGGACACCAGTCGAAGCCCCATCTGTCGCTGTGCCTGAGAGTATTATCCCGTCGGCGGGAGCCATCCGGGTCTAAACCCGTCGGCGCCTCTTTCCAGATGCTGTCAAAGCCACGCGGTCCTTTTGCCTGAGAGTTTCCGGGGCGGTTGCTCCTTCGGCGCCGGCTGCCTAAAGCCGGTCTCTCCCGACGTGGCCGTACGATACAGATGGGTACAGACCACAGGGCGGCCAAGCCTGTCAACGCGTCCGCTTGCCCTATCAACGGGATTGCAAAGGGGATTGAGCGCCTGCGGCAACCCTCTGATCTCCTTGCACAGTTTCTGGACAGCGAAGCTGGCCTTGTCTAAAAGCGCTGTGGCCCGCAGATATCAGCCTAAATGTCAGGTTTGGATGGCCTATAGCGGGTCCAAGCACACCCGATTGGATGAACATGAGCGGCGTCAACGAGATCAGGTCGACCTTTCTGAACTTCTTTGCCGAGAACGGCCACGAGATCGTGTCGTCCTCGCCATTGGTGCCGCGCAACGATCCGACGTTGATGTTCACCAATGCCGGCATGGTGCAGTTCAAGAACGTCTTCACCGGCGTCGAGAAGCGGCCCTATCAGCGCGCCACCACGTCGCAGAAATGCGTGCGCGCCGGCGGCAAGCACAACGACCTCGACAATGTCGGCTACACCGCGCGCCATCTCACCTTCTTCGAGATGCTCGGCAACTTCTCCTTCGGCGACTATTTCAAGGAGCGCGCGATCGAGCTCGCCTGGAAGCTGATCACGAAGGACTTCGGGCTCAACAAGGACAAGCTGCTCGTCACCGTCTACCACACCGACGACGAAGCGCACGGGCTCTGGAAGAAGATCGCCGGCTTCTCCGACGACCGCATCATCCGCATCCCGACCTCGGACAATTTCTGGGCGATGGGCGACACCGGCCCGTGCGGCCCGTGCTCGGAGATCTTCATCGACCGCGGTGATCACATCTGGGGCGGACCTCCGGGCTCGCCGGAAGAGGATGGCGACCGCTTCCTCGAATTCTGGAATCTCGTGTTCATGCAGTACGAGCAGGTGACGAAGGAGGAGCGCGTGGATCTGCCGCGTCCCTCGATCGACACCGGCATGGGCCTCGAGCGCATGGCCTGCATCATGCAGGGCGTCGACAGCGTGTTCGAGACCGACCTGTTCCGTCATTTGATCGATGCGACCTCGTCCGCGCTCGGGAGCGGGCCGAATGAGCAGACCGTGGCCTCGTTCCGCGTCATCGCCGACCATTTGCGCTCCTCGGCGTTCCTGGTCGCGGACGGCGTACTGCCCTCGAACGAGGGCCGCGGCTACGTGCTGCGCCGGATCATGCGCCGCGCGATGCGCCATGCGCAGTTGCTCGGTGCCAAGGAGCCGCTGATGCATCGTCTGGTCTGGGCGCTGGTCCGCGAGATGGGCCAGGCCTACCCCGACCTGATGCGCGCGGAAAACCTGATCGAGGAAACGCTGCGGCTGGAAGAGACCCGGTTCCGCAAGACGCTGTCGCGGGGCCTCGCCATCCTCGACGAGAAGAGCGCGTCCTTGAAAAAGGGCGACATGTTCGATGGCGACGTCGCCTTCACGCTGTACGACACCTACGGCTTCCCGCTCGACCTGACGCAGGACGCGCTGAAGTCGCGCGGCATCGGCGTCGACCAGGCTTCCTTCTCCGATGCGATGGAGCGCCAGAAGGCCAAGGCGCGCGAGTCCTGGAAGGGTTCCGGCGAGGCGGCTTCCGAAGCGATCTGGTTCCCGCTGCGCGAAAAGCTCGGCGCTACCGAATTCCTGGGCTACGAGACCGAGAGCGCTGAAGGCGTGGTCTCTGCGCTGGTGAAGGACGGTGCAGAGGTCGCCAGCCTGAAGGCCGGCGACACCGGTGCGATCGTGCTGAACCAGACGCCGTTCTACGCGGAGTCCGGCGGCCAGGTCGGCGACACCGGCGTGCTCACGGGCGAGGGCGGCATCAAGTTCCGCGTCACCGACACGCAGAAGAAGCTCGGCGATTTCTTCGTGCATGTCGGCACGGTGGAGAGCGGGGAGCTCAAGCTCGGCACCGCGCTGCAGCTCGAGGTCGATCATTCCAGGCGCTCGTCGATCCGGGCGCATCATTCGGCGACGCATCTCATCCACGAGGCGCTGCGCCAGGTGCTGGGCGACCACATCGCCCAGCGCGGCTCGATGGTTGCGCCAGATCGCCTGCGCTTCGACTTCGTGCATCCGAAGCCGATCTCGGCGGAGGAGCTGGCCCGGGTCGAGGACATCGCCAATGACGTGGTGCTGGAGAACGACGAGGTCACCACGCGTGTAATGGGCGTGGATGAGGCCCGCGAAGCCGGCGCACGCGCCCTGTTCGGCGAGAAATACGGCGATGAAGTCCGCGTCGTCTCGATGGGCCGGACCGCGCGCGAGCGCGGCGCCAACGCGCTCGGCTGGTCGGTCGAGCTCTGCGGCGGCACGCATGTGCGACGCACCGGCGATATCGGCCTGATCACGCTCACCGGCGAGAGCGCGGTCGCCTCCGGCGTGCGCCGCATCGAGGCGCTGACCGGCAATTATGCGCGCAGGCACGCCAACGAGACCATGGCGCTGGCCAAGACCGCGGCGAACGAGCTGCGCACCTCGCTCGACGACGTCCCGGCGCGCATCACCGCGCTGATGGAGGAGCGCAAGAAGCTCGAGCGCGAGCTTTCCGACGCCCGCAAGAAGCTGGCGATGGGCGGCGGCGCTTCGGCCGGCAGCAATGGCGCAGCCAGCGGCGTGCGCGAGGTCGGCAACGTCAAGCTGATGGCGCGCGCGGTCGAGGGCATCGAGATGAAGGATCTCAAGAGCCTCGCCGACGACGGCAAGAAGCAGATCGGCTCCGGCGTGGTCGCCATCGTCGGCGTCACCGAGGACGGCAAGGCCGGCATCGTGGTCGGCGTCACCGCCGACCTCACCGCGCGCTTCAACGCGGTGAACCTCGTGCGTGTCGCCTCCGAGGCGCTCGGCGGCAAGGGCGGCGGTGGCCGGCCCGACATGGCCCAGGCCGGCGGACCTGACGGAGCCAAGGCGTCCGAGGCGCTGAGCGCGATCGAAAAAGCGATGGCGGGCGCGTGAGGCCGTGCGCCCCGTTCCGCGAGGACGTGGCTCAGCCGATCCAAACTTGAGGGATCGCCTGTACGAATTGCTGGAGCACGATCCGCTGGCCTATTCAGCCGGGTCGCGCTTCATCCAGGTCATCATCGGCGTCATCGTGCTCAATGTGGCCGCGATGATCCTCGCCTCGGTGCCGGAGCTGGACGCTCAGTTCGGCGTCGTGTTCTCCGCGATCACCATCCTGTCGGTGTTCGTGTTCGCGCTGGAATATGCCGCGCGGCTGTGGACGGTGGCGGGCCACACCCAGCGCAAGGGCTCCGCGCTGTCCGACCGGCTCGGCTATGCCTTCTCCGCGCTCGGCATCATCGACCTCATGGCGTTCCTGCCCGCTTCCATCGTGCTCGCCACCGGCCGGCACGCGACGCTGGCGGCGCTCGGCGTGCTGCCGTTCTTCAAGCTGATCCGCTATTCGCCGGCGATGCGCTCGCTGCTCGCCGCCGTGCATGCCGAGCGTCGCGCGCTGATCGGCTGCATCGTCATCCTGATCGGCGCGGTCCTGACGTTCGCCTCGCTGCTCTACGCCATCGAGCGCGACGTGCAGCCGGACAAGCTCGGCACTATCCCGCAGGCGATGTGGTGGGCGATCGTGACGCTCGGCACCGTCGGCTATGGCGACGTCGTGCCGGTGACGCCGCTCGGCAAGCTGGTCTCCACCTTCGCCATCATCAGCGGCTTCGCCATGATCGCGCTGCCGGTCGCGATCATCTCCACCGCCTTTGCCGAAGAGGTGAAGCGGCGCGATTTCGTCGTCACCTGGGGCATGCTGGCGCGGGTGCCGCTGTTCTCGCATCTGTCGGCCGCGGAGATCGCCGACATCATGCGGCTGTTGCGGGCGCGCACCATCGAGCAGGGCGAGATATTGGTCCGCCGCGGCGATGCGGCCTCGTCGATGTATTTCATCACCGCCGGCGAGGTCGAGATTGCGCTGCCGAGCCAGCATGTGCACCTCACGGACGGCACCTTCTTCGGCGAGATCGCGCTGCTGCATAAGACAAAGCGCAGCGGCACGGTGACGGCGACGCGCAAGACGCGCCTCCTGGTGCTCGACGCCCAGGATTTTCATGCCTTGATCGCGCGCATGCCGACGCTCGCCGACCACGTCCACACCACCGCCAAGGCGCGGCTCGCCGACAGCGGCGATCTCGCGGCGGCAGAGCTGGCGCAGGCCGAGAAGGACGACACCGACCGCTGAGCGGTCAGCCTTTCTTCAGGAAGACATACTCGGCGGAGTAGGGCGCGCTTCTGAATTCGCCGGCCTTGTCGCACGCACCGTCGAGCTTGCCGCCATGGGTGTTGATGCGCTGGACAGTGGTGACGGGCGTCAGGGTGCCGCTGCCGCGGCGGGCGGTCACTTCCAGCTTCAGCCAGGGGATGTCGGCCACCGTTGCGCCCGGCGCGTTGCCGGCGGCCTTGGCGGTCACGGCGCTGCCGTCGGCGTGCTCCCAGCTGGGGCCGGCATAGTGCCGGCCGATCGTCTTGCCCTCGGACAGCAGCGTCGCGATCGGCTCGCGGAAGGCCCAGGCGAGCTTGCCGTCGGTGGCGGCCTTGCACTCATAGACTTGCGCGCCCTCGGCGTGGAGGCTCACCACCACGCTCTCGCCAGGTGCGGCGATGGCGTCGGGAAGCGGCTCGGCAGCTCCGGCCGGTCCGATCAGGGCCGCGAGCAGCAGTGTGGGGCCGGCAAGCTTGATGAACATGGTGGCATCTCCGCGCAAGGTCTCAAAAAGAAACGGGCCGCGCTTTGAGCGCGGCCCGCGATGATGTCTGGCCCAGTCGAGCGAAATTGCGGTCGGCTCAGGCCGCCAGCTCCTTGGTCAGGTTCTCGGCGACCTTGTCGAGGAAGCCGGTGGTCGAGAGCCAGCGCTGGTCGGCGCCGACCAGGAGCGCGAGGTCCTTGGTCATGTAGCCGGCCTCGACGGTGTCGACGCAGACCTTCTCCAGCGTGTTGGCGAACTTGGCGAGCTCGGCATTGTTGTCGAGCTTGGCGCGGTGCGACAGGCCGCGGGTCCAGGCGAAGATCGAGGCGATCGAGTTGGTCGAGGTCTCCTTGCCCTTCTGGTGCTCGCGGTAGTGGCGGGTCACGGTGCCGTGGGCGGCTTCCGCTTCCACGGTCTTGCCGTCGGGGGTGAGCAGCACCGAGGTCATCAGGCCGAGCGAGCCGTAGCCCTGCGCGACCGTGTCGGACTGCACGTCGCCGTCGTAGTTCTTACAGGCCCAGACATAGCCGCCGGACCATTTCAGCGCCGAGGCCACCATGTCGTCGATCAGGCGGTGCTCGTAGGTCAGGCCCTTGGCCTCGAATTCCTTCTTGAATTCGCGGTCGTAGATGTCCTGGAAGATGTCCTTGAAGCGGCCGTCATAGACCTTCAGAATCGTGTTCTTGGTCGAGAGGTAGACTGGGTAGTTGCGCAGCAGGCCGTAGTTCAGCGAGGCGCGGGCGAAGTCGATGATGGAGTCGTCGAGGTTGTACATTCCCATCGCGACGCCGGCGTCGGGCGCCTTGAACACTTCCTTCTCGATCACGGTGCCGTCCTCGCCGACGAACTTCATCGACAGCGTGCCCTTGCCCGGGAACTTGAAATCGGTGGCGCGGTACTGGTCGCCATAGGCGTGGCGGCCGATGATGATCGGCTTGGTCCAGCCGGGAACCAGGCGCGGCACGTTCTTGCAGATGATCGGCTCGCGGAAGATCACGCCGCCGAGGATGTTGCGGATGGTGCCGTTCGGCGACTTCCACATCTGCTTGAGGTTGAACTCCTTCACCCGGGCCTCGTCCGGGGTGATGGTGGCGCACTTGACGCCGACGCCGACCTTCTTGATGGCTTCGGCGGCGTCGATGGTGACCTGATCGTTGGTGTGGTCGCGGTACTCCATGCCCAGGTCGAAATACATCAGCTCGACATCCAGGAACGGGGTGATCAGCTTGTCCTTGATGTACTGCCAGATGATCCGGGTCATCTCGTCGCCATCGAGTTCGACGACGGGATTGGATACCTTGATTTTTGCCATGATCGGGGAAGCCTCTTGGGAACGGCGCTTTTGGCGCGCCACGGGAATATCCGCCGCCTCTTAGCACCCGGACGCGGCGGGCGAAAGCCAAGGGATTATGCACTTTTAGCTCATCCAGCTTCCCCAGACGTGGGGGCAGGGCCGCCCTGCCGCAGGGCCGGCTCCGAGGATCCGGAGGAGATTCAAAAGTCGATTCCAACCCGTTATTTCCCTTGAGAATTTCGTCAGGACAGGCAAACGAGGCGGACAGCGCCGGCCGGCCCAAGGACGACTTGGGAAAGGCCGGCTTGAATCAATTCCTGAGAGTGCCCTGGCAAGGCCTTGAGACGAAGAGTGAAAGCGAAACGAGATGTCGGGGACTGACAAGAGCAAGGCGGGTTTGTCCCTCGACGGTCCCATCGTGATCCTGGTCGAGCCGCAGCTCGGCGAAAACATCGGCATGGCCGCGCGCGCCATGGGGAATTTTGCCCTTGGCGCCTTGCGCATCGTCAACCCAAGGGACGGTTGGCCCAACATCGCGGCACAGCGCGCCGCGGCCGGCGCCGACCACATTCTGGAAAAGGTCGAATTGTTCGAGACGGTGGAGCAGGCGGTCGCCGACCTCGACCTGCTGTTCGCTACTACCGCACGTCCCCACGACCAGGCCAAGCCGGTGGTCGGGCCGGAGGCGGCGGCCAGCGAGATCGCGGGTCACGTCGCGACCGGCGGCAGGTGCGGTATCCTGTTCGGCCGCGAGCGCTGGGGCCTGACCAACGAGGAGGTCGGGCTCTCCAACCGCATCATCACCTTCCCGGTCAATCCGGGCTTCGCCTCGCTCAACCTCGCCCAGGCCGTGCTGCTGGTCGGCTATGAATGGTTCAAGCGAGCAACGTCCGGCGAACTGCCGCACGCCATGCCGGAGCGCTCCGAGCGCGCCTCGCAGCACCAGATGCAGGCGTTCTTCGACAACCTCATCCGCGAACTCGACAAGGTGGAATTTTTGCGCCCCGCCGAGAAGCGCGACACCATGCTGGTCAACCTGCGCAACATCTTCAGTCGGATGGAGCCGACCAAGCAGGACATGCACACCCTGCACGGCGTGATCATGGCGATCGCCGAGGGACGCAAGGGCCCGGCCAAGGGAGGCGTGCTCGATGGCGAGCAGGCGACGCGCCTGCGCGCGCTTTTGGCCGAGCACGGGCAGGGCGGCGGCGTGCCCGACAGCGGCTCCACCGTGCGCGGCCTCGCCCGCCTGCTTCGCCGCAACCCGACCGACGCCGAGCGTCTGCTCTGGCAGGCTTTGACCCGCGACCGTCGCTTCGCCGGCCAGTTCAAGCGCCAGACCCCGGTCGGCCGCCACATCCCGGACTTCGTCTCGTTCCCGCATCGGATCGCGATCGAGCTGGTGAATCCGGGCGAGGGCGAGGCCATCGCGGCGGACCGTGCGTCAAGGCGTGCGTGGCTGGAGGCGCGGGACTATCGCGTGCTGGAGATCCGGGCGGCGGATGTAGAGCGCGATCTTGAGGCGGAGCTGGTGCGGCTGCAGGGGATGATGGAGCAGAGCACGTAGCTGTCGTCGAGCGCCGGTCTCGTAGGGTGGGCAAAGCGGCTTGTCCGCCGTAGCTCGAAGAGCGAAGGCGGAAGCTTGCCCACCTATGTCGATCGACGAAGCTCAGACAGAGGTAGTGGGCACGGCGCTACGCGCCTTTGCCCGCCCTACGAGTTGGGAGTGCCAAGAGCACACGTCGTCTAGGGAAGGCTAGCGTTGGCGTAACCACCACCTCTACCGCCAGTTGACGCAGGCGTGGCGGCCACGCCCAGGCGAGCGAAGGGCGCTGCGCCCAAGACCATCCAGCCCCATTGATGCATGTCAAGGAACATCGAACCCCGCCCGTTACGGTTTTGAGGCAACAGGGAGGGTTCGATATGTCAATCAGCCGTCGCCAAGCACTTGCCGCCTTCAGCGCCGCTGTATCGGCGCTCGCGATTTCCCGCACCGCACGTGCCGAGTTTGACGGTCCTGTTGTCAGGGCCCTGGAGGGCGGCGAAGATTTCTGGCTCGCCCAGGATGCCTATATCTACGGATATCCTCTCGTGACGATGGAGATGACCCGCCGGGTCATGACGAACGTTGCGGCGGTGGAAGGCACGCGCGGGCCGATGGGGCAATTCGTCAAGCTCCGTAAGTACCCTGATGCCACCTTCAAGGATGTCACGGCACCCAATGCCGATACGCTCTACACGACGGCTTGGATCGACGTGGGAGACGAGCCCTGGGTCCTGAGCATGCCGGACATGAAGGACCGCTACTTCCTGTTTCCGATGCTGGACGGCTGGACCAATGTCTTCCAGGTGCCTGGCAAGCGCACCACCGGCACCAAGGCGCAGACCTATGCGATCACCGGCCCGGCCTGGAAGGGAACGCTTCCCGCCGGCGTCAAGGAATACAAATCCCCCACGTGCATGGTGTGGATCTTGGGCCGCATCTACTGCACCGGTACGCCGGAGGACTACGCGGCCGTGCACGCCGCGCAGGACCAGTTCAAGCTCGTGCCGCTCAGCGCATACGACAAGTCCTTTACGCCCCCGGCAGGCAAGGTCGATGCGTCGATCGACATGAAGACGGCGGTGCGCGAGCAGGTCAACCGCCTGGACGCCGCGGCCTATTTCACCCTCCTCGCGCAATTGATGAAGCGCAATCCGCCGGCCGCCGCCGACGCAGCTGAGGTCGCCAAATTCGCGAAGATCGGTCTTGTCCCCGGCAAGGATTTTGACGCGAGCAAATTCGATGCTGCCTTCGCCAAGCGCGTCCCGCAGGTGGCATTCGACCGCATCATGCTCCAGTTCAAGGTCAACAAGGCGATCAAGAACATCAACGGCTGGGCCTTCGACAGCGAAGCCGGTATCTACGGCACCAATTATCTCAACCGTGCGCTTGTCACGGCCATCGGCCTTGGCGCCAACCGGATCCAGGATGCGTGCTATCCGACATCCCAGAAGGACGCCGACGGGAAAGAGTACGTCGGCAGCAACAAATACGTGATGCGTTTCCCGAAGGGGCAGCTTCCTCCGGTCGGAGGCTTCTGGTCGATCACGATGTATGACGAGAACTACTTCTTCGTCGCCAATCCGATCAACCGCCAGTCGATCAGCGCCCGCCAGAATCTCAAAGCCAATCCGGACGGTTCGGTCGATCTCTACATCCAGAAGGACAGTCCCGGCCCCGACAAGGAGAGCAATTGGCTTCCCGCGCCGGCGGGCAAGTTCGTCCTGATGTTGCGGATGTACTGGCCGAACGAGAAGTCACCCTCGATCGTCAACGGGACCTGGAAGCCGCCTCCCGTCCGGCAAGTGACGAGCAGCTAGGGAGATATCCTGCTCAGCCGGTGAACGATGGCGCGGGAGGCGAGATGCTGTTTCCGGATACCCCGACCGCCGCCTGCGCATGTCCGTCGGCGGCGAATTACCCGCGCCCGAGCTGCACGTCGCGCTCCACCGCAATCCATGTCGTCCGCGCCAACGCCAGCAATCTGCCGGCTTCATCATGAAGCGCGGCGTCGGCCGTGCGCTTGCGGCCGTCGCGGCCGGTGGGCCAGGCCGTGATGATGCAGAGCTCGCCGGGCCGAGGGCGGGCTTCGATGCGCGCTGACATCCGTCCGAGCAGGAGCGGGGTCTTCTCGAAGCTGCCGCTCTGCTGATCGTAATTGCAGGCAAAGCCGGTGGGGCAGTCGAGCGCGGACCAGAGGAATTCGGGCGCGATGAGGCCATCCCCGGCCGTGAGATTCGGATCGGGTGCCCAGCTCGCGGCGAGAACGGGAGTTTGTGCTTGACGGCGGAGCGGGCCGGCGAAGATGCGCAGGCCGTCGCCCTTCGCCCTTGCGGGACCGCAGACGAAACAGTGTGGCAGCGGATGTTCGTGCGGCCTGGACAGCGCATGCAATTCGGCCGCACGTGCTTCCAGCAAGTCAGCTGTCTCGATCTGCGCAAGCTCGACACTCACGGCGCGGGCGGTGGCGACGGCTTTGCCGCCATCGCGAAGCTCCCATGTGCCGTCGTCCGTCGCGATGGCATCGAGCGGCGAGTCCAGCGGGGGCGGCGCGCGCAGCGTCACCTCTGCAGCCCCGGGAATGTGACGGGCGAGCCGGCCGCAGACATAGCCGCCGTTGCCGGAGTTCGGAGGACCGCAATAGCGCTTGTCGATGATGATCGAAGCCATGGCGCACTCTATCTGATTTTGAGCACAATTCGTCCCTGAACTGTCCGGTTGGCCACGGCGCGCATGGCGTCGCCGGCCTCCTCCAAAGGGAGGACGCGGTCGATATGCGGGCGGATTTGTCCTTCGGCCAGCAATCGCATCAGCGTGGCGTTCATGCGCGCTGCCTCGTTGGAGAATTTCTCCGCCCAGGCGCCGGCAAAGACGCCGATGATGGAATAGTTCTTCAGCAGCGGCAGGTTCATCGGGATGGAGGGAATCTCGCCGCCGGTGAAGCCGATCGGCATCAGCCGTCCGCCCCATTTCATCAGCCGGGCCATCTGCTCGAAAATCCCACCGCCGACATTGTCGAAGCCGACATCGATGCCGTCTCCTGACGTGATCGACTTGATCCGGTCGCGCAGATCCTCGCTGCGATAGTTGATGACCTCGCTGGCGCCGTAGCCGCGGACCAGGGCCGCCTTGTCGTCAGAGCCGACACCGGCGACGACGCGCAGGCCGAGATGCCGGCCGAGGTCGACGGCGGCCAGTCCAACCCCGCCGGCAGCGCCGGTGACGAACAGCGTTTCGCCGCGCTCGGCTCGTGCCCGTTCGACCAGCGCATAATAGGCCGTGCCGTAATTGTGCAGGATGGTTGCCGCCGCTTCGAACGCGACGCCGTCCGGCAAGCGAACGCTCTTCGATTCCTTCGCGATCATCCGTTCGGCGTAGCCGCCGGTCCAACTGCTGCAGGCCACGCGATCGCCGGGCGCGAACTTTGTCACCTTGCCGCCGACCGCGACGACGGTTCCGGAGGCTTCCGTGCCGGGCACGAAGGGCGTCTGCGGCCGCATCTGGTAGAGGCCCGAGACCAGCAACTGGTCCATGAAGCTGACGGAGGCCGCGTGGACGTCGATGAGGATCTCATCGCCGGCAGGCTTGGGCGCATCGATCTCGCCGAGGCGCAAATCGCCGGGACCAGTGAACGAATGGCACAGAACCGCTTTCATCGGGGCACTCCGATGCTCCGGGCCACGTCCTGGTCTTTGGTCCGGGTCCGCGCGAAAAGGCGCGGCACCAGCATCGGAACTCGGCGGCGATATTGCCGGTAGGTTTCCCCGAACTCCGCGATCAGATCGCGCTCTTCGAACTGCAACGCGGCCAGGATATAGGCGGTGTTCGCGAGCGCGAACAGCAGATGGCCGGCGGTCATCTCGGGCGTGGCCCAGAATGCGAGGAGGAAGCCGAGCATGATCGGATGCCGCACGATCTTGTAGAGCAGCGGCGCCTTGAAGGAGTGATCCTCCGGCTCGGTCCCGCGCAGCGCCGAGAAGGCCTGGCGCAGGCCGAACAGGTCGAAATGATCGATCATGTGGGTCGAGGCGAATGCGATCAGCCAGCCGAGCCAATGGACGCCGGTCAAACACCACGCCACGAGTCCGCTGGTCTGCCAAACCGGTATCGGGATCGGACGCCACTGCCAGAACAGCAGGAGGAGGATGAGGCTGGAGAGCAGCACATAGGTGCTGCGCTCGCAGGCCACCGGAAGAACTTTGGTCCACCAGCGTTTGAAGGCCGGGCGCGCCATGACGCTGTGCTGGATTGCAAACAGGCTCATCAGCAGCAGGTTGACGAGGATGGCCTCGGTCAGGCTGCCGACGTCGGTCCCCTGATCGATCGACTTCGGTACGACATAATTGCCGACGAAACCGAGTGCATAGAGGAAGGACACCGTGAATACGGCATAGCTCACGATTGCGTAGAGCAGGATTGCGAGGCGTGAGAACATGGTTTTTTCCTATTGTGCCTGATCCAGCGGTGCCGCATGCAGAGCTCGAGGCGGTCGCTGGCGAGCCGGCTCGAAATGGCTACCGCGGCGCCGTCCCCTGTGCGTCCCCTGGGGACGTCCCGAGGGGGAGAGAGGATTTCCATGACGGCTTTCTCGCTGGAGACATTCGGGTTCCCGGAGGTCCATGCTGACGGCCGTCCGATCAAGTTGAACCTGCGCAAGGGTCTTGCGCTGCTCGTCTATTTGGCGGAGGCCAAGGCGGCGGTCGCGCGCGACGTCGTTGCCACGCTGCTCTGGCCTGAGACCGATCGCGAGACGGGCCTTGCGCGGCTGCGGCGGCTGCTTCATCGCGTCGAGCTCGCGCTCGGTCAGCCGGTATTCGAGACCGACCGCACCAGCGTGCGGTGGTCTCCGGCGACCGTGCTGAAGGCCGATGCGCATTCATTCGAGAGCGCCTGCGACCGCGGCGACTTTGAAGCGGCCTGCCGGATCTATCGCGGCGACTTCCTTGCGGGCTTCGCTCTCGACGATTGCCCTGAATTCGACGATTGGGCGTTCTTTCGCCGGGAGGCGCTGAGGGGACGGCTCATGCATGCGCTCGAGCGTCTCGTGCAGGACAAGAATGCCGCCGGCGACCATTTTGCCGCGGCCGCGCATGCGGGACGCCTGGCTGAACTCGATCCGCTCAGCGAGGTCTATGGCCGGCATCTGATCCGCAGCCTGTTGCTGGCCGGCGACCGCAGCGCGGCCGAGCGTCATCATGCGGCCCTGACACAGCGGCTGCGGGACGAACTCGGGGTTGCGCCGGAAGCCGAGACCGAGGCGCTGATGAGTCCCGCAACGGCGCCGCACGCTGTTCCAACCACGCGCTATGTGAAGGGTGCCGGCGTGCATCTGGCGTATCAAACCTATGGCAGCGGTCCGCTCGATATCCTGGTGATGCCCGGCTTCGTGTCGCATGTGGAGCGGGCCTGGGAGAGCCCCGCAAGCCGGACGTTCCTGGCGTCGTTGATGAAGCTCGGGCGTCTCATCGTGTTCGACCGTCGCGGGATCGGGCTGTCCGACCGGGTCGGATCGGCCCCCGGCATCGACGTCACCGCGGAGGATATCGGCACTGTGCTGCGGGCGGTGAATTCCCGCCACGTCGTGCTGTTCGGCGCCTCCGAATGCGGGCCGGCCTGCGTCAAACTTGCGATCGATGAGCCGCGCCGCGTGGCCGGGCTCATCCTGTTCGGCGCGCTGGCCAAGGGATGTTGGGCGGAGGACTATCCGTACGCGTTGCGCGCCAGCCAGTATGACGCCTGGAGCAGGCAGCTCGTCGCACAGTGGGGCGGCCCGGTCGGCATCGAGACCTTTGCGCCGAGTCTGGCCGGTGATCCGCAGGCGCGCGCCTGGTGGGCCGGGCTATTGCGCGCGGCGTCCAGTCCCGGCGGCATCTCGGCCGTGCTCGAGGCCTTTCGCGACGCCGACGTGCGGCATCTCCTGGCGCAGATCGCGGTGCCGACGCTGGTGCTGCACCGGCGCGGCGACCAGGCGGTGCGGATCGCGGCCGGCCGCGATATCGCGAGCCGGATCAGCGGTGCGGAGTTCGTCGAGCTCGACGGCGACGATCATTGGTTCTTCGCGGGTGATCAGCAGCCGGTGCTGGCTGCCATCAAGCGATTCACGGATGCGCTGCCGCTTCGGAGGGCGTAACCCACCACTTCCATTGCTCGCTGTTTCGATTTGGTGGATTACGCTTTGCTAATCCACCCTACGAGCTCCGCCTCAGGCCGCGCTTGGGAGAGGGGCTTTCGGGCTCTGCTGGAGCTGGCGCAACGCCGCGAGGTTGGACCCGACCGACGCCAGGCAACAACGCGATTTGCCGCCCGACTTCGCCTGGTAGAGCGCGGCATCGGCGACCGCCAGCAATCCGGCGACGTCGGCGCCATGATCCGGTGACAGCGCGATGCCGACGCTGGCGCCGATGCAGGCGTGCATCTCGCCGCTGAGCTCATAGGACAATGCGACCTCGCTGCAGGAAGATGCGGTTTGGTGCAGGTGTGGCGGTGGAGCGTGGGACCTAAGGCTGCGTCGAATGCAGGCTTCGAAGGGTGGGCAAAGCAAAGCGTGCCCACCATCTCGATCGACGAAGCTGAACGAGTTTGGTGGGCACGGCGCTTTGCGCCCTTGTCCACCTTACGAGATCTACG
Source organism: Bradyrhizobium sp. CCBAU 65884 (assembly GCF_028128835.1). NCBI lineage: Bacteria > Pseudomonadati > Pseudomonadota > Alphaproteobacteria > Hyphomicrobiales > Nitrobacteraceae > Bradyrhizobium > Bradyrhizobium sp. CCBAU 65884. Next base: position 200,486 of record NZ_LBJU01000123.1, on the reverse strand, counting down.
ACACGGGGTGGGAGGCGATCACACCGCCTCCAGCTGATCCGCCGCGCGCTTCTTCTTCGACTTGGACTGGCCGAGCAGGGGGCCGGCCGTCAGCGCCGCCGTATCTGCCACGCCGGGATCACGCGAGATCATCGCGGCGACGATCGCGCCGTCGATCAGGAGGCCGAGCTGATGCGCGAGCACCGCGGGCTCGCTCGAGCCAAGCTCGCCGGCAAGCTTCTCGATGTGGCCGAGCACGATCTTCTTGTGCTTCAGTGCGATGTTGCGGAACTGCTTGGCGTCCTTGTCGTGCTCGCCGACCGCGTTGATGAAGGGGCAGCCGTAGAAGCGCTCTTCGGCAAACCAGCTCTTCAGGGCCGGGAAGATGCGCGTCAGCTTGGCCTGCGCATCGCCGCCGCCGTCTTCCATGGCGCCGATGAACCATTCGCGCCATTGCTTGCCTTCGCTCTCCAGCACCGCGTTGACGAGGTTGGTCTTGGAGCCGAACAATTTGTAAAGCGTGGTCTTCGCGGTCCCGGCCTCTTCGATGATCGCATCGATGCCGGTGGCGTTGATTCCGTTCTTGCAGAACAAATGCGAGGCGGCGCTGAGCAGGCGCCCGCGCGCGGATTCGTCATCGCCCGCGCCTGAATGCGGCGCGTTCTTCTTCGACGACATCTTGTTCAGTGAGGGCTTGTTCAGTGAAGGTTTGGCCATGGATTGCAACTTAATCGCAGCCGCGCGGTATCATCAAGCCGCATCTGCTTCGCGCTAAAAAGATTCGCATCGGCCATCTCAGCTGCATCGCCTTTGAGCAGAGCGCGGCTGATCAATCCGCAGGCAGCCATCGCTAAGCGGCTCCAATGCCTCGCATTTCGTTTTCGGTCCCGTCTGGCACGCTCCATGCAAGGAAACAGACCGTTCGGTATCCTGCGTTTTCCACGGCTGCCAGGGAGAAGATGATGACTGCCGTCGTTCAAAAGACAGTGCTGACGGGGTGCCTTGCGCCCATCGACAAGAATGGCCTCGAGCAACTGATCGCGAGCGGCAAGGCCAATCCGAAGGTCGTCAAGACCTTGAAGTGCAAGACGGTCGCGGAAGGCAAATTCCGTCACGCCAACTACATCCGCAATCTGCCGCCCTATATCGTCGACGAGCCGCCGGGGCTGCTGGGCGACGACACCGCGCCCAATCCGTCGGAAGCCTCGCTTGCCGCGCTCGGCTCGTGCCTCGCCGTCGGCCTGCACGCCAATGCCGTCCATCGCGGCTGGATCGTCAACAAGCTCGAGCTCGAGCTCGAAGGCGACCTCAACATCACCGCGGTCTGGGGCACCGGCGACACCTCGGACAAACCGGTCGGCTTCACCGACGTGCGGGTCAAGGTCGACATGGAATGCGAGGGCGTCTCGCAGGACGAGATCAACGCGCTGGTCGCGCATGTGAAGAAATGGTCGCCGGTCGCCAACACCTTCACACGCCCGGTCAATCTCGAGGTCGGCATCTAGCTGATAGCAACCAGGACAAGGTGCGGGAGACGATCATGGGTTCACTGGCTTTATCGCGGGCCGAAATTTTAGATCAACCCGCACCGTCCATTGCAGGGGAGGTGGCGCGGATCGCGCGCGAAGATCTCGCGCCGCTTGCCGTCGGTATCGACGACGGCTCGGTCTATCCGGCCGAGGTGTTGCGCAAGTTCGGCGCCGTCGGCGCCTGGGGCAGTCACGTGCCCCACGAAGGTCCCGCGGACTTGCGCTGCGCGATCCAGGCGATGGCTGCGATCGGCGAGGTCTGCGGTGCCACGGCCTTCATGGCCTGGTGCCAGAACACGCTGGTCTGGTACGCCGCCAACTCGACCAATCTGAAGCTCGCCAAGCGGTTCGGCGATGCTTTCTCGACCGGCCGGGTGCTCGGCGGCACCGGGCTCTCCAACCCGATGAAGAGCTTTTTCGGGATCGAGAAGCTGAAGCTGAGGGGACGCAAGGTCGAGGGCGGCTACATCGTGCGCGGCGCGCTGCCCTGGGTCTCCAATCTCGGTCCCGACCATTATTTCGGCACCATCTTCGAGCGTGAGGACAATCAGGGTATCGCAAGCGGCGAGCCCGGCACGGTCATGTTCCTGGCCGATTGCTCCGATCCCGCGATCACGCTGACGCCGTGCAAGCCGTTCATGGCGATGGACGGCACCGGCACCTATGGCGTGCAGTTCCGCGACGTCTTCGTGCCGGACGAGCTGATCCTCGCCGACCCCGCCGGCCCCTTCGTCAAGAAGATCCGCGCCGGCTTCATCCTGCTGCAGGCCGGCATGGCGCTCGGCCTCATCAAGGACTGCATCAACATCATGGGCGAGGTCGATAGTCCGCTCGGCCATATCAACCGCTATCTGCCGCAGCAGCCGGTGCATTTCCGCGACCTCGCCGCCGAGCTCGAGGCCGAGACCATGGCGCTGGCGCGCGATCCCTACAACGAGGACGAGACCTACTGGCGCAAGGTCATCGCGCTGCGCCTGCGCGCAGGCGAGGCCAGTGTCGCGGCGGCGCATGCGGCGATGCTGCATTGTGGCGCGCGCGGCTACCTCAGGAGCCACCGCGCGCAGCGGCGGCTGCGCGAGGCCTATTTCGTCGCGATCGTCACGCCGGCCACCAAGCAGCTGCGCAAGATGCTCGCCGAGTCCTGAGCTTCACGAGTCCACCCCAGACCACCACTTAACCTCAACGGAGAGGCTGCCAATGACGGACGTTCTGATCTCTGCCAGCGAACTTGCCGATCTCTTGAAGCTCGAACCCTGTGTCGTCATCGACACCCGCAATCCCGACGCCTATGGCGCCGGGCATCTGCCGGGCGCGGTGAACGTGCACGAGATCTTCACGTTTCTCGCGACCTCGACGCCGGAAGGCATGAGCGAGCTGAAGACCAAATTCGCCGACGCCTTCGGCGCTGCCGGTCTCTCCGGCAAGGAGACCGCGGTGATCTACGAGCAGTCGATGAATTCCGGCTTCGGCCAGTCCTGCCGCGGCTACTATCTGCTCACCATGCTCGGCTATCCCAAGGTCAAGGTGCTGCATGGCGGCTTCGATGCGTGGTCGGCCGCGGGTCTTCCGGTGACCAAGGATGTCCCGGCGCCGGCGAAGGCATCGTTCGCGGTCGTGCCGGAAGCCGGCGAGATCCTGATCGACGCGAAGACCATGCTTGCCGCGGTCGGCAAGCCCGGCATCGCCATTCTCGACGTGCGCGATGTCGACGAATGGATCGGCGACAGCTCTTCGCCCTACGGCAAGGATTTCTGCCCGCGCAAGGGCCGCATCCCGGGCGCGGTGTGGCTGGAATGGTACCGCATGATGAAGCCGACCGCGGAAGGACCCCGCTTCAAGTCCAAGGACGAGATTCTGGCCGAATGCGCCACCGTCGGCATCTCGCCGGCAACGCCGGTCTATCTCTACTGCTTCAAAGGCGCGCGCGCTTCGAACACCTTCCTGGCGCTGAAGAATGCCGGCGTGAAGGACGTGCGGATGTATTTCGGCTCCTGGAATGAATGGTCACGCGATCCCGCACTGCCGATCGAGCAGGGGCTGCCCATTGCTGCCCAGGTAACAGGCAAGGCGGCATAGAACCTGCATGTTTCCCGTGGCCCGGCTGCGCAAGCGGTAGCCGGGCCACGATGGAATTTTGACCTGACGCGGCGGACAACGGCGTCCGCCGCGCAGTGTGACAAAGGGGCGCAGCAGCATGTCCACGTTCGACGATCCGTTCGATGCCGACCGCAATCTCGGGGCGGGCTGCGTTTGCGGCCAGCACCGTTCGGCTCGGGAGCATGAGCAGGCGGCGCTGCGCTGCGAGCCGGTCGAGAGCGAGGAGAAACGCTACGAGGGCGTGATTGCGTCGGCCGTGATGCGCGCGATGTTCCCGCAGGATGTGGCACGGCGGGCGTTTCTGAAGTCGGTCGGGGCGTCCACCGCACTGGCCGCGCTGTCGCAGTTCTTTCCGCTGCAGACCGCAACCGAAGTATTCGCGCAAGCCGGTGCGCCCGAGAAGAAGGACCTCAAGGTCGGCTTCATCCCGATCACTTGCGCCACGCCCATCATCATGGCGGCGCCGATGGGCTTCTATGCCAAGCACGGTCTCAACGTCGAGGTGGTCAAGACCGCCGGCTGGGCCGTGATCCGCGACAAGACCATCAACAAGGAATACGACGCCGCGCACATGCTGGCACCGATGCCGATCGCGATCTCGCTGGGCCTCGGTGCGAACGCGATTCCCTTTGCCGTGCCGGCGATCGAGAACATCAACGGGCAGGGCATCGTACTGGCGGCCAAGCACAAGGACAAGCGCGATCCGAAGGACTGGAAGGGCCTGAAATTCGCGATCCCCTTCGACTATTCCATGCACAATTACCTGCTGCGCTACTATCTCGCCGAGCACGGGCTCGATCCCGATACCGACGTGCAGCTGCGCTCAGTGCCGCCGCCGGAGATGGTCGCCAATTTGCGTGCCGACAATATCGACGGCTTCCTCGCCCCCGACAACATCTGCCAGCGCGCGATCTATGACGGCGTCGGCTTCATGCATCTGTTGTCGAAGGAGATCTGGGACGGTCATCCCTGTTGCAGCTTCGCCGCCAGCCGCGAGTTCATCACGTCAGCGCCAAACAGCTTTGCGGCGCTGACCCGCGCCATCGTCGATGCGACCGCCTATGCCTCGAAGGCGGAGAACCGCAAGCAGATCGCGGAAGCCATCGCGCCGGCCAATTACATCAACGCGCCGGTGACGGTGCTGGAGCAGGTCTTGACCGGCACCTATGCCGACGGCCTCGGCGGCGTGAAGACCGATGCGAAGCGCGTCGATTTCGATCCATTCCCCTGGCAGTCCTTTGCGGTGTGGATGCTGACGCAGATGAAGCGCTGGGGCCAGATCAAGGGCGACGTCGACTACAAGGCGGTGGCCGAGCAGGTGTATCTGGCGACCGACACCAAGAAGCTGATGGCCGAGATGGGGCTCACACCGCCTGCGAGCGCGTACAAGTCGTTTGCGGTGATGGGCAAGACTTTCGATCCGGCCAAGCCGGAGGACTATGTCGCGAGCTTCAAGATCAGGAAGTCGTCGTGAGGAGATCTCTCTCAGCATCGTCGTCCCGGCGAACGCCGGGACCCATACCGCGGAATCCATCGATTGCTATCGATGGGAGTACCGAACGACGAGTCTTCGCCAAACTTCTCCCTGGGGTTATGGGTCCCGGCGTTCGCCGGGACGACGGGCGGAGAGGTCTCGCGCGATGACTTCTTCTCTCCGCCTCCGCGCCGGTCTCGTCTCCATCGCGCTGCTCGCCGCATTCCTCGGCATCTGGCATCTCGCCACGCGCTCGACAGGCCCCGTCGCCACGATGAGCCCCGAATACGCCAAGCTGATGGGGCTGACCGCGACGCAGGGCAAATCGGCGATGCCCGGGCCGCTCGATGTCGGCGCCAAGTTGTGGGAGCATTTGCGGCGGCCGTTCTACGACAACGGGCCGAACGACAAGGGGCTCGGCATCCAGCTTGCCTATTCGATCGCGCGGGTCGGCACCGGCTATCTACTGGCGGTGCTGGTCGCGATCCCGCTCGGATTTCTGATCGGCATGTCGCCGCTGCTGAGCAAGGCGCTCGATCCCTTCATCCAGGTGCTGAAGCCGATCTCGCCGTTGGCCTGGATGCCGCTCGCGCTCTACACCATCAAGGATTCCTCGATCTCGGCGATCTTCGTCATCTTCATCTGCTCGATCTGGCCGATGCTGCTCAACACCGTGTTCGGCGTCGCCAGCGTGCGCAAGGAATGGATCAACGTCGCGCGCACGCTCGAGGTCGGCACCATCAGGCGGGCCTTCACCGTGATCCTCCCCGCGGCGGCGCCGACGATCCTGACCGGTATGCGCATCTCGATCGGCATCGCCTGGCTCGTCATCGTCGCCGCCGAAATGCTCGTCGGCGGCACCGGCATCGGCTATTTCGTCTGGAACGAGTGGAATAATCTGTCGATCACCAACGTGATCATCGCGATCCTGCTGATCGGGATCGTCGGCATGCTGCTCGACCAGATCCTGGCGCGCTTCACGCGCATGGTCACGTTTCCGGAGTAGGGGCGATGACCGACAAATTCATCTCCATCGAAGCCATCGCGAAGCGCTATCCCGGCGCCGGCGGCGCCACGACCACCGTGTTCGAGAACCTGTGGCTGTCGATGGCGCGCGGCGAGTTCGCCTGCGTGATCGGGCATTCCGGCTGCGGCAAGACCACGGTGCTCAACATTCTCGCCGGCCTCGATGCGCCGAGCGAGGGCGCCGTCATCGTCGACGGGCAGGCGATTTCGGGCACCAGCCTCGACCGCGCCGTGATCTTCCAGAGCCACGCGCTCTTGCCCTGGCGCACCGTGCTCGGCAACGTCACCTATGCCGTCAGCTCGAAATGGCGGAGCTGGGACCGCGCCAAGGTGAAGGCGCACGCGCAGACCTTCATCGATCTCGTCGGCCTGACCGGCTCCGAGCACAAGCGGCCGTCAGAGCTGTCGGGCGGCATGAAGCAGCGCGTCGGCATCGCGCGTGCGCTCTCGATCACGCCGAAGATCATGCTGATGGACGAGCCGTTCTCGGCGCTGGACGCGCTGACGCGCGGCACGCTGCAGGACGAGGTGCGGCGCATTTGCCTCGAGACCGGGCAGACCGCGTTCATGATCAGCCATGATGTCGACGAGGCGATCTACCTCGCCGACAAGATCTTCCTGATGACCAACGGACCCGGTGCGGTGCTGGCCGAGGTCGTCGAGAACCCGCTGCCGAGGGACCGCGGCCGCACTGATCTGCACCGCCACCCGCTCTACTACGCACTGCGCAACCACATCATCGATTTCCTGGTGACGCGCAGCAAGACGTTTACCGCCGAGACACCCGATCACGATCCGCGTAATGTGCCGCTGGTGCATATCGGCAAGCCCGGACTGACGATCGCATCCAGTGGTGACGAGCAACGCCAGGCCTGGACGCCCGGGACCAGTCCCGGACTGACTGCTTGAAAAAGGAGACCCTGACATGAAACGCGAAGACCTCACTGAGAAGCTGCTCGACATCAAGCGCGAGAAGGGCTGGAGCTGGAAGCACATCTGCGACAAGATCGGGGGGTATTCCGAGGTCCTCATCGTCGGCGCCATCCTCGGCCAGATGAAATTGACGAAGCCGCAGGCTGCCAATGCCGGCGAGCTGTTCGGCCTGTCGAAGGCGGAAGTTGCGATGCTCAACGAGGTGCCGATGCGTGGCACCGGCACGCCGATGCCGCCGACCGATCCCCTGATCTATCGCTTCTACGAAATGGTGATGGTGAACGGCCCGGCCTGGAAGGCGCTGATCGAGGAAGAATTCGGCGACGGCATCATGTCGGCGATCGACTTCGACATGGCCATGGAGCGCGTCGCCAACCCGAAGGGCGACCGCGTCAAGATCACCATGAGCGGCAAATTCCTGCCGTACAAATATTACGGCGCCAGCGGCAACGTGCCGGAATACGGCTTCAAGGAGGAGTGACCGACGCAGTTAACCGCTGGTGAAGCGGCGGCCCGGTGTTTGCGGTCCATGGTTTGCCTGACGGCAACCTCTGGAGGCTAGGTAACGGGCCTCGCTTCAACCACAGGTACCCGTGATGAAATTTCGCTCGCGTTTTGTCTTGGCAGGCGTTGGTCTGCTGGTCGTGATAGCTCCCGCCAAGGCCCAGTCCCAGCGTGTCATCGCCGAGCAAGGCGGCGGTGGTCTGCGGCAGGAAGGATCGGTGCGTGTGCAGACTTCGATCAACTTCTTTGTCGCCGGTCCGACCGGGGACAGCGAGGAGGCCCAGAAACTGCGCGACCGCGCGCGCCGCACGGTCTATGAGATGGCGGCGCGCGAATGTGATCTCCTGCGCGAGGTGCTCGCCCGCGATTGCCGGATGGAGTCGGTCAACACCAACATCAACCGGCAGTTCGGACCGCAACAAGCGGAGGGATTCAATATCAGCGGATCGATGGGTTTTCAGATCACGCTGAAATAGAGCCAGACGGCGGGGTCACTTCCCCGCCTTCACCTCGGCGGCCGCCACCGCGAGCAGCTCGCTCATCTTGGCGCGAATCGCCTGCTCGGTGACGGCGACGTTCTTGGCGGTGAAATCGGCCGTTATCTTGCGCAGGACGTCGGCATCGCCGGCCTCCTCGAAATCGGCCGCGACCACCTCCTTGGCATAGGCGGTGGCGGCATCGCCTGACATGCCGAGCTTTTCAGCCGCCCACAGCCCGAGCAGCCGGTTGCGGCGGGCCTCCGCCTTGAATTTCTGCTCCTCGTCGAGGGCGTATTTCTTCTCGAAACCTTCCTGGCGCTTGTCGAACTCGCTCATGCCTTGTTCCAAATCCCCTGCTGAATGGAGCGGGAGCCTTCCGTTGCGGCGACCCGACTGCATGCCTACATAGATAGCACGAATCGGCAAAACAACGGGCCGTTAAGCCGCAGGCAAGATGGTATAAGTTGGCGCCGGACGGCCGGATCGATTGTGCTCGGTCAGCCAATCGGATAGGTTGCCTGAAGGCTCGGTTCCCGTTCTGTTTCCAAGGGTTATGGACGGGGTTCCGGGTCGTTCACGGCAGCTCCGCTGTGGGTCGTAAATCCTAGTAACCGGAGCACACCAAATACATGGATTTCAACAAAACACGGTACATCCCCATGAGCCGGCGGCGTCGCATTTATGAAGGCAAGGCAAAGGTTCTGTATGAAGGCCCGGAGCCCGGTACCCTGATCCAGCACTTCAAGGACGACGCGACCGCGTTCAATGCGAAAAAGCATCAGGTAATTGAGGGCAAAGGCGTCCTCAACAACCGGATCTCGGAGTACCTGTTTCAGCACCTCAACGACATCGGGGTGCCGACCCACTTCATTCGCCGTCTCAACATGCGCGAGCAGTTGATTCGCGAGGTCGAGATCGTGCCGCTCGAGGTGGTGGTGCGGAACGTCGCCGCGGGCTCGCTGTCGCAGCGCCTCGGCATCGAGGAGGGCACCCAGCTGCCCCGTTCGATCATCGAATTCTACTACAAGAACGACCAGCTCAACGACCCCATGGTGTCGGAAGAGCACATCACGGCCTTCGGCTGGGCGACGCCCCAGGAGATCGACGACATCATGGCGCTCGCCATCCGCGTCAACGACTTCCTCACCGGCCTCTTCCTCGGAATCGGCATCCGCCTCGTCGACTTCAAGATGGAATGCGGACGTCTGTTCGAGAACGAGATGATGCGCATCATCGTCGCCGACGAGATCTCGCCGGATAGCTGCCGTCTGTGGGACATCAAGTCGAACGAGAAGCTCGACAAGGACCGTTTCCGCAGGGATCTCGGCGGCCTGCTCGAGGCCTATACTGAAGTTGCAAAACGTCTCGGCATCCTCATGGAGAACGAGCGTCCGCAGGGCTCCGGCCCGGTGCTGGTGAAGAGCTGAGGGAATTTCGACGTGAAGGCACGTGTCACCGTTACCTTGAAGACGGGCATCCTCGATCCGCAAGGCAAGGCCATCGAAGGCGCGCTGAAGTCGCTCGGCGTCGACGGCGTCGCCAGCGTCCGCCAGGGCAAGGTGTTCGACATCGAGCTCGCCGGCGCCGACAAGACCAAGGCGGAAGCCGCGCTGAAGGAAGCCGCCGACAAGCTGCTGGCGAATACCGTGATCGAGAACTATCGGGTCGAAATCGTCTAGGCCTGTCCGCCATGGTAGCCCGGATTGCGCTTCGATCCATCCGGGCTACGAAGCGATTTCCTCATAGCCATCCGGCGCGACGAAAACGCCAGTACAGCGCGGTGCACGCCGTCAGCATCACGCCGAGCAGCATGTAATAGCCGTAGTCCCATTCCAGCTCCGGCATGTGCTTGAAGTTCATGCCGTAGATGCCGGCAAGCGCGGTCGGGATCGCGATGATCGCGAGCCAGGACGCGAGCTTCTTGGACACCGCCGTCTCCTGCGCCTGGCCCACCAGCAGGCTGGCCTCGAATGCGAAGGCCAGCACCTCGCGCATGGAATCGATGCGCTCCTGGATGTTGCGGACGTGGTCGGTGACGTCGCGGAATAGCGGCTGCATGGCCTGCCGCACCATCGACAGCTCGTCATGCTCCAGCCGGCGGCAGACCTCCACCAGCGGCCCGATCGCGTTGCGCAGCCGCAATAGGTCGCGGCGCAGCATGTAGAGCCGCTCGATCTGGGCTTTGCTGATCGCCTTGGACAGCACGTCGTCCTCGATACCCTCGACTTCGTCGTGAATGCTCTCGAGCACGGGCGAGTAATTGTCGACGATGAAATCGAGGATCGCATAGAGGATGTAATCCTCGCCGCGGGCGAGCGCCCGCGGGCAGCTTTCGCAGCGTTCGCGCACCGGCCTGTAGGACGTCGAGGCGCCGTGGCGCACCGAGACCAGATAACCCTCGCCGACGAAGATGTGGGTTTCGCCGAAGACGATGCGGCCCTCGACCAGCTGCGCCGTCCGCGCCACGATGAACAGGGCTTCGCCATATTGCTCGATCTTGGGCCGCTGATGGGCGTGGTTGGCGTCCTCGATCGCGAGTTCGTGCAGGTCGAATTGCTTCTGCACCGCGCCGAGCAGCGCCATGTCGGGCTCGTGCAGGCCGATCCAGACCACGTGGCCGGGCTTGGCCCGCCAGCTCGAGGCCTCGCTGATGGCGATATTGGCGATACGGCGGCCATCGACATAGGCGCCGGCGGCGACGACGCCCTCGGTGGACACGGGCTCGGAGGGGGACGTGGGCAGCGACGGGACGTTCATGGCTTCAATCCCGGGCAAGATCGTCGGGCAAAAGTGCCTCGGCTATGGCCTGTGTACAAGGCCGTCCGGCAAGGCTAGCACTGGTAAAATCCCCGTCAAATGGCTATGTCTCTTCGCGAATTGGCCCTTTGGCCAGCCCGATTCCCATCACCGTCGGAACTTTTGCCATGAAAGCCGCGATCCTCGTCTTTCCCGGAATCAACCGCGAACGCGACATGGCGCGGGCGCTGAGGATGATCTCGGGCAGCGAGCCGGCGATGGTCTGGCACGCCGAGCCGTCACTGCCCGCTGGCACGGATCTCGTGGTGGTGCCGGGCGGCTTCTCCTACGGCGACTATTTGCGCTGCGGCGCCATCGCGGCACGCGCGCCGGTGATGGACGCGGTGCGCGACTATGCGGCCAAGGGCGGCCTCGTGCTCGGCGTCTGCAACGGTTTTCAGATCCTCTGCGAGTCCGGCCTGCTGCCGGGCGTGTTGATGCGCAACGAGCGGCTGAAATTCATTTGCCATGACGTGCATCTGCGCGTCGAGCGGTCCGACACGCCGTTCACCCGCGGCTACAATGCCGGACAGGTGATCCGCGTGCCGGTCGCCCATGGCGAAGGCAATTACGAGGCGGACGAAGAGACCATCAAGCGGCTCGAAGGCGAGGGGCGGGTGCTCTATCGCTATTGCTCCGCCGAGGGCGTGGTGGACGAAGCTCACAACATCAACGGCGCCGCGCATTCGATCGCCGGCATCGTCAACGACAAGGGCAACGTGCTCGGCATGATGCCGCATCCGGAAAACCACGTCGAAGACATCATGGGCTGCACCGACGGCCGCGGCTTGTTCGCGGGCCTGACCGCGCATCTGGAAAAAGCCGCGTGATTGCGTTCGCGGTGAAGCGGGCTCTCGCTGCGATCGCGGCGCTGGCATTCGCGACGGCCGCGTTCGCGCAGGAGTATCCAAAACGTCCGATCACCATGATCGTGCCGTTCGCGGCCGGCGGCACCTCGGACGTGATCGCGCGCGCGGTGGCCGAGCAGATGGGCATCGCGCTCGGCCAGACCATCGTGATCGAGAACGTTGCGGGGGCCGGCGGCTCGACCGCGCTGGCGCGCGCCTCCCGTGCCGAGCCCGACGGCTACACCATCGCAATCGGCAATGCCGGCACCAATGCCGCGACCTACACGATCTATCCCAAGCTGCCGTTCACGCCTGATTCCTTCGTGCCGATCGCCATGGTGGCGAAGACGTTCGGCATCATCGCGCTGCGCAAGGACTTTCCGGCGAAGGACCTCAAGGAGTTCATCGCCTACGCCAAGGCCAATCCCGGCAAGATCAATCTCGGCCATGCCGGCGTCGGCTCCTCGAACTATCTGATCTGCAAGAGCTTCGTCACCGCCGCCAGCATCGACGCGACGCTGGTCGGCTATCGCGGCGCCGCGCCCGCGCTGACCGATGCCGTCGGCAGCCAGATCGACGGCGTCTGCGATGCGGCGGCCTCGGTCTCGCAATCGATCAACGAGAAGCTGGTGAAGGGGCTCGTGGTCGGCTCGACCGTGCGGCTCGCCACGCTGCCGGACCTGCCGACCTCGGCGGAAGCGGGCCTGCCCGAATTCGAGGCACAGGGCTGGAACGGTCTGTTCGCGCCCAAGGGCACGCCGCCGGCCGTGATTGCCAAGCTGAACGCCGCGGCGCGCACGGCCGTCGAGACCGACGCGGTCAAGAAGCGCTTTGCCGACCTGTCGACCGTTGCGCCCGATGCCAATGAGCATACGCCGGAGCTGCTGCAGCAGCTCGTGACACGGGACGTCGAAAAATATCGGAAAATGCTGGCGGACGACGCCAAGTAGCAGGCCGCTCCTGCCGGTTCCCGCATTGGCGGGAGACGGCTTTGCGCGACTCAAGGAATCCGCGCGACGACCTTGATCTCGAAGTCGAACCCGGCAAGCCAATTCACGCCAACAGCCGTCCAATTCGGATAGGGCGCGTCGCCGATCTCGGTGCTGCGGACAGCCATCACCGTATCGATCTGTTAGGCAGGATTGGTGTGAAACGTGGTAACATCCACCACATCGTCCAGCGTGCATCCGGCAGCTGCGAGCACCGCGCGCAAATTGGCAAACGCACGCCGGACCTGGTCCTCGAACACGGGCTCGGGTGAGCCGTCCTCGCGGCTGCCGACCTGTCCCGAGACGAACAGCAAGTCGCCAGACCGGATCGCGGCCGAATACCGATGAGCTTCATAAAGTGCTTGACGGTGAGCGGGGAAGATGGCCTCGCGCTGGAGCATGTGGCTGTGCCTTTCGAAAGATCAGGGGCAGGGACCGCGAATTGCCTTGCGGCGCCGGTCGTGACATTGTTCATATACGGTTCGTATGTGAGCTTATCGCTCACATACGGGGCGTATGTCAACAGAAAATGGGTCGAGCATGATCGAGGGAAAACGTGCCGCAGCCATGGCGGAAAATCGGGCCAAGCTCATCCGCGCTGCGCGCAAGGCTTTCGCCACGCAGGGTTATGCAGAAGCGTCGATGGATGAGCTGACGGCCTCGGTCGGGCTGACACGGGGCGCGCTCTATCACAATTTCGAGGACAAGAAGGGGCTGCTCTGGGCCGTCGTCGCGCAGATCGATGGCGAAATGGCGGAGCGGCTGCGCGCGATCCGGGAGCAAGCGCCAACCTTGTGGCAGGGCCTGCTCGCAGAGGGCAGTGCCTATATCGAAATGGCGCTCGATCCTGAAATTCAGCGCATCATGCTTCTGGATGGACCTGCCGTACTCGGTGATCCATCCAAATGGCCCGGCGAGAACGCCTGCCTGGATATCACCATGCGAACGATCCGGTCACTGATCGACGAGAAGGTGGTGAAGCCTTTGGATGTTGAAGCAGCCGGGCGACTGCTGAACGGCGCCGCGCTCAGTGCCGCATTATGGGTCGCCGCAGCCGACGATCCGAAAGTCGTGCTGAACAAGGCCGTGGACGCGTTTCGACAGTTGGCGAGCGGATTGCTGCGCGACTCGAATGGCCGCGCATGATGCAAATTTCGCTCGTGAACCTCCGTCACGCTTGAGGCGACTGACTCCTCGTCGCCATCACGGCGCGTGCGTCCGGGGTCGCTGATTTTCTGCAAGGGGAGCAACTCAAAGTTGTTCCGCCGCTGCAATTGCGATATCACGGAGCGTGCGCTGTCGCTGTGCCCGTGGATGTCACATGCCCGTTGCCCTGATCGTTCTGCTGCTCGATCTCACGCTGATCTATCACGCCTCGCGAACCGGGCGGTTGCGGCCCTGGGCCTTCATCATCCTGCTGGTGCCGATGATGGGCGCGCTCGCCTATATCGCGGTCGAGCTCATTCCCGAATGGTTTTCCAGTCACGGTGCCCGGCAGGCGCGCCAGCGCGTCGCCAACCGGCTCGATCCGGAGAAGCGCTATCGCGAATTGTCGGACCGGCTGGCTGACGCCGACACCATCGCCAACCGCGCGGCGCTGGCGGACGAGTGCGCGAATATCGGCCGGTTCGCTGAGGCCGAGCAGCATTATGACCACATCCTGAAGCTGCCGATGGGGCACGATCCCGCCTATGCGTTTCGCAAGGCGCAGGCCGAGTTTTCCGCCAAGCGTCCGGCCGACGCGCTCACGACGCTCGACGATCTTCAGAAGCAATGGCCCGACTTCGATTCCGCGGATGCGCATCTGCTCTACGCCCGCGCGCTCGTCGAGGTCGGCCGGACCGACGAGGCGCTGGAGGAATATCACGCTCTCGCCGGCTACTACCCCGGCGCCGAAGCGCGGGTGCGCTACGGCCTGCTGCTGCAGGTGGTCGGCCGCACCGCCGAGGCGCGAATGGTCTTCAACGAGTTGCTGATCCAGATGCGCCGCGCACCGAAATATCTGCGCAACGCGCAGGCGGAATGGCTGTCGATCGCCGAGAAGCAATTGTCGGCGTCGCGCTAGTTGCCTTCGCGCTTCAGAACCAGCGCCAAATTCCGGCAAACGCGACCAGGTCAACGAGGTAATGCGCGAGCACGACCGGCCAAAGGGCGCCTGACCGCCAATACATCACCATGAAAAGGATGCCGAATATTGTGGCGAGAAGGATGTTCCCGACCCCGGACCACCAATGATGGGCACCGAACATGAGAGAAGTGATGAGAACGGCAAAGGCGCCGTCACCCAGGTAAGGTCGGGCGGTGTTCCGAAGCAATCGCCTGAAGATGATCTCTTCGCTGGCCGCGACCAGTATCAGGCCAACGACGAGATCGAAGACGTTGAGCCAGCCGATTGGGTGCGGATACTTGCCGACGATGGTCGCCGGAAATGTCGCATTCATGAGACGTAGCGGCCACTGACCCAACCGGTCCAGCAGCACTGACCCTGCAATCCAGACCCCGATTTCAAGTAGAGAGATCCGGCGTTTCTCCCTGCGATAGGCGATCGCGCGTGCTGCCGGAATCGCCGCAAGGATGACCAGAGCGGCGACTCGGCCGGCATAGTCCCAGACGAGCCAGCCCGCGGCACTATGCTGATGCAGTCGCATCAGTTGGGATGCAACGAGCGGGAAGAGCGCGAGCGCAAACCACCAGAGGCTGGGCGCGCGATCGGCCTTTGAATCGCCAATGGCGTCCGGTGAACGACTTTCCATGCTGGGCCCTGACGGAGGGATGCGTCACGACAGGCTTGCGCTCGACTACCTCATATTCGTCCAGCGTGTGTCAATCGAGCTATGCCCGCGCTGGCGCTCAAAGCCCGCGCAATCGGCCTAGCGCAGCTTGAACTTCTCTGCCGGCACCGTCATCGCCGCCACGCCCGCCATCACCAGCAACAGGCCGAGCGCGAGGTTCGACGGCACGCTCTCGCCGAGCAGCAGCACGGAGAGGCCGACGCCGATCGGAATGCGCAGATACCCTTGCGCATTCGTGGTTAGCGTACCGAGGCGGCCGAGGCAGACGTAGAACAGCATCAAGCCCAGCGCGCTCGAGACGATGCCCATGACGATGGTGGCGACGATCGCGGTCGGCGTCGGCTGCAGCGTCCAGGGCTGATCGATGATCAGCGAGGGCGGCAGCAGGATGAGACCGCCGAATAGCAGCGAGCCGGCCGCCACCACCATCGGGTCGTATTCGGAGAGGCGAAGGCCGAAGATCGTGGCGCAGGCAAAGGAGATGGTGGCGAGCAGGATCGCGATCTCCGCCACGATCTCGGTCCCGAAGCCGCGCAGTGCATCGAGGCCGACGATGAGAATGGTGCCGGCGAGGCCGAGGATCGCGCCGGCGAGCTTGAGCAGCGTTGCCGGTTCATGCCGGGTGATCAGCGAGGTGATCAGGAAGGCGAAGATCGGCGTGGTCGAGGCCAGCACCACGGTGTTCGACGCCGGCACATAGAGCTGCGACCAGGTGATGATCAGGAACGGAAAGGTCGAGTTGATCAGCTGCTGGGTCGCGAACAGCTTCCACGCCTTCGCGTCGGTCGGGACGCTGATGCCGCGCATCCACAGGATCGCGAACAGGAAGGCAGCCGCGATCAGTGAGCGTGCCGAGATGAAGGTGATGGGCGGGATGGTGGGAAGCGCCAGCTTGGCCAGCGGGTAGGTCGAGCTCCAGCAGCAGGCGAGCGCGAGCAGCAGCGCATAGTCGCGCCAGTTGCGCGCGCCGGTGGCGGCCATGGACGGCAACGGCGATGAAACGGAGGCCGCTGAGCGCCCCGCCTCCGATGTGCTCTGCGGCACCTTGTTCCTGCTCCCCGGCGCGACAGCGCTTGCCGGGAAGTCTGGGCGAGGGGGCGCGAAAAGGGAAGGCGCCGAGCTATGCGTTTGGCTGAGGTAGCGCCTTCCGCTTCATCCGCTTGATCGTGCCGGAAAAGGTGAGCAGCACCCGCGTCCCGGACGTCATCTTGCCGCGCAGGAAGATCAGCGAGCCGCCGGCGCGGGTGACCTCGCCGGTGCATTCGATCAGCTCGCCCTCGCGTGCCGCGTCGAGGAATTCACAGGCAAAATTGGTCGTCACAGCCCGGCTGTCCAGGACATGGGTGGCGATCGCAAACAGGGAGTAGTCGGCAAAGGCCATGTAGCAGCCGCCGTGGACGTTCCCGGAGCCGTTGAGGTGCTTTTTCTCGACCCGGAAGGCGCTGCGGACGTTGCCATCCGCCTCGATCCGGTGCCAGAAGGGGCCGACATGGGACTCAAAACTGTCGCGAATCCAGGTCCGCCAGCCCACAAATTCGCCCTCGGTGGCGACGTGGAGGTCAGGGCGGCGGGGTGGGGGCGCTTTGGTCAATTCGTGCAAGGAAATGGGCCTTCAATTGCGGGTGTTCAGCCCTTAAATCCGATCCGTCCGCGCCGTGCAATTCCTGTTCCCGCCGTCCCCGCCTGCAAAACGTGGGACAGCGGGAAAATGCGCCATAAAGGGCTTTTCGCGAGCCCCGGATGTTCCTAAGAACGGCCAAACCGCCGCCGAAAGCCTGGAATCCATGAAGAACGAACCCAAGATCACCCCCGAACTGGTTGCCGCCCATGGGCTCAAGCCCGACGAATATGAGCGCATCCTGAAGCTGATCGGGCGGGAGCCGACCTTCACCGAGCTCGGCATCTTCTCGGCGATGTGGAACGAGCACTGCTCGTACAAATCCTCGCGCATCCATCTCAAGGGCCTGCCGACCAAGGCGCCCTGGGTGATCCAGGGCCCCGGCGAGAATGCCGGCGTGATCGACATCGGCGACGGCCAGGCCGTGGTCTTCAAGATGGAAAGCCACAACCACCCGAGCTACATCGAGCCCTACCAGGGCGCCACCACGGGAGTCGGCGGCATTTTGCGCGACGTCTTCACCATGGGCGCGCGTCCCATCGCCTGCCTCAATGCGCTCAGCTTCGGCGCGCCCGAACATGCCCGGACACGGCATCTGGTCTCCGGCGTCGTCGCCGGCGTCGGGGGGTACGGCAATTCCTTCGGCGTGCCGACGGTGGGCGGCCAGGTGCGCTTCCACACCCGCTATGACGGCAACATCCTCGTCAACGCGATGGCTGTCGGCCTCGCCGATGCCGACAAGATCTTCTATGCGGCGGCGTCCGGCGTGAACATGCCGATCGTCTATCTCGGCTCCAAGACGGGGCGCGACGGCATCCACGGCGCCTCGATGGCCTCGGCCGAGTTCGACGACAAGTCCGAGGAGAAGCGCCCGACCGTGCAGGTCGGCGATCCCTTCGCCGAGAAGCTGCTGTTGGAAGCGTGCCTCGAGATCATGGAGAGGGGCTGCGTCATCGCGATCCAGGACATGGGCGCGGCGGGCCTGACCTGCTCGGCGGTCGAGATGGGCGCCAAGGGCGACCTCGGCGTCGATCTCGATCTCGATGCGGTGCCGACCCGCGAGACCGGGATGAGCGCCTACGAGATGATGCTCTCGGAGAGCCAGGAGCGCATGCTCATGGTGCTCAAGCCCGAGAAGGAAAAGGAAGCCGAGGCGATCTTCAAGAAGTGGGGCCTGGACTTCGCCGTGGTCGGCTACACCACGCCGAGCAAGCGTTTCGTGGTCAAGCATGGCGGCGACGTCATGGCCGACCTGCCGATCAAGGAGCTCGGCGACGAGGCGCCGCTCTACGACCGTCCGCATGTCCCTTCCGCCGCGTTGCCGGTCGTGCATGCGCGCGATGTGCCGGCGCCGATGGGCGTAGGTAGCGCGCTGGAGAAGCTGATCGGCACGCCCGACATGTGCAGCAAGCGCTGGGTCTGGGAGCAGTACGACCACGTCATTCTCGGCAACACCATGCAGCGTCCCGGCGGCGATGCCGCCGTGGTGCGCATCGAGGACGGGCCGAAGGGGCTGGCGCTGACCGTTGACGTCACGCCGCGCTATTGCGAGGCGGACCCGTTCGAAGGCGGCAAGCAGGCTGTGGCGGAAGCCTGGCGCAACATCACCGCGGTCGGCGGCAAGCCGCTCGCGATCACCGACAACCTCAACTTCGGCAATCCTGAACGGCCCGAGATCATGGGCCAGTTCGTCGGCTGCCTGAAGGGCATCTCGGAAGCCTGCCGCACGCTCGACTTCCCGGTCGTCTCCGGCAACGTCTCGCTCTACAACGAGACCAACGGCCGCGCGATCCTCCCCACACCGTCCATCGGCGGCGTCGGCCTGCTCGACGATTTCACCAAATCCGCCTCGCTCGCCTTCAAGGCCGAGGGCGAAGCGATCCTCCTGGTCGGCGAGACCCATGGCTGGCTCGGCCAGTCCGTTTACCTGCGCGATATCTGCGGCCGCGAGGAGGGCGCGCCGCCGCCGGTCGATCTCGCCGCCGAGAAGCGCAATGGCGATTGCGTGCGCGGCATGATCCATGGCGGCACCGCGACCGCCGTGCACGACCTCTCCGACGGCGGCCTCCTGATCGCGCTGGCCGAGATGGCGATGGCGGGCGGCATCGGGGCCAAGCTGCTGGCGGCGCCGACTTCACTGGTCTCGCAGGCCTATTGGTTCGGCGAGGACCAGGCGCGCTATCTCGTCACCGTGCCGGAGACCGAAGCCGGCCGCGTGCTTGCCAAGATGCGCGGCTGCGAAGTGCCCTGCGTGCGGATCGGCACCACCGGCGGCGATGCGATCGCGATCGCGGGCGAAGCGCCCGTGGCGATCGACAGCTTGCGCAAATCGTTCGAGCGCTGGCTGCCGGAATATATGGGCGGGAAGGCGGCCTGAGCTGCTGCCACGCACTCCGTCATTGCGATGAGCGAAGCGACGAAGCAATCCAGACTACCTCCGCCGGGGGACTTTGGATCGCTTCGCTGCGCTCGCAATGACGCGTGGAGGGACCTCGTGCCTCACAACACGTGTGACGCCCCCGGGATCTTCCGCAACGCCGCCGTCAGGCCCCAGCTCAGGATCACCGTGAGCACGAGGCCGATCGCGGCCTTCACGATCGCAGGCCACGCATAGTCGAACAGCGCGTACTGGATCCACAGCGCGATCGGGTAGTGCACCAGGAAGATGCCATAGGCATCCGCCTGCATGCGGTCGAGCAGGGTCGGCCCCGGCGCCTTCGAATGCAGGAAGAAGGCGAGGATCGCGAGCAGGATCGAGGCCGAGAACAGCACGAAGAACGTGCCGTAGAACACGTGGTACCAGTGCGGCAGGTGATCGGGATTCCCGAGGATCTCGCGCTTGATGTAGATCATGCACCACATCAGGCAGTAGGGGATCAGCGTGACGATCACCCATAGCCAGCGCTGCTTCGGCAACTGACCGTCGGCGCTGAGGATGCCGCGATCGAAATTCGCCGAACCGACGCTGGCGCCGATGAAGAAGTAGCTGAAGTAGAGCAGGATCCGGCTCGCCTGCACCGAGAACGGTCCGAACTCGAACCATTTGTTGGTACCGAAATAGAGCAGCGCAGGCAGATAGACGATGACGCTTACGGCGACAAGCATCAGCCAGAACACGGCCGGCTGCTGAAATCCGAGCAACGAGACGCGGTTGCCGGGATCGACCAGATGCGCCGAGACCCGGTAGAGCAGGCTCGCGGTCAGGTCGAAGGCGAGCAGCACCCATACGAACCAGATCGGGCCGCTCGGCCATGGGCCCGACGTCACCGTCTTCCACCAGAACGCTGCGAAGGTCAGCTCGGGCTCGGCCCGTAGCGCGATGGCGTAATAGGCGAGCGGGATGATGGTGAAGGCCGCGATCGCGAACGGCAGCCCGAGCCGCAGCAGGCGGTCACGCAAAAAGACCGACGGCGCCTTGCGCGCGATGCCCGGCCAGGTGAACAGGCCCGACAGGAAGAAGAACATCGCCATGAAGAAGCTGTCGGTGGCGAGCACGATCATGTCGAAACCGGCAAAGGAGGCCGGATCTGTGTGACCGAAATGCGTGTAGGGGATCACCGCATGATGCAGCAGCACCACAAGGGTCAGGAAGGTGCGGGCACGATCGAGCGACAGATTGCGCGCTTTGGTTTTCGGCGCGGCGTGTGCCTCCGCGCCGATCGTCGCTGAATCCGCCATCGTCATCATGGTCCCCCGCGCGCCTGCCCCGGGCCGGACTGTGCCGCCGCGAGCCCGATTCAGCAAGGCTCGTTTGCGCCGTAGTTGAGGCCCCACTTGAGCCCCAACCTGGGTCCTGACACCCGTAGGAACCAGTTCCGAACAGCGAAGTTAGCGTCCGCCGAAGGGAAGGGCTGACGGCCGCGAGGAGCGGCACAATTCGGAGCTGGCAATGACGATCCTGAAATGGGCGTTGATCTTCCTACTTGTCTCGATCGTGGCCGGCGTGCTCGGCTTCAGCGGCATTTCGGCCGTCTCCGCCGATATCGCCCGCTTCCTGTTTTATGTCTTCGTCGTGATCTTCCTGGTGTTGCTGATACTTGGGCTCACGATCTTCAGGGCGTAGCCGGGCGGCTGCACCAGTCCTCAGTGGGCTGCGAACGGCATGACGCGGGCCATCAGCTCGGCCAAGAATTCATCAGGACGATCGAACGGAATGAAATGGTCGCCGCCGCGAATCCGAGCAAACTCCTTGTGCGGGGCGGTGACCTCCTTGAAATATTGCTCGGCGGGTTCGCTCGGCGTGACGCCATTCGCATCGCCCTCGATGAAGAACATCGGGATCGAAAATTCGAACCCGAGCGAGGCCATATCGCTCTGAAACATCGGCCCGTTCCGTCCCGTCAGGTACTTTGCTGAGAAGGCGGCGCCCCTCCGCCAATTGTACAGATCAAGCAGCGAGACATCCGGCATGAAGAGCGGCGGGATGGGACCGGCGAGCTGGAAGCCGTCGGCGAGCGGCAGACCCAGCACATTGCTCCATTTGTCCGCAATCAGGCGATTTTCCGGGGTGAGGACCGGTTGTGAAGCGATCGGCGCCAATTCGGCCAGGGCCTCTCTGTTGGTGGCCGCTGCCGCAAGCCGTTGCAAACGCGCGATGGTGAGTTCGAAGGCCTTCTCGAAGGTCGCCTTGCCGACCACCTGGCCTGTGCCGACATAGGCCGAGAACAAATCCGGACGTTGCTTCGCCATTCGAATTCCCAGGAATGAGCCCCAGGAATGCCCGACCAGGACGATCTTGTCCTTGTGCAAATGCGTGCGCAGGTGCTCGGCCAGTTCGATGCCGTCTTGCGTCATCCGCTCCAGTGTCATCGTGGGGGCGAGCGCGTCTCCAGCTGCGCCAAAGGTGCGCCCGGTGCCGCGCTGGTCCCATTGGACGACAGTGAAATGCTCTTCCCAGGGGCGCCAGCCCGACGAGATCGGCAGGGTGGATCCGCCGGGGCCGCCGTGGACGAACAGGAGAACCGGGTTATCCCGATCCTCACCGCGGATTTGAATCCATTGCTTGATGCCGCCGATCTCGATGAACTCTCCCTCCTGCACGCCGGCAGGAGAGCGGATCGCGAGAGTTAGGGCAGCAAGGTGCTGACGATAGGCACGAAAACCCAGCCCGGCTGCAGCGAGCACAATAAGGATGCCGGACAATCCCAGCAACGAGACCCCAATCAGTCTTGTGGCCCGGCGCGGCATCTCGTGCCTTGTGTCGACTGGAAGGAGGCGATCCAGGATCGCCCCGGCGTCACAGCGCGTGCGCCTACCCCACTTCCTCGATCTTCACCTTGTCCGGATAGAAGGCGAGATGGCCGGAAATCTCGCTCATCGCGGGAAAGGGCGTCTCGTAGGTCCAGATCGCATTATCGAGCACCTTGCCGTCGGCCTTTACGCTGTAATAGCTCGCATCCCCCTTGTAGGGGCAGTGGGTGACGCGGTCGGTGCGCGCCAGCAAGGCCATGTTGGTGTCCTCCCGCGGCACATATTGCACCGCCGGATATTTGGCCTCCTTCAGCGTCAGCGCCTTGCTGGTCTCGGCGATCACGATGTCGCCGGCGGTCACACGGACGCGCCGGGGATTTTGGGTGATGGTGATGGGATGGTCGGGCCCTGGAAGCTTCATGATTTCACGCCTTTTCGATCAATCTGCCGCGCGCGGCACTTTGTCGTGCCTTTATCCTGATGGGATCATGGATATAGTGCCGGAAAGCGTGACGCAGAAGTCCGTTCACGCTAAGTTTGGCGCTGCCGGCGAGGGGACCCCGGCAGCGATTCGAGACCAGAAGGAGCGAGACCCGAATGCCCATGGACGCCCACGATATCGAGGCGATGATCAAGGCGGCGATCCCCGATGCCGAGGTGACCATCCGTGACCTCGCCGGCGACGGCGATCACTATGCCGCGACCGTGATCTCGGAATCCTTCCGCGGCAAATCCCGCGTCCAGCAGCACCAGATCGTCTATCAGTCCCTGCGCGGCCAGATGGGCGGCGTGCTGCACGCGCTGGCGCTGCAAACCGGCGTGCCGGGCGCCTGACCTGATCGCGCGACGGGAGACGACGATGGCTGCGGACAATTCTCGCGGCGCGATGTTTCGCGTCATCGTGCCGAACCAGCACAGCCGCGTCACCAATGTCGAGCTGTTCTTCGACCTCGTCTTCGTCTTCGCCGTCACGCAGGTGTCGCATACGCTGCTGCACCATTTCACGCCGCTCGGCGCGGTGCACGTCACGGTGCTGTTTCTCGCGGTGTGGTGGGTGTGGGTCTACACCGCCTGGGTCACCAATTGGCTCAATCCGGAGCTGACCCCGGTCCGCGTCATGCTCTTCCTGATGATGCTGGGCGGGCTGGTGCTGTCGACGACGATTCCGACCGCTTTCGAGGGGCGGGGCCTGTGGTTTGCGATCGCCTACGCGGCGATGCAGCTCGGGCGCACCGCCTTCTGGCTGTTCGCGACGCCGCGGCATCGGACCGCGGTCCGCCACAACGCGATCCGCATTCTGAGCTGGCTCTCGATCTCCGCGGCGCTGTGGATCGCGGGCGGCCTGTCCGAAGGCGAGACGCGGCTATGGCTGTGGATTGCGGCGGTCACGTGGGAATACGTCTCGCCGGCGGCGCGCTTCTGGGTTCCCAAACTCGGCTTCTCGTCGGTCGAAGCCTGGGCCGTCGAGGGCGGCCACATGGCCGAGCGTTGCTCTCTCTTCGTCATCATCGCGCTCGGCGAAGCCGTCGTCGTCAACGGGGCGACCTTTGCCGAGCTGGAGTGGACCGCGGACAACATCATGGCCTTCGTCTCCGCATTGGTCGGCGCCATCGCGATGTGGTGGGTCTATTTCCACAAGGGCGCCGAGGCCGGCTCGGAGCGGATCTCGAAGTCCGCCGAATCCGGCCGCCTGGCGCGGCTCGCCTATACCTATCTGCACACGCCGATCATCGCCGGCATCATCCTGACCGCGGTCTCGGACGAGCTGGTGCTGAAGCACCCGACCGGCCATTCCGATATGAGGACGGTTCTGAGCACGATCGGCGGGCCGCTGGTGTTTCTGATCGGCACCATCCTGTTCAAGCACGCGATCCGCGGCTTCCTCCAGCTCTCGCACGGCATCGGCATCATGCTGCTGCTGGTGCTGTGGTGGTTCGCAGCCGACCTCCCGCCGCTCTGGCTGTCGATCGCGTCGACGGTGATCATGATCGTCGTCGCGGTGTGGGAATCGGTTTCGCTGGGGGCGGACAGAGAAGAGGCCAAGGAACATTGAACTGCGAGCGGCCTGAGCAAGCGCCTCGTCCTTCGAGACGACCGCTGCGCGGTCTCCTCAGGATGAGGCTATTTGGCGTCGGCGCTCGTTGAAACTGCCTGCCACGCACTCCGTCCTCATCCTGAGGAGCCCGCCTAAGCGGGCGTCTCGAAGGATGCGCTGCGGGGAAAGCGCTCTCGCGGATAACCGCCGGAGCGTTTACTCCGCCACCTCCAGCGCATGCACCGAGAACATCTTCGCCGCATCCGTCCAGCTCTCGCGCACCCGCCAGCCGGCGCCCTGTGCCAGCGCAGCAAAACGCTCGATGCTGTATTTGTAGCTGTTCTCGGTGTGGATGCTCTCGCCGGGGCGGAACGAGAAGCTGGTGCCGAGCAGGCGCACGGTCTGGCTCTTCCTGCTGATCAGATGCATCTCGATGCGGTGCCGCTCGCGATTGTAGATCGCGCGGTGGGTGAAGGCGGAGAGGTCGAAATTGCCGCCAAGCTCGCGGTTGATCCGCACCAGAACATTGAGGTTGAATCGCGCGGTGATGCCGGCGGCATCGTTATAGGCATCGTGCAGCACCCGCTCATCCTTTTCGAGGTCGGCGCCGATGATCATCTGCGCGCCCCGGCCCAGGATCTGGCGTGCGCTCTTCAGGAAAGCCTGGGCTTCATGCGGCTCGAAATTGCCGATGGTCGAGCCGGGGAAGAAGCCGACCTTGGGCATCGACGCGACCGCCCTCGGCAACTCGAACGGCGTGGTGAAGTCGGCAGCCACCGGATAGATGCCGAGCGAGGGGAAATCGCGCTTCAGGCCGTTCGCCTGCGCCTTGAGGAAGTCGCCGGAGATGTCGACGGGGACATAGGCCGCAAACCTGCAATGGTTGAGCAGCAGGCGGACCTTCGTCGTCGCGCCGGCGCCGAACTCGACCAGCGCGGCATGCTCGGGAATGATCTTTGCGATCTCGCTGCCACGATCCTTCAGGATCGAGAGCTCGGTCCGCGTCGGATAGTATTCCGGCAGGCGCGTGATTGCCTCGAACAGCTCCGATCCGGTCGCGTCGTAGAAATATTTCGGCGACAGTGTTTTGGGCTGCTGCGAGAGGTCCTTGATCGCCTCGCGGGCGAAGGCGGTGGTCTGCTCGTCGGGAAGATGGGCTTGGGCCAAAGCGCTGGCGTGCACATTCATGATACTCTCCTGAACGCGCTGTCCGGCGCGCATTTGTCGTCGGATGAGAACTAGTCGTAATCGGCGAGCCGCAGTCCCGTGAACTGCCAGCGGTGGTGCGGATAAAAGAAGTTGCGATAGGTGATACGGCTGTGGCCTTCCGGAGTTGCAAGCGAAGAGCCCCGCAGCACCAGCTGGTTGACCATGAACTTGCCGTTGTACTCGCCGAGCGCGCCTTCGATGGCGCGGTAGCCGGGGTAGGGTGCGTACGAGCTGCGGGTCCACTGCCAGACGATGCCGAAGGCATCGTTGAGCTGGCCGGCGCGGGCCGCGACCTCCCACTCCATCTCGGTCGGCAGATGCTTGCCGGCCCAGCGCGCGAAGGCGTCGGCCTCGTAGTAGCTGATATGACAGACCGACGCGGTGGGATCGACCGGCTTCACACCGGCCAGCGTCATCACGTGCCACTGGCCATCGATCTCGCGCCAGTGACCCGGGGCCTGCCAGTCTTCCTGGCTGGCTGCAGCAAAGCCGTCCATCAGCCACAGCGTTGCGGTCCGGTATCCGCCGTCCCGCATGAAGGCCAGCCACTCGGCATTGGTGACGAGATTGCGCGCGACCCGGACCGGGCCAACCAGGGCGCGATGCGCCGGCTTCTCATTGTCGAAATGAAAGCTGTCGTCGACATGGCCGACGGTGTGGATGCCCTCGTTCAGCGTCAGCCAGTCATCGCCGGCGCGCGTCGCGGCCGGAAAGCGCCAGTCCGGGTCGTAGGCCGGATAGACGGGGTTCTGCGCGAAGGCGTGCAGGATGTCGGTGAATATCAATTCCTGGTGTTGCTGCTCGTGGTTGAGCCCGACCTCGACCAGCGCTGCGATCGCGCGAAGCTTGTCTTCCCCGGCCTCGCGGAAGAATTTGACGACGGCCGCATCGACATAGTTGCGATAGACGCCGACCTCGTTTGCGCTGGGACGGGTGATATCACCGCGATGATTGCGCGCGTGACGCGGGCCGGCGCTGACGTAATAGGAATTGAACAGGAATGCGAAATCGGGGTGGAACGGCCGGTAGCCGGCCGCGTGCTCGCCGAGCAAAAATTGCTCCCAGAACCAGGTGGTATGGGCCCGGTGCCATTTCGTCGGGCTCGCATCGGGCATGGACTGGATCTGCTGGTCCTCCGGCGACAGCGGCGCAGCCCGGCGTTCGGTCTCGTTGCGGACGGCGAGAAAAGCATCTTCCAGCCGCTGGGCGAGGTTACCGGCGGAGGACAGTGACGAAAGCGAGGTGGCGGCCGTAGCGGAGGCTTGTTTCGTCACGTTTTTCTCCAGACAGGACAAGAGAACGTTGTTGGCGTTGCCCGGTTCCAAAACCTGGGTTCGTCCTAGATAGGGGCTCCGTTACGGTATGAAAGTCCTCCCCGGCGATGATATTGATGTCATCAGCCTATGGATCTGGCTGGGGGGCAAACCGGCCAGCGGGGCGTGTCGCCGCCATTTTACTTTGGATGCACAACGGTTTGGGCTACATATATAGGCAGGTATCGGGTTAGATCGGCGGAGCCAGCCCGAATTGATTGGTGAGGGCTCCGCCCCAGAAGGACACGGAAATGAGCATCGAGGAATTCATCGCCAACGAAGTGAAGTCGAACGACGTGGTTCTGTTCATGAAGGGCACGCCGCAATTTCCGCAGTGCGGTTTCTCCGGCCAGGTCGTCCAGATCCTCGACCATATCGGCGTCGGCTATAAGGGCCTCAACGTTCTCGAATCCGCCGAACTGCGCAACGGCATCAAGACCTTCTCCAACTGGCCGACCATCCCGCAGCTCTATGTGAAGGGCGAGTTCGTCGGCGGCTGCGACATCGTCCGCGAGATGTTCCAGGCCGGTGAATTGCAGCAGCTTTTCACCGAAAAGGGCGTCGTCGTCGCGGCCTGATAGGTGACCCAGCTGACGCTCCGGATCGGCGGCGCCGAGCTCGAGGTCATTGTCGCAGACATCACCACACTGAGCGTTGACGCCATCGTCAACGCGGCCAACACGTCGCTCCTTGGTGGTGGCGGCGTGGATGGTGCGATCCATCGGGCCGCAGGGCCCGATCTGGTCGCCGAATGCCGCATGCTCCACGGCTGCAAGACGGGTGATGCCAAGATCACCAAAGGCTACCGGCTCAAGGCTGCCCATGTGATCCACACCGTCGGACCGGTCTGGAATGGCGGCACGCTCGGAGAGGACGATCTGCTCGCGTCCTGTTATCGCCGCTCGATGGAGCTGTGCGGGAAGCACAAGCTGACCTCGGTGGCATTCCCCGCGATTTCGACCGGCATTTTCCGCTTCCCCGCCGGCCGGGCGGCCGATATCGCCGTTCGTACCACAATCGAAGGGCTCGCCGTGGCGCCGTCCGTGGCCCGCGTGGTGTTCTGCTGCTTCGCCGAGCCGAGCGCCAAGCTCCATGCCGAGGCACTTGCGCGACACGCCGGCCCTTGTGCCTGATGACGCGGTCGGTACACTCCGCCGGACCATGTTCCGGGGAGGGGATATGATTTCACAGTCTGGACTGCGTGCGCTGGTCTGCGGCGCGCTGGTGTCGCTCGGTGCGATGTCGCTGGCGCGAGCGGAGGGCACCTACGAGATTCCGGCCGGTGCGCATTTCAATCAGGACAAGCTCGGCAAGATCAGCGAATTCTTCAAGAACGAGGTTGCGACCGGCAAGATCGCCGGCGCGACCGTGCTGATCCGGCAGCATGGCAAGCCGGTCTATCACGAAGCCTTCGGCGTGCAGGACGTGGTCAGCAAGGCGCCGATCACGGACAAGACCATCTTCCGCCTGTTCTCGATGTCCAAGGCAATCACTTCGGTGGTCGCGATGCAATTGGTCGAGGACGGCAAGATCAAGTTGGATGATCCCGTCTCGAAGTACATTCCGTCCTTCGCCAACGTGAAGGTTGGCGTCGAGAAGAAGGCGGAGGACGGCACCAAGTCGCTCGAGCTGGTGCCGCCGAACCGGCCGATGACGGTGCACGATTTGATGACGCACACCTCCGGCATCACCTACGGCTTCTATGGCGACAGCCTGGTCCGCAAGGCCTATCGCGATGCCAACATCTACGCGGGCGATTTCGACCTCGCCGAGTTCGCCGAGCGTATTGCCAAGCTGCCACTGCACAACCAGCCGGGCGCGCTCTGGCAATACGGCCATTCCACCGACGTGCTGGCACGCGTGATGGAGATCGCGGCCGGCAAGCCGCTGATCGACATCATGCGGGAGAAGCTGCTCGATCCGCTCGGCATGGTCGACACCGGCTTCTTCGTCACCGCTCCCGAGAAGCAGAAGCTTCTGGCGCAGCCGGTGCCGAACGACAGCGACTTCCGCGTTGGCCGGATCAACGATCCGACCGTGGTCAAGAAGATGCAGTTCGCCAGCGGTGGCATGGTGACGACCATGGCCGATTATGAGCGCTTCGCGCAGATGCTGCTCAACGGCGGCAGCCTCGACGGCAAGACCATTCTCAAGCCCGAGACGTTCAAGCTGATGACGACCGATCAGCTCGGCCCCAAATCAGGCGTCGACCGCGACTATTTCTATTTCCCCGGCGACGGTTTCGGCTTCGGCCTCGGGCTCGCGGTGCGCACCGATCCCGGCAACGCCAAGCCGCCGCCGCCCGGCAATCTCGGCGAGTTGAAATGGGACGGCGCCTCCGGCTGCTATTTCGTGATCGATCCCAAGCAGGACATGTTCTTCGTGCTGCTGGAGCAGACCCCGACCGAGCGCCAGCGCGTGCAGCGGACATTGAAGCAGCTGGTCTATGAAGCCATGGAGAAGTGACATGTTCGGGCGCCGCGCGCTGATCGCGGCGCTCGCCTTTCTGTTCGGTGTCGTGAGTGCGCAGGCGAGCTCCGAGCGCGCCGCGCGCAACTTCTCGCCCGAGGGCCTGGCAAAGGTTTCCGACTACATCCGGAACGAGATCGCCACCGGCAAGATTCCCGGCGCCATTCTGCTGCTCCAGCAGCATGGGAATCCGGTCTATTACGAGAATTTCGGCGTTCGCGATGTCGCGACCGAGAGTTCGATGAGCGCGGACACGATCTTCCGTCTCTATTCGATGTCGAAGCCGATCACATCAGTCATGGCGATGATGCTGGTCGAGGAGGGCAAGCTCGCGCTCGACGATCCGGTCTCGAAATACATTCCTGCTTTCGCCGGCATGAAGGTCGGCGTGGAGAAGAAGGCCGAGGATAGCAAGGTCGCTCTGGCGCTGGAGCCGCTGGAGCGTCCCGTCACGATCAAGGACCTCTTGCGCCACACCTCGGGGCTGCCTTACGGCTATCATGACGGCGGCGCAGTGCGCGAGCTCTATGCCGAAGCCAATCTCTTCAACAGTAATCTCAGCAATGCCGACTTCGCCGCGAAAATCGCCACGCTGCCGCTGGTCGAGCAG
The DNA here is from genome assembly GCF_028128835.1 of Bradyrhizobium sp. CCBAU 65884. Classification (NCBI taxonomy): domain Bacteria; kingdom Pseudomonadati; phylum Pseudomonadota; class Alphaproteobacteria; order Hyphomicrobiales; family Nitrobacteraceae; genus Bradyrhizobium; species Bradyrhizobium sp. CCBAU 65884. The sequence goes on along the minus strand of NZ_LBJU01000123.1, from coordinate 170,596 downwards.
CCGGGCACGGTGTGGGACTACGGCTTCTCCACCGACGTGCTCGGCCGCGTCGTCGAGGTGATCTCAGGAAAGACGCTGCTCCAGTTCGAGAGGGAATGGCTGCTCGATCCGCTCGGCATGACCGAGACGGCATTCTTCGTCGCCGATCCCGCTAAATTCCCGCGCATTGCCGAGCCGATGCCGGAGGATCGCAACATCAATCCGACGACGCAGGTTCGCGATATCAGGCGGCCGGTGAAGTGGGAATCGGGCGGCGGGGGGATGGTCGGCACAGTCGGCGACTACGCCCGCTTCGCGCAGATGCTGCTGAATGGCGGCAGCTATGAAGGCCGGCGCTATCTCAAGCCCGAGACCATCGCGCTGATGGCGTCGGATCACATCGGGCCGGAAATGAAGATCGCGCGCGATCAGAACTATTATCCGGGCGGCAGCTCCGGCTTCGGCCTCGGCTTTGCGGTGCGCACTTCGGTGCCGCCGGGGACGTCATGGCCGCTTGGCGAATATCGCTGGGACGGCGTCGGCGGCACCTTCTTCTTCATCGATCCCGAAGACGATCTGTTCGGAATCTTCATGGTGCAGACCCCGTCGCAACGCGGCCGGATCCAGCTGGCGTTGAAGACGCTGATCTATCAGGCGATGGGGCGGTGATCACGCCCCGCGCACGATCTCTCTGACGTACCCGATCGTCTCCTCGATCTGGGCCGCATTGACGTCGAGATGGGTGCAGGCGCGGATGCGGCCGTCCATCATCGCAAGCGTCACGCCGCGCTGGCGCAGCGCTGCAACCATCTTGTCGCCGGCAATGCCGGCGCCGTCGGGCTTGAAAAACACGAGATTGGTCTCGGGCTCCTGCACCTCGACGCCGGGGATCTGCGACAGCCCGCGGGCGAGCGCGCGCGCATTGGCGTGGTCGTCGGCGAGGCGGTCGACGTGATGGTCGAGCGCGTAGATGCAGGCGGCGGCGCAGATGCCGGCCTGCCGCATCGATCCGCCGAGGCGCTGCTTCCACTGCCAGACCGCATCGATGAAGGCGCGCGAGCCCGCGAGCACCCCACCGATCGGCGCGCCCAGGCCTTTGGAGAAGTCGATCCAGGCCGAGTCCCAGCCGGCGGTCATGTCGCGCGGAGAGATGCCGCTGGCGACGGTGGCGTTGAGCAGGCGCGCGCCGTCCATGTGGGTGACGAGCCCGTGCTGCTTGGCGATCGCGACGATCTCGTCGAGCACGGCCTTCTTCCAGATCGTGCCGCCGCCGATATTGGCGGTCTGCTCGACGCTGACGACGGTCTGCGGCGGCTGGTAGCGCGTGCGGGGATGCAGGGCTTTCCGGAACGTCTCCGGCGTGAACTGGCCGTCGGGACCCCTAAGCTGCGTCACCTGAAAACCGCCGATCGCGGCATGCGCGCCGCCTTCGCGGGCAATGATGTGCGCGGTCTCGTGTGCCAGGATCTCGTCGCCGGGACGGCAATGCACCAGGGTCGCGGTCACGTTGCACATCGTGCCCGAGGGCATATAGACCGCGGCTTCCTTGCCCATCAGCGCGGCGACGCGCTCGCACAGCGCATTCACGGTGGGATCGTCACCGACCTGCTCGTCGCCGACCTCTGCCCGCGCCATGGCGTCGCGCATCGCGGCCGTCGGCTTCGTCTGCGTGTCCGAGAGCAGATTGATGCGCACCGGCGGCGCCTTGGGATCGATGGGGGGAGGGGTGTAGAGCATGCGACGCCTCCTGCAGGCATGACGGCCACTGAAGTGTGGCTCTTAAGCAAAAAGGCCCCGGCGAACCGGGGCCTTCGATATTCAGATCTTAGCGCGAATAGAATTCGACGACCAGATGCGGCTCCATCTGCACCGGGAACGGCACGTCGGAGAGGCCGGGGATGCGCACGTACTTCGCGGTCATCTTGCCGTGGTCGACTTCGAGATAGTCGGGAGTGTCGCGCTCGGGGAGCTGGCTGGCTTCGAGCACATGGGCGAGCTGCTTGGAGGCTTCCTTGACCTCGATCACGTCGCCGACCTTGAGCTGATAGCTCGAGATGTTGACCTTGCGGCCGTTCACCTTGATGTGGCCGTGGTTGATGAACTGACGCGCGGCGAAGATCGTCGAGACGAACTTGGCGCGGTACACGACCGCGTCGAGACGACGCTCCAGCAGGCCGATCAGGTTCTCGCCGGTGTCACCCTTGAGGCGGCTCGCCTCGACATAGATGCCGTGGAACTGCCGCTCGGAGATGTTGGCGTAGTAGCCCTTCAGCTTCTGCTTGGCGCGCAGCTGCACGCCGAAGTCCGAGAGCTTGCCCTTGCGGCGCTGGCCATGCTGGCCGGGGCCGTATTCGCGGCGATTCACGGGGCTCTTCGGGCGGCCCCAGATGTTCTGGCCCATACGGCGATCGAGTTTGTACTTCGCCTCACTGCGCTTAGTCATCGCGTCCTCTTCAGGTACATGGTTTGAGGAAACGCGCCCTCCTGTGTGACGGGCTAGCCCGGCACTGACAGGTCCGATCCCCAAAGCTTCAAGGGAGAGGACCACGGGTCGCGAAACGCTTCGCGGGCCGAAATCGGCCCGCGAGCAGGCGGCTTTTAGGGGAGTTTGGGCCGTTCTGTCAATGCGAATGGGCCCGGAATCATGTCCCGACCACTCTTATCGGCTTCGCGCCGGCCGCCCGCAATTCGGCAGCGATTTCAGTGTTCAGGACTTGTTCCAGCCGGGTCAGGACCCGGGCGATCGGGGCCGCATCGGTAACCCGGTGGTCCCAGCGGATCACGACATGAATGGTCTGGTCCGGCTCAACCAGGCCGTAGCTGACGATGAAGGGGCCCGGTGTGATCGGGTGGAGCTCGCCGCCGCCATAGGCGGCCACCGAGCTCACCGCAAAGCTGCCGAACCAGTTGCCGCGCTGGCGCCCGAAATTGAGGCCGATCGCCCAGGACAGGCGCCGCAGCGGTAGCGGCAGCCGGGTTGCCCGCATGATCTTCCGGAACATCGGGACGTCTGCGATAGGCGCCGTCTTGCCGCGCCGGATCTCGGCGTCGACCGCGGCCAGCGCCATGGCCTCGGGGGCCGCGATTCGCTGCGGCATCACGCATTCCTCGCCATCCTCGACCCGGGCGATCGCCACCGACGCCACGCTGTTCGGCAATTCGTAGAACGTCGGCCACGGCCATTTGGCGTAGACAGTGCGCAGGATCGGCTCGTCCCTGGCGACCAGGGCGAACGCCTTGACGAAGGTCGCAGCCCAGCCCGCTGGCGCGGCAGCTGCGGCGCGTGCCTCGAGCAAGGGGCGGATATTGAGTGAACGGGAAAGCGAAACGAACGGCACGTCCATCGACGCGCGCATGAGGTCGCAAATCAAGCGGCGCGGCAGCGAAATGGGCTTTGGCGTCCCCCGCATCGGTCTTCGGTTCCCATAGATGAAAAAATGTGCAGCGAGCGGGCTCCCGCTCGCCGTTCCTTTAGCACGAACCAACCCGCCAGGGGTTGAACGGTTCGACCAGTCAGGGAGCCGGCGAAGCCAGCGGCTTGGTCTTGTCGACGACGTAAACTCCCAGCACTTTCATGGCCTTATCGCCATGAGCCTTGGCGTCGTGCACGACGCCTGCCGGGATCTGGTAGGAATCACCGGCTTTCAGGGTTTTCTCCGGCTGACCGTCGATCAGGAGGTTCAGCTCGCCTTCGAGCACGTAGCCGGTCTCGATTCCCGGATGGGTATGGCGTCCGGCCGAGCCTCCCGCCGGGACTTCCGCGATGGCGGTGATGGTATTGTAGCCGTCCGGAAATTCGACCTTCTGGAGCGGGGTGCGCTTGATGCCGGGCTGCTGGGCGAAGGCCGCGAAGGCAAGGCCGGTAAAGGTCAGAGCGAGCAAAGTCTTCTTAAGCATGGTTTTCCTCCCGATGCGGCCGACCCTAGCAGGGCCGCAGTTCCCGGCAAGGTGGCAATCAGCCTGCTCAGCGCCTGATGCCCTCGAACGCCGCCAGGATGCCGCGCTGGAGCAGCGACCAGTCGAAGCCGAGCGCGATAGCGCGGTAGCCGCGGTCGACCAGGGCGTTGGCCTGGTCCGCGGTGCGGGCCACGCCGCCGATCGGCACGCCGCTTCTGAGGATGCCGGCCTCGGCGCGCGCGACCAGCTCCAGCAGCTCCGGATCGTCCATCTGTCCGCGCTTGTTGATGGAGGTGGCGAGATCGCCAGGGCCGATCACCGCGACGTCGATGCCCGGCGTCGCCATGATCTCGTCGATGCGGTTGACGGCATCGACATGCTCGATGGTGATCATGCAGATCATCTCGTCGTCGGCGCTCGCCATGTAGTCCGGCATCGACTGGCCCCAGCGGAACGGGGCGTGGAACGGGCCCCAGAGCCGGTCGCCGCGCGGCGGGTAGCGCACGCTGCGGACCGCCTTCTCGGCATCACTGCGGTTCGTGATCATCGGAAAGTTGATGCCGAAGGCGCCGATGTCCATCGGGGCTTTCGCAAGCCACGGCTCATTCGCCGCGATCCGAACCAGGGGCGTGCACGGCGTGCCGGTCGTTGCCGCGATCATTGCGTGCGCTTCGGTCAGCCCGATGGGACCATGCTCGAGATCGACGATGATCCAGTCGAGCGAGCGCGCCATGATCTGCACCATCTGCACGCTCGGGATGGTCGCTATCGCGCCGAAAGCGGGGCGGCCATCGCGCCACAATTGGCGGAGGCGGTTGAGCGGCGGGGTCTGGACCGACATGGAAAGGCCTGCGGTGAGGTGACGACGGCAAAACCTAGCAGCGCGGCGCCGATGCGCAAAGTCAGGCCAGCGCGCGGCCGCCGAAGAACGGCGTCAGCGTGGCCGAAAGGCCGTGCACGCGGTTCGAGGTGAAGATCATCTCGGCGCCGGCCTGTGCGATGCCGCCGATGCGCGGGCCGAGCAGATCCGAGACGCGGCGGGCGATCGCCGGCGCGGGATCGATCCAGTCGACCGGCCAGGGCGCCAGCCGCTTCAGCCGGTCGAGCAGCAGCGGATAATGTGTGCAGGCGAGCACGACGGTGTCGGTGCGCGAGGTCGCGTCTTCGCCGACGAAGCAGGGGGCGAGTTCGGCCAGGATGTCGCCGTCGCTGACGGAAGTGCCGCTGAGCTCAGCTTCAGCCAGCGAGGCAAGCTCGGGCGAGCCGACCAGCGTCACCTCGCAGCCCTGCGCGAAATCGCGGATCAGGGCCTTGGTGTATTCGCGCTTCACCGTGCCCTTGGTGCCGAGCACCGAGACGCGACGGGTCCTCGATTGCGCGCAGGCCGGCTTGATCGCCGGCACCGTGCCGACGAAGGGCACCGAATAAGCGGCGCGCAAGTGGGACAGGACCAGGGTGGACGCCGTGTTGCAGGCGATGACGACGATATCAGGGTCATGCGTGCCGATCAGTTCACCCATCAGCGGCACGACGCGGGCGATGATCTCGTCCTCGCTGTGGTGGCCGTAGGGGAAGAAGGCGTCGTCGGCGACGTAGGCAAAATGGGCGTCCGGACGCGCGGCGACAACCTCGCGGAGCACCGTAAGCCCGCCAAGGCCGGAATCGAACACCAGGATCGTCGGAGAATTGGTCACGTCATTACCCTAGCCCGCCATGGTTACCATTCGGTTTTTAGGGCGATTTTGCGGCGGTGCCGTTTGGGGGAGGCTGGACGCGCTGCGGACAGGAAAAACCCGGCTGGATGGGCCCGGCTCTGCAGCGCGCCGTCGCCGAGGGCGCTGCGCTGCGTCCTGGGCACAAGACCGAGATCCCACCCCTGGCAATGGCTGCTATATGCGTCGTCACGACGTGCCCAACTTACCGCTGCAGGAGGCCTCATGCTCACCGTCCATCACCTCGGCAAGTCTCAGTCCGAGCGCATCGTCTGGCTGTGCGAGGAACTGGGGCTTCACTACGAGCTGAAGCGCTATGCCCGCGATCCCGTCACCATGCTGGCGCCGCCGGAGTACAAGGCGCTGCACCCGAGCGGGGCAGCGCCCGTCGTGACCGACGGCGATCTCGTGCTCGCGGAGTCCGGCGCCATCGTCGACTACATCGTCGCAAAGTACGGCAACGGCCGTCTGGTGCTCGGCCCCAATGATCCCGCCTTCCCGCAGTTCCTGTACTGGCTTCACTTCGCCAATGGCACCTTGCAACCCGGCATGGGGCGGATGATGATTCTGAACCGGCTCGATCTTGCACAGGACAACCCGACCCTCGTTGCCATGAAGGGACGGCTCGATCGCTCCTACGATCTCCTCGACGCGCACCTTCGCGACGCCGAATATCTGGCGGGCAACGCCTTCACCACCGCCGACATCATGATGGGCTTTTCGCTGACGACGATGCGCTACTTCCAGCCCTATGATGTCCAGCGCTGCCCGAACGTGGTCAAATATCTCGGCCGCGTCAGTGCCCGCCCGGCCTACCGGCGCGCGATGGAGAAGGGCGATCCCGGCATGGCGCTGCTGCTAGGCTGAGCAGCGGCGATCACGCGATCCTGTTCGTCGTGGCCGCCCGCTCCGTGGCGAGCTGCTTCTGCAAACGATCGATGTTCTGCAGCAGGCGCTGGCTGGTCAGGACCAGGAAGTAATAGCCGAACTGCGGGTCCTGGAAGTAGATCTCGAGCAGCCGGTCATAGGTGATCGTCAGCACCTGACCGTCCTCGACGCATTCGATGGTTCCGGTTCGCCGGTTGTCGGGCGTCAGGAAGCCGAGCTCGCCCATGAGAGCTCCGGGCCCGATCTCGACATTGATCTCCTTGACCAGGAACTTGCCGGTGACCGTGAGGAGCATCTCCTTGGCGGGATCGCCCAGTTTGAACAGCGTATCGCCGCTTCGATATTTGCGCTCGGTCATGAATGGCTTGAGCCATTCGATCGACATGTCGCCTTCGGCGGCATGGCGCGCCTTCTTGACCAGCTTGAGCATCTGCCGCAGCCGAAGGGCGTTGATCGGAAGCATCAGCAGATAGAGCAGGAACGTCGCGACGTTGGCGGAGAGCGCGCCGAAGACGGCGAAGAATACGCAGCCGATCATGTTGGCGACGCGCAGCGGCACCATCGTTCGCATCAAGAGGGTGGCGACGAAGAAGCCGGCCCCGACCACGGCGAACAGATTGGCGAACGTGATGTTGTGGACGAAGATCTCCAGCAGCCGGTTAAAGATCGCGTCGTAGGTGACGTCGTTGGGATCGAGGCCCATCTGCACCAGGATTTTCGCGATTCTGAGATTATCCGTCGCCGCCTCAAGAATGCGGTCGAGGATCGAGGAAATGTCTGCGCTGCCGGACGGCATGGTACTAACCCCGCGTAAGGCTTTCAGTCCTGGTCGGTATGCTCGACACGTATAGCCGAAATCGAATGACGGCCGCCTGAAATGAAGCCTTTGGCCGTCACGCCGCAAGAGGCAAATTTTAGCCTGATCGGGCGTTTCGGCAATTGCCCGTTGGTTGTGCGTCCGGCCGCAACGCGGCCGTGATTCGGGGCGGGCTTCGGCGTCGCGGAACGGCCGGATGCCCCGGGTGGGGCGCGTCTGACGATCTTCGCCTTATGGCTTGGCGGCGGGTTGGATGACCTGCTGCTCGACGAGGCCAAGACGTCCGGGCAGCGAGCCGGCGCGCAGCAGCATGGCGACGCTGTTCGCCTCTTCCAGAGTGAAGTTGCCGGAAATCTGGCCTGAGCCGCCGGTGATGGGCTCGCGGATCACGGGGGCGGAGATCACCTTGTCGTCGAGCGCGATGGCGAAGGGCATTCCAACATTCTCTGCGGTGATGTGAGCGAAGCGCCGCGTACCGCGGCCGTTGAAGCGGAACGAGGCGATCGGCTCCTTCGTGTCGCTCGTGAATCCCGGTCCCGCGTAGCTGATGTCGTCACCGTCGAGCGCGCTGGCCTTGACGAGATAGGGACGCTTGTCCTTGAAGCCGAACATGACTTCCGTGCCCGCCGGAGGCGTGCCGGATTGCGCCTGCTCCGCCGACATTGTGACATCGATCAGGCGGAAGCTGACCTTGACCTTCCTGGCGAAGATCGCGGTGATGCGCTCGGGCTCCATCGTACCCGGCAGGAAGATGCGGATGCGGTCGGTTCCCTCAGGCTGGACGCTGGCAAGTGTGACGCCGGCGTCCTTGAGGCGCTGCTCGATCATGGCGATGGAATCCTCGACGAGATCGCGCAGCCGTGCGGCGGATGCGGCATCGGTCGGCGCAAGCCTGGTCAGCCCGTCTCCGGCGTCGGTCACGGCGAGCGCGTGCGTGGGCAATCCCTCTGCCGCCGAGGCGAGCTTGCGCGTGAGCAGTTCGCGGCCCTTGGCGTCCGCGATCTTGACATCGACGCCGCCGTCACGAATCGCAAGGCCGGAGAAGGCGATCCGACCCTCGCGCAGGGTCTTGTAGACGTCGTCGCGCAGATCCGTAGTGACCGCCTCCCGCAAGGCGTCAGTGTCCACCTTGTAGATGATGCGCGATCCGCCCAGCTTCTCCATCTTGTCGGTGATGAATGCCGCGATCTTGGCGCGCATCTTGTCGAGCTGACCGTCCGCGGCGAGCGCCGCGCGGGGCAGCGCGATCGTCGATGCGATGATCCCCGATGTTACGGCAAGCGCGAGGAGCAGCGGAGTGATGCGATCTCGCAGGGGCGTGGTCATGGTGTCCTCGCGTCTCGCGGCGCGCCGTCCGGCGAAGCCGCTGCTGCCTGTTGGTCCGCCTACGGCGCGAGGAAGTTCACCTTTCGAGTAAGGTTAGATAAAAACGAAACATACCAATTGGTTGCGCTCGTAACCGGGATACAAATTTGCGTAACCGGGATACGTATGGTAGCTTGATGTTTCGCAAAGCGAGTGGCCGATGATCCCTGCGAATAAACGCGTCAGAAAATATCGCAGCCAGGGTGGTGCGGCCGACCTCGTGCGCGTCGAAGTCCTGATTCCGCCGGCTGCACGCGATGAAGTCCTGGCGCTCGCCTCGCGCATGCGGGCGGAGCATCGGCTGACCAAAGAACTGCAGTCGCTGCTCGACAATGCGCTCCGTCTCTACGGACCGCGCATTCTCGACAATGTCGATCTCGATCGGCTTCCCGATCTGCGGTCCCGCGCCGCCGTCGCCGCGCGTGCCATGATCGAGCGCGGCGATGCGCGCGCTTTTGCGATGGGCAGGAAGATACTCGACCGCGTCAACGCCAGGGAGAACTGAGATGGCTCTCAGCAAACTGCAGAGCGACATTTTGCGGCTTCTCGCCAAGAATCGCTCGGACAGCAGCTATCTTGCCGGCGGCCTGATGCTCAACAAGGACTGGGACCGACGATCCGACGACATCGACATCTTCCACGATACGGATGAAGAGGTGACCGAGAGCGCAAGGGCCGATCTTGCCGTCCTCGATACTGCCGGCTTCAAGACGCATCGCGACTTCATCATCTATGGCTGCGTGGATGCGACCATCTCGCGCGCTTCCGAAACGACCGTCATCCAGTGGTTCGCGGAGACGCGACTTCGCTTCTTTCCTCTCGTAAAGGACAAGCAATGGGGGGCGCGGCTCCATCAGGCAGATCTTGCCGTCAACAAGGTGCTCGCTGCCGCAGGTCGCTCCAAGGCGCGCGACATCGCCGATCTCGTCGCCATCGGCCACGACTATTGCCCGCTCGGGCCGCTCGTGCTTGCCGCGGCTGGCAAGCCGCCCAATTTCTCTCCGCGTCGAACCACCGACGAAATTCGCCGGCACGCGTTGTCGATCCCGGCCGAGGAGTTCGCCGCTGTGAAAGGCCTGCCATCCGAATGGTCAGCGGCTTTCATTCGCGACGAGGTCCTTCGTCTGATCGAAGCTGCGGACCGCTACGTGATGACCGCACCGCCCGAGATGACGGGAATACTCGCCGTGGACAAAGAGGGCGTGCCGACCGAAATGTCGGACCTAAATCGTGCGGACGCAATTCTGCGTAAGGCAACCGCCGAGCCCGAAGTGATGCCTGCGCCAGCCGATTTCAACGCGGTAGGCTGGTCGCCGGATCGTCCATAGATTCACGCCGGCGTCTCGCCGTGTGAGCTTGTTGCAGCCGGCCATGGACGAACGCCAAATCATCCATCATTCTGTCCGCGCCGGGCCGGCCATCGGTCGGGGCCGCGCCGACCCAAAATGTCAAAAGACAGGGGGCGGGGACATGTATCTGAGGGAGGACGGAATTCCATGGCGGGCATCCACGCGCTCGATCGGCTCATTGGCAATGACTATCCGGATCTTTTGACCGACGAGGAGGTCCGGGCGTTCGAGCGGGTACCCTATGCGGACCGCATCGCTGCCGAGAGCACGTTTGACGCCATCAAATTGGGCGCGGCGCGCAATCCCGACGGTGCGGCGATCCAGTTTCTGCAAAACGCTGATCCCGCCGACACGCCGCTAGTGGTCACCTATCGCGATTTCATTGCGCGCGTCACGCAGGCTGCCAACATGTTTCACGCGCTCGGCGCGGAGAAAGACGACGTCATCAGCTTCATGCTGCCGCTGGTGCCGGATGCCTTCGTGACGCTGTTCGGCGCGGAGGCCGCCGGCATCGCCAATCCCGTCAATCCGCTCTTGGAGCCGCACCAGATTGCGGAGATCCTGGAAGCTGCGAACACCAAAATCCTGGTGGCGCTCGGGCCGATGCCGGGCACCGACATCTGGCAGAAGGTCGAGCAGATCCGCCCGGAACTCAAGCACCTCAAGGCGATCGTGCAAGTGTTCGGCGGCGGCGAGCCGGCGAATGGCATCTTTGCTTTCAGCGACCTGATCAAGCAACAGCCGTCGGATCGGCTTGTCAGCGGGCGCAAGATTTCGGGTGCCGACATCGCGGCCTATTTCCACACCGGCGGCACCACCGGCACGCCCAAGCTGGTGCGGCACACGCATACCAACCAAGTCTATCAGGCATGGGCGCTCAACCTGCTGCTGAGAGCGAAGCCCGGCGCCAATTTGCTGTTCGGCATGCCGCTGTTTCACGTCGGGGGATCGCTGACACAGGTGCTGACGATGCTGTCGAGCGGCGGCTCGCTGGTCGTGCTATCGCCGAGCGGCTGGCGCAATCCGAGTGCGGTGAAGAACATCTGGCGCCTGGTCGAGCGCTTCAAGCCGGAAGCGCTGTCGAGCGTGCCGACGGTGCTCGCCGCAACGCTCGCGGTGCCGCCTGATCATGCCGACATCTCCAGCCTGAAATATGCCGCCGGCGGCGGCTCGGCGATCCCCGTCGCGGTCGGCTCGGCGATCCAGGACAAGCTGAGGCTGCCCGTGGTCGAGGTCTACGGCATGACCGAGACCTCGAGCGTGCACACGCTGGCCTATCCATCACGGCCGATCCGGCTCGGGTCGGTCGGCCTTCCCATGCCTTATGCGCGCGTGCGCATCGTGCAACTCGATGCCGATGGCCGCCTGATCCGCGACTGCGCGCCTGATGAGATCGGCGTCGTCATCATGGCAGGGCCCGGCGTATTCGGCGGCTATCTCAACGACGAGCACAACAAGGGCGCCTTCGTCGACGAGGTCTGGGTCAATTCCGGCGATCTCGGCCGGCTCGACGCCGACGGCTATCTCTGGATCACCGGTCGCGCCAAGGATCTCGTGATCCGTGGCGGCCATAACATCGATCCCGCGCCGGTCGAAGAGATCATGTTCCGGCATCCCGCGGTCGGCTTCGCCGCCGTCGTCGGCCAGCCCGACGCCTATGCCGGCGAACTGCCGGTGGGCTACGTGCAGCTGAAGCCCGGCGCGACCGTGGAGCCCGGCGAACTCGAATCCTGGGTTCGCGAGCGCACGCCGGAGCGGGCCGCTGTCCCTGTGCAAGTCATTCCGATCGACCCGATGCCGGTGACCGGCGTCGGCAAGGTGTTCAAGCCGCAGTTGCGCTGGGACGCGGCTGAGCGCGTGTTCACCAAGGTGCTCACGCCGCTGGTCGAGCGCGGCATCGATTGCAGGGTCAAAGTCGGTGCCCATGGCAGTCACGGATCGATCGCCACCGTGACCCTTGCCGGCCTGCCGTCGGACCAGCGCGAGGCGGTTGCGAGCGAGGTACACGCGCTGCTTGCACCCTTCGTGATGCGCCACGAGGTGGTGCAAATGTAGCGGCCCCGAAAGACGGCGGCGTCACCTGGAAAGACCAGGGTGACGCTTCGCCGCATTATCCTTACCCCCGTTAGACCGGCTTGTGTGACGGAAATCACATAGGAAGAATTAGCAATCGGCGACGCTAGCGAATAGTCTCAGGGAATTGCATCCGGGGGGACGCAAGTGATTCCGTTTCGGCTATTTGCTGTGTTGATATTTGCGATTGGCTTTGCCTGCGGACCGGCGCATGCCGACCGCCGGGTTGCGCTCGTGATCGGCAATTCTGCCTACAAGAGCGCGCCCAAGCTCAGCAATCCCGTGAACGATGCCACGCTGGTCGGCGGCATGTTCAAGAAGGCGGGCTTTGATTCCGTCGACGTCAGGCTGGATCTCAGTGCCAGCGAGATGCGGCGCATGCTGCGCGAGTTTGCCGGCAGGTCGCGCGATGCGGACATGGCGGTGATCTATTACGCCGGCCACGGCATCGAGCTCGATGGAGCCAACTATCTCATTCCGACCGACGCGACACTGGAGACGGATGGCGACGTTCTCGACGAGACCATTCCGGTCGAACGCGCGCTGTTCGCGGTCGAGCCGGCCAAGCAGCTGCGCCTGATCATCCTGGATGCCTGCCGCGACAACCCCTTCGCCAAGTCGATGAAACGCACGCTGGCTTCACGTGCCGTCGGGCGCGGCCTGGCCAAGGTCGAGCCGACCAGCCCGAACACCATGATCGCCTTCGCGGCCAAGGCAGGATCGACGGCGTCCGATGGCGATGCGCGAAACAGTCCGTTCGCCGCTGCGCTGGTCGAGCATCTGCCGAAGCCGGGCCTTGATCTGCGCAAGGCCTTCGGCTTCGTGCGCGACGACGTGCTCAAGACTACCGGCTACAAGCAAGAGCCCTATGTCTATGGCTCGCTCGGGGGCGACGACGTGCCCCTCGTCGTGAGGCCGGCCGCGACCGGTCCGCAGGCCAACCCGCAGGATGCCATTCGCAGGGATTACGAGCTCGCGCTTCAGCTTGCGACGCGCGACGGCTGGGAAGCGTTTCTGGCGGCGTATCCGGACGGTTTCTACGCCAACCTGGCCAAGGGCCAGTTGAACAAGATCGGCGCCGAAGAGACGCGCGCGTCGGCCGAGCAAAAGGCCAAGGCGGCCGAGCAGGAAAAGACGAGGCTGATCGCCGAGCGCGCCCAGAAGGCCGAGCAGGAGAAGGCAGCAGCAGCTGCCAAGGCGGCGGAAGAGGCGCGGATCGCCGCAGAGAAGCAAAAGCAGATCGAGCAGGCGAAAGCGGAAGCGGCCGAGCACCAGCGCAAGGTAGCTGAGGCGGCGGCTGCGAAGGCGCTTGCCGAGAAGCAGGCCTTGGAGAAGGCCAAGGCCGAGCTTGCCGCAAAGCAGGCGGCGGAGAGGGCTGAGCAGGCCGCCAAGCCGACGGCCGATCGGCAGATGCCCGAAGTCGAGAACCAGAAAGTCGCTGCGCTCTCGCCCCCGCCGGCATCGACGTTATCGGCGGCTGATCTGACAAAATCCGTGCAGAGCGAATTGCGCCGCGTCGGCTGCCTGTCCTCCGTCGCAGACGGCGACTGGAGCGCGACGTCGCAGCGCTCGCTGGCGCTGTTCAACAAATATGCCGGCACCCAGCTCGACGTGAAGCTCGCCAGCGTGGATGCGCTCGACGCGCTGAAGGCGAAGCCGGGGCGGGTCTGCCCGCTTGTTTGCAATTTCGGCTTCAAGGCCGACGGCGACCAATGCGTCAAGATCACCTGCCGCGCCGGCTATCGCGTCGGCGACGACAACGAGTGCGAGAAGGTCCAGGAGAAGAAGCCGGTCGCGACGCGCGAGGAGTCGCGGAGGCGGGATACGGATCGAAAGCAAAGGGAGGCCGCGCCGGCCGCGCCGCAAGCCTCGGGACAGATGATCTGCAATGCCGCCGGATGCAGGCCGATCGCCAAGGGATGCCGGCTCGGGACCGCTAATCATCCTTCCAATCCCGCGGCTAAGATACCGGCTGAAATATGCAACTGATGATGAAGCACATCTTTCGGGCTTGCTCCATCGCGCTGACGGCCCTTGCTTTTTTTGCTCTTGCAGGCTGTCTCGCCTGCAGCCCGGCGCTCGCCGACAAGCGCGTCGCGCTCGTCATCGGCAATTCCGCTTACAAGAGCGTGCCGAAGCTTGCCAATCCGGCGAATGACGCCGGCTTGATCGGCGGCATGTTGAGGAAAGCCGGCTTCGACACGGTCGATGTCAGGCAGGACTTGAACGCGTCTGAAATGCGCAAGGCGCTGCGCGAATTCGGCGGGCGGACCCGGGATGCCGATGTCGCGGTCATCTACTATGCGGGCCACGGCATGGAGGTGGACGGCACCAACTACCTGATCCCGACCGATGCCGCGCTCGAGACCGACACCGACGTCTACGACGAGGCGTTGCCGATCGATCGCGTGCTGGTGAGCATCGAGCCTGCCAAGCAGCTTCGGCTCGTCATCCTCGATGCGTGCCGAGACAATCCCTTTGCGAAGACGATGAAGCGCACGGTGGCCTCGCGCGCGATCGGCCGCGGCCTCGCCAAGGTCGAGCCAACCACTCCGAACACGATGATTGCGTTTGCGGCCAAGGCCGGTTCGACGGCGTCCGATGGAGACTCCCGGAACAGCCCGTTCGCCACGGCGCTCGCGGACCACCTGCCAAAGCCCGGCCTGGATCTGCGCAAAGCGTTCGGCTTCGTGCGCGATGACGTGCTGAAGAGCACCGCGAACAAGCAAGAGCCCTTCGTGTATGGCTCGCTCGGCGGCGACGACGTGCCGCTCGTTCCTGCCAAGCCCGTTGCGACCGGCCCGCAAGCCAATCCGCAGTCTGAGCTCAGGCGAGACTATGAACTTGCGCTCCAACTCGCTACGCGCGACGGCTGGGAAGCGTTCCTGGCGCAATATCCTGAGGGATTCTATGCGAATCTCGCCAAAGGCCAGTTGAACAAGATCGGCGCCGAAGAGACGCGCGCTGCGGCCGAGCAGAAGGCCAAGGCGGCCGAGCAGGAAAAGGCGAGGCTCGTTGCCGAACGCGCCCAGAAGGCCGAGCAGGACAAGGCGGCCGCTGCGGCCAAGGTTGCCGAAGATGCCCGCATTGCCGCAGAGAAGCAGAAGCAGATCGAGCAGGCGAGGGCCGAGGCGGCCGAGCAGCAGCGAAAGGTCGCCGAGGCGGCCGCAGCGAAGGCATTGGCCGAGAGGCAGGCGGCGGAGAAAGCCAAGGCCGAGCTTGCCGCGAAGCAGGCGGCAGAGAAGGCGGAGCAGGCCGCGGCCAGGCCCGCCGCCGATCGGCAGCTGCCGGAGGTCGAAAATCAGAAGGTTGCCGCGCTTTCGCCGGGGCCGACTTCAACGTTGTCTGCAGCTGATCTCGCCAAATCCGTGCAAAGCGAACTGCGTCGCGTCGGCTGCCTGACCTCGTCTACGGAGAGCGAGTGGACGGCGGCCGCGCAACGTTCGCTGACTTTGTTCAACAAATATGCCGGCACGCAGTTCGACGTGAAGCTCGCCAGCGTCGACGCGCTCGACGCACTGAAAGCAAAGCCGGGACGCGTCTGTCCGCTGGTGTGCAATTTCGGCTTCAAGGCCGATGGCGATCAATGCGTGAAGATCACTTGCCGCGCCGGCTATCGTCTTGGCGACGACAATGAGTGCGAGAAAGTATCCGAGAAGAAGCCGGTTGCCACGCGTGAGGATACGAGGAAGCGCGACCAAAGCCGAAAGGAAGCGGAAACCGCTGCCCCAAAATCGGAAGCCTCAGGACAGATAATCTGCAGGAGTGGTGTATGTAGGCCGGTCGCGAAAGGATGTCGCATCGTGCGAGATCCTACCCCGGGTGGCGCGGGCATGGGTCAAGCGGAAGTGTGCAACTAGCCTTCGAATGGTCACATGAAATGCATCAAGGCTGACAGGTAATGTGCGTGAATATTGTTCGATCTTTCTGCGCTTTGATCGTTGCCACTCTCGTAACTTGCGCGTCGGCGCAGGCCGAGAAGCGCGTCGCGCTCGTGATCGGCAATTCGGCCTACAAGAACACGCTGCGGCTCACCAATCCCGTGAACGATGCCGCCCTGATCGGTGACATGTTCAGGAAAGCCGGCTTCGATGCAGTCGACGTCAAGACAGACCTCAATGCCTCCGAGATGCGGCGGACGCTGCGTGACTTTGCCGGCAGGGTCCGCGACGCCGACATGGCGGTGATCTACTACGCCGGGCACGGCATCGAGCTCGACGGCAGCAACTATCTCATCCCGACCGACGCGATGCTGGAGACCGACGGCGACGTTCTCGACGAGACCGTTGCGCTCGATCGTGCGCTGTTCGCCGTCGAGCCGGCCAAGCGGCTGCGCCTCGTCATCCTCGACGCCTGCCGCGACAATCCCTTTTCCAAGACCATGAAGCGGATGGTGGCCTCGCGCGCCATCGGGCGCGGGCTTGCCAAGGTGGAGCCGACCAGCCCGAACACGATGATCGCGTTCGCGGCCAAGGCGGGATCGACGGCGTCCGATGGCGATTCCCGCAATAGCCCCTTCGCCACGGCGCTGGCCGAGCACCTGCCGAAGCCTGGGCTTGATCTGCGTAAGGCGTTCGGCTTCGTGCGGGACGACGTCCTGAAGGCCACCGGCAGCAGGCAGGAGCCCTATGTCTACGGCTCGCTCGGCGGCGACGACGTACCGCTGGTGCC
Source organism: Bradyrhizobium sp. CCBAU 65884 (assembly GCF_028128835.1). NCBI lineage: Bacteria > Pseudomonadati > Pseudomonadota > Alphaproteobacteria > Hyphomicrobiales > Nitrobacteraceae > Bradyrhizobium > Bradyrhizobium sp. CCBAU 65884. The sequence continues at coordinate 153,845 of NZ_LBJU01000123.1, read as the reverse complement.
GGCGAAGCCGGTCGCCGTTGCGGGACCGCAGGCCAATCCACAGGACAGCGTGCGCAGGGACTATGAGCTTGCGCTTCAGGCCGGCCTGCGTGAGGCCTGGGAAGCTTTCCTGCAGACCTATCCGGACGGCTTCTACGCCAACCTCGCCCGCGTGCAGTTGAAGAAGATTGCCGCCGAGGAGGAGCGCACGGCGGCGACCGAGAAGGCCCGGCTGGCCGAGCAGGAGAAGGTGAAGCTCGCCGCCGAACGAGCCCACAAGGCGGAGCTGGAAAAGGCCGCCGCTGCCGCCAAAGCCGCCGAGGACGCGCGGATCGCGGCGGAGAAGCAAAAGCAGATCGAGCAGGCGAAGGCCGAAGCGGCCGAACGCGAGCGCAAGGTAGCCGAAGCCGCGGCCGCGAAGGCGCTCGCGGAGAAGCAGGTCATGGAGAAGGCGGCGGCCGACGCCGCCGCGAAGCACGTTGCGGAAAAGCAGACCAGTGATGCCGAGAGCAAGAAGGTTGCAGCGCTTTCGCCGCCGCCGAGCTCCGCTCCGGCGCAAGATCTGCCGAGATCCGTGCAAGTCGAGCTGCGGCGCGTCGGCTGCATGAAGGCCGAGCCGTACAGCGAGTGGAGCGAGACGGCGCAACGCTCGCTGACGCTGTTCAACAAATACGCCGGCACCAAATTCGATGCGAAGATTGCGAACGCCGATGTGCTGGACGCCCTCAAGGGAAAGTCGGGGCGGGTGTGTCCCCTGGTTTGCGATCACGGTTTCAGGGCGGATGGAGACCAATGCAGCAAGATCGTGTGCCGTGCTGGTCACCGTATCAGCGACGACAACGAATGCGAAAAGATCCCGGAGAAGAAGCCCGTCGCGACGCGCGATGAACCCGCAAGGCGTGACTCGGACCGGAAAAAGAGTGAGTCATCGCCGGCTGCTTCACAAGCGAATTCGTCCGGCCAGATCGTATGCACGAATGCCGGCTGCCGGCCCCTTCGTCCCGGCTGCAAGCTGGGACGATCGCCGAGCGTTGCCATTAACGGTGGCGGCTTGACCGAGGTCTGCAATTGAAGCGGCTCCCGCTGATGCGAGGGATTACCCCGCCGGCATCCGCGTCTCGACCAGACGCGCCCAGAACGAGGCGCCGTGGCCGAGGATGTTGTCGTTGAAGACATAGGACGGGTGGTGGCACTCGTTGCCGTCGCCCATGCCGACCAGCACCATCGCGCCGGGACGCGCTTCCAGCATGAAGGAGAAATCCTCTGCGCCCATCATCGGGATGAACTTGTCGTTGACGCGATCGGTGCCGACGATGTCGCGGGCGACGTCGGCGGCAAGGCCGGCCTCGCGCGCATGGTTCATCGTCACCGGATACATCCGCGTGTATTTCGTCTCGGCCGAGCCGCCATAGGCGCGGGCGACGCTCTCGGCGACTTCGCCGATGCGGCGCTCGACGAGATCGCGCACCTCGGGATCGAGCGTGCGCACGGTACCGCCTAGCTCGGCGACCTCCGGAATGATGTTGAAGGCGGTGCCGGAGTGGAATTGCGTGATCGAGATGACGGCCGACTTCAACGGATCGACGTTGCGCGCCACGATCGATTGCAGCGCGTTGACGATCTGCGAGCCGATCAGCACGCTGTCGACGGATTTGTGCGGACCCGCGCCGGCGTGGCCGCCCTTGCCGTGGACGGTGATCTGGATGTTGTCGGAGGAGGCGAGCATCGCACCGGGGGTCGTGGCGAAATGACCTTCCGGCAGGCCCGGCATGTTGTGCATGCCGTAGACCTCCTGGATGTTCCAGCGCGTCATCAACCCGTCCTCGACCATGGCCTTGCCGCCGCCGCCTTCCTCGGCGGGCTGGAAGATCATGATCGCCGTGCCGTCGAAATTGCGCGTCTCGGCGAGATATTTGGCGGCACCCAGCAGCATCGCGGTGTGGCCGTCATGGCCGCAGGCGTGCATCTTGCCGGGGACCTTCGACGCATAAAGCACGCCCGAGGTCTCCATGATCGGCAGCGCGTCCATGTCGGCGCGCAAGCCAATGGTCTTGCCGGAGGCGGATTTGCGGCCGCGGATCACCCCGACGACGCCGGTGCGGCCGATACCCGTCACCACCTCGTCACAGCCGAACTCGCGCAACTTCTCGGCGACGATGCCGGCGGTGCGGTGGACCTCGTAGAGCAATTCGGGGTTCTCGTGGAAGTCATGGCGCCAGGCGGCCATTTCGTCGGAGAGGGCGGCAACGCGGTTGACGATGGGCATGAAAGGGTCCGTTTCTTCTGTGTTCGCAGGGGCGATGGGCTGGAAGCGTACTCCGCGGCATCGCGGTCCGCAAATGGTCGCCGGGCTTTCGTCGCCCCGCTCCGTGGCTATAAGGTGCGGCAGCGATCCGCCGGGGACGAGGGCAGGCCATGAAGTTCGGACGCGACATTCTTGTGCTGGCGGCCTGCTTCTCGATCATGGCGCGCCCGGCCTTCGCCTGCGATGTCGGCCCGGCCACTGCCGCGATTGGATCGATCAGTCAGAAGATCCAGGCGGGCCAGATCAAGCGGATCGATCTTCTGAAGATCTCCGATCGCCTGCTCGCCAGCATTCCAATCTCGCCGGAGCATTTTTCGAGCTACGCGAGTGAACGCAAGACGCAGGTTCTGACCGCGACCGACGCGACCGAACTGGCGGCAGCCGTCAAGGCGCTGGCGCCCGTACAATTGTCTTACCAGCCCGATTTGCGCTGGCAGCTCGTCTTCCTCGATGACGCTGGCAACAAGCTGCACACGATCTTCTTCAGCAAGCGCTACGTGCAAGGGCGCGGCCGCGCGGGCTATGTCGACGGCAATATGTGCGGCTTCATCACCGCCACCATCGGCAGCCCAGCGCTCGTGAAATGGCTGCAGAAGCGACTATAGACCGCAATTGCACGAGCCCCGGCCGCCACGAGCGTGGCTCCCGGGCGACGCAAGCGGTGCTCAGCTTTCGCCGAACACGCGCTTGAAGATCGTGTCGACGTGCTTGAGGTGATAGCCGAGGTCGAATTGCTCCTCGATCTCGGCGTCCGAGAGATACTTCTTCACCTCAGTGTCCTTCTTCAGCAACTGAAGGAAATCGCCTTCGCCGCGCCAGACCGGCATCGCGTTGCGCTGCACGAGCTTGTAGGCGTCCTCGCGGCTCGCGCCCTTCTGCGTGAGCGCCAGGAGCACGCGCTGCGAATGGACGAGGCCGCCGAGGCGATCGAGGTTTTTCTGCATGTTGGCGGGATAGACCAGGAGCTTGTCGATCAGGCCGGCGAGGCGCACCAGCGCGAAGTCGAGCGTCACGGTCGCGTCAGGGCCCATCATGCGCTCGGCGGAGGAGTGCGAGATGTCGCGCTCGTGCCAGAGCACGACGTTCTCCAGGGCAGGCGTCACATAGGCGCGCACCATGCGGGAGAGGCCGGTGAGGTTCTCCGACAGCACCGGGTTGCGCTTGTGCGGCATCGCCGAGGAGCCCTTTTGACCTTCCGAGAAGAACTCTTCGGCCTCCAGCACTTCGGTGCGCTGCATGTGGCGGATCTCGACCGCGATGCGCTCGACCGAAGAGGCGATCACGCCGAGCGTCGAGAAATACATCGCATGGCGGTCGCGCGGGATCACCTGGGTCGAAATCGGCTCGGGGACAAGGCCCATGGCTTTCGCAACGTGCTCTTCGACGCGCGGGTCGATCTGCGCGAAGGTGCCGACGGCGCCTGATATGGCGCAGGTCGCGACTTCCTTCCGCGCCGCGATCAGGCGCTCCTTGGCGCGCGAGAATTCGGCATAGGCATAAGCGAGCTTGAGGCCGAAGGTCACGGGCTCGGCATGGATGCCGTGGCTGCGTCCGATGGTCGGCGTCATCTTGTGCTCGAAGGCGCGCTTCTTGAGTGCGGCCAGCACCTTGTCGAGGTCGGCGAGCAAGAGGTCGGCGGCGCGGGTGAGCTGGACGTTGAGGCAGGTGTCGAGCACATCGGACGAGGTCATGCCCTGGTGGACGAAGCGCGCCTCGGGGCCGACGATCTCGGCGAGGTGAGTGAGGAAGGCGATGACGTCGTGCTTGGTCTCGCGCTCGATCTCGTCGATGCGGGCGACGTCGAAGGTGGCGTCCTTGGCCTTGGCCCAGACCGTTTTGGCGGCCTCTTTGGGGATGGTGCCGAGCTCGGCGAGGGCGTCCGCCGCATGCGCCTCGATCTCGAACCAGATCTTGAACCGGGTCTGCGGCTCCCAGATCGAGGCCATTTCCGGGCGGGTATAGCGGGGGATCATCTGACGGCTCCAGGAAGGTGGGCGGGCGGTCCCAAGGGGCGGCGCCGGCCAAAATGCTTTTTACGCCGTGATTTAACAGAGCAGGCAGGGGGAAACAAACGGTCTGGGCCCCGGGAGAGGGGGATCGCCGAGCTATCCACCGGACCGGATGGCAGGGGATGGCGACGCCAGCCGCAAATATTAACTGTCAATCACGGATCATTGACTGACAGATATTGAAATCTGTCAGCGGGACGTGTATATCCCGTCTCGGACGCTCCGATTGGGTGTCCCGCGGTCACCTCCAGGGGGAGCCCGACATCCGAAATACCTCTCGGATCGAAGGTCGCCATCGAAGGGCGAGGGCCGTGGACGAATGGAGATATAAGAAAATGACGACCGAAATCATCAATCTCACCGGGGCGATTGGGCATTGGCTCAATTTGCTGGTGGCGCGCCAGATCGCGGCGCAGGCTGCAAAACTGCCTCATTAAGGCGAAAGCTTTCCGAAACGGCCGGCATGGGCGCTTCGGAAGCAGCTCTATCGCCGGATAACTGAGCCCAAACGGGAACATGGTGCTGGCATGAATGAAGCCGTTGTCTTGACGCCGGAGCGGATCCTCGAAGTGACCGAGGACGTCTTGCGGCGTTACGGACTTGCCAAGGCCACCGTGGTCGACGTTGCCCGTGCGCTCGATGTGAGCCACGGCAGCGTGTATCGCCATTTCCCGAGCAAGGCCTCGCTGCGCGAGGCCGTTGCCAAACGCTGGCTGGACCGCATCGACGCGCCGCTCCGCCAGATCGCTGCGGAGCAGGGCCCGGCGCCGGCGCGGCTCGACCGCTGGCTGCGGACGCTGTTCGCCGCCAAGCGTTCGCGTGTGCTCGACGACCCCGAGATGTTCGAGACCTATCTGACGCTGGCGCGCGAGGCCTGCGCGGCCGTCAAATGTCACAAGGACACCATGATCGACCAGATCTCGGCGATCCTGACTGACGGCGTGAAGCAGGGCGCATTCGCCATCGGCGACGTCAAGACCACTGCGCGCGCGATCTTCGATGCCACCGTCCGCTTCCACCATCCGGCGCATGCCGACGAGTGGAAGGATGCGGATCTCTCCGCGCGCGTCGATGCGACGCTCGCGCTGCTGCTGCGCGGCCTGAAGGCGGCCTAGACCCGGAGGCCTATCTCACCCTCTTGCCTTGTGAAGAAGCGCACTCTCCCGAACGGGGGGCGCGGCTGTCGCGTGCCTGCGCGGCTGAAACGCACCGCCGTTGGTCGCCGGTACGACTGGCGGGCTCTCCGGATATGCATTGACCGCGATTTCAACGGCATCCTTTGACCGCTTTCGAAGGCGGTAGAATGTCAGCTCCTGCTCAAGCATGGGGCAGCGGAAGTGGACGACGGCCGTATCGGGCAGGCGGCAAAGTTCATCGATGAGCTCGCCTACGGTGATGATCGGGGGATGGTCGACTGCCTTGTGATGAGCCTTACTCATGGCGATTCCTCCACTCTACTCCTAACCGGAGCCGGATGGCCTCCGTTCCATCGGGCCCGGCAGATTCGAAATCTTCAAGTGACGTGGGAAAGCGGCAGCCCCGCTGCTAGATCTTCGTCAGCCCGCAGGTCGCGGCGAGCCGCACCAGCTGCGCGTCGGTGCGCGCGCCGGTCTTGGTCTTGATCAGATAGTGGTAGTTCTGCACTGTCTTCACACTGAGATTGAGGTGCGTCGCGATCTGCTCGGTGGTGGCGCCGCCGGCGAACTGGCGCAGGATCTCGATCTCCCGCTCGCCCAACTGATCCAGCGCTGAGCCCGCCGACAGACTGTCCTCGGCGAGGATATGCGCGATATCGTCGCTCATGGCCCGCTCGCCGCGCGCGACGGCGCGGATCGCGGTGACGACGGCCGACGGTTCGCTGCTCTTGGTGACGAAGCCGCTGGCCCCCGCGCTGAAGGCGGCTTTCACCAGCACGGCCTCGTTGTGCATGGTGAAGACGAGGATCCGCGCCCGCGGACTGCGCGCGCGGATGTTGCGGATCGCCTCCAGCCCGCTCGCGCCGGGCATCGAGATGTCGAGCAAGACGACATCGGGATCATGCGCCTTGAACGCACTGTAGGCGTCCGCGGCGTTGTCGGCCTCCGCCACGACATGCAGATCGCCCTGGCTTTCCAGCACGCGCCGATAGCCTTGGCGGACGATCGGGTGGTCGTCGACGAGCAGCACGGAGATGCCTGTTGCTGCAACCTCGCTCATTCCGCCCTCACGCGGCGAGCGGGATGGTGGCGGCGACACTGAGGCCGCCGCGGGCGGGCAGGATCGAGAGCGATCCGCCGGCCGCCGTGACGCGCTCGCGGATGCCGGTCAGGCCGAAGCCGGCAGATTGCGAGACGCGCTCCGCATCGCCGCCGCCGTCGTCCTCGACACGGATGAGCAGCGCGTCATCCTCGCCGGCCCGGCGTTCGATGCGCAACGAGATCTCGCGCGCCGTACCGTGACGCAGCGCGTTGGTCAGGCATTCCTGTGCCACGCGATAGGCCGTGGTGGCGGCCGGACCGCTGATGTCAGTGAGGTCACCCCTGAGATCGAGCTGGATCGTCGGCCGCGCCGCGCTCTGTGAGCGCCAGCTGTCGACGAGATTGACGAGGCTTGCCTCGAGCCCGAGCTCCTCGGGCAGGGGATTGCGCAGACGCTTCAGCGCATCGCGGAGCGAGGCCATCAGATGATGGGTGGCCTGCGAGATCATGCGCGCGTCCTGCGCGATGCCATTATCCCGATTGTCCTTCGTGCTCGCCGTTTCGATCGTGTCGGCGAAGGCGAGAATGGCGGAAAGATTCTGCCCGAACTCGTCGTGCAGCTCGCGGGCGAGGGCGCGGCGCTCGTCGTCGCGGATCTCGATCAGGCGCCGCGTCAGCGCGGCGCGCTGCTCTGTGGCTTCCTCCAGCCGGCCGCCGAGCTCGTCGACGGCGCCGCCGATCATCGCCAGCTCCATGGAGCGGAAACGCGGGAGTTTGGTGCGATACTGCCCGCGCGCCATGCGCTGCAGGGCGGTCACGATCGTGCGCGCCGGTGCCAGCGCATGCGCGATCGCCAGCGAAGCCAGCAGCGCGATCGCCGCCGCCATCAACAGCGCGACGTCGATCACGTTGAGGATGTATTCCCAGGCGAGTGAGACGGCGGCCGCGGCATCCGGCGTCGCGACCACGGTGCCGGCGGTCGCGGCGCGGGGACTGACCGGCCGGACCACCTCGGCGTGGCTGCCGAGGAAGGTCGGCACGATCGCGGCGAACCAGCGCGGCGGGGCCTTGCCCAGCCCCTCGCTCTGGCCGCAGAGCGGCTTCTCGAATGCCGCAGCCGGCTGGAACTCGACGCAGACGCCGGGCGAGATCAGCTTCATGGTCTCCAGGGTGCGCCAGTCCGGAACGGGCAGGAGGTGCTCGCGCGCTCTGCTGCTGCGCAACAAAAGCTCGCGCCAATACAGCGCCTGAAGCGCCTGCGCGACCCGCTGCGCCGAGGCCGCAGTCGACCGGTCGACGCTGCGATAGGCGTCGAATGTGGCCCATATGGTTGCCGCGCCAAGGCACAGGGCTACGATAAGCAGCAGACGGGCGACAAGCTGAAGCACGAGGCGCATGCGATCACCCTCGACGTTTGATAAGCTCAGCCTAACAATGCCGCCGCGCCTTGCCAATTGCGGGGTGTGGCGGGATTGCAGCTCGGGCAAATTTCCCAAGCCGGATTGGGCATGGGTCTTTGGACCTGATACGACGGCTTTGATCTAATCGACCGGAAATCTTTGCAGGCCAATCGTTGCGGGCCGGGAGCAGTGCAGCATGAGTTCGATCACGATTGGACCGATCGCGGGAACCGCGACCGACCCATCCGAGCGCAGCGCGCTCCTGTTCTGGATGATCTTCACGGGGCTCTCGGTCTTCGCCGTCGTGCTGCTGTGGCGGTTCGGCCTGATCCATCTGATGCTGACCTCGGACCGGACCTACATTTCGAGCGTCATCGCGGTGCTCTATGTCCTGACCTGCGGCCACTGCTTCCTGCGCACGCGGGCGATCGCGCGTGAAGGCGCAGCGGCGCGGCGCTGCCGCGAGGCGCTCGCCGCGCCTGAGGGCGGCAAGGTGCTTGACGCGAGCGCGGCGGTGCTGCCGCGCGGGCTGGTGCGCGACCACATCCAGAGCCTGGTGACGAAAGCGGCCGCGCAGGACTACCGCCCGGTCGACCAGACGCTGCTGCTGCGGACGCTCGCGGACCGGCTGCGCGGCTCCAATGGATTCGGCGCCTTCGTCTCGGATACGCTGATGAAGCTCGGCCTGCTCGGCACCATCGTCGGCTTCATCATCATGCTGGCCCCGATCGCGGGGCTGGATGCCGCCGACAAGGTCGCGATGCGCTCCTCGATGGGGCTGATGAGCGACGGCATGGCGGTCGCGATGTACACGACGCTCGCCGGCCTCGTCGGCTCGATCCTGGTCCGTATCCAGTACTACATGCTGGATGCCGCGACCCAGCGGGTGTTCTCGGATGCGGTGGTGCTGACCGAGACCTATGTGACGCCGGTGCTGGAGCGCAAGGGGTCTGGAATCAAGGGTGTCGGAATCCCGTCATGATGGATGATTTCGGTCTCTATCCGCGCGAGGAGCCGTTCGATCCGCTGGGCGTGATGCTGTTCAAGGCGCTCCAGGTGATCGCGTTCCTGTTCTTTCTTGCGCTGCTCGCGGTCTCCCCTGATGCCAAGGAGGGCAAGATCGATTCCAAGGCCGAGTTCATGATCACGCTGGACTGGCCGGATAGCCACCCCGACGACCTCGACCTGTTCGTGCAGGATCCCGTCGGCAATATCGCCTGGTACCGCCATCGTGAGGCCGGCTTCCTGACCCTCGATCGCGACGACCGCGGCGGGGCCAACGACTTCATCATGGTCAACGGCAAGAAGATCGCCTCGCCGATCCGCGAGGAGATCGTCACGGTGCGCGGCATCGTCGCCGGCGAATACACCGTCAACGTCTCGCATTTCGTGGCGACGACCGGCGAACCCGTCACGGCCAATGTGAAGGTGCAGAAGCTCAATCCGACCGCGCAGGTGGTCTTCGACAACAAGTTCACGCTCGACCACACCGGCGATGAGAAGACCGCGGTGCGGTTCCGGCTCGATGCCGAGGGCAAGGTCGTCAATGTGGACCAGCGGCCGAAATCGCTGCTGGAGACGTTCCGCACCGGGTGGCGCAACGGCGCCGATCTCGACCCCAGGACCGGTGTGAGCAACAACGCTGCGAGGGTGCGCCGTGACTAGCCTGCAAACGGTCATCCTCACGCTGTCGCTCGCCTACGCCGTGATCGGCGCGCTGCTGCTGGTCGTGCTGGTCTACGCGCGGCTGCACTGGTCGCTGAAGGCGATCGCCGTGGTCGTGACCAGCGCCTTCTACGTCGTCAGCTTCACCGAAATGCGCGGGCTGCTCGGTTGGGCCAGTGCCGACCGGCTGCCGGCGACTTTCAAGCTGCTGAAGGCCCGCATCGTCGAGCCGCATTCGCTTCAGGGTGATCCCGGCTCGATCTATCTGTGGGTCGAGCAGCTCGACGAGGACAATCGCCCGAGCGGCATCCCGCGCGCCTTCCGCGTGCCCTACGACGACAGGCTCGCCGACAAGACCCATGCCGCGGAGAACGAAATCGCGTTGGGACATCCGCAAGGCGGCCGCGCCGCTGATTTCGGCGGCGGCGATGGCAGCCTCATCGACATGGTCCGCGAATATGTGACGCCCAAGACCATTTTGGAGACCACCGGCGGCGATTCCTCGACCGGCGAATTCATCGCCCCGCCGGCCGGCGCGCAAGCCGTGAGCTTCACCCCGCTGCCGCCGCCCCGGATGCCGCCAAAGGACGAGCAATAGGCTCATCATCATCACCGCAAGATCATCACCGCAAGGCTGCGCTGGTAATCGGCGCGGCGCTGGCGCATGGTTTTGACCTCCCTCAATTTGGCCTTACCGGCCTTCAATAAGAATTGGAGGGTGGAGGGTGCGTGCTCCTAGCTGTCTTTTCGGATATCCACGGCAACAGGCAGGCCTTCGAGGCCTGCCTGAAGGTTGCCCGTGCGAAGGGCGCTGAGCGGTTCGTCCTGCTCGGCGATTTCGTCGGCTATGGCGCCGATCCGGAATGGGTGGTGGATACCGCGATGGAGCTCGTTGCCCAGGGTGCGATCGCCGTGCGCGGCAATCACGACCAGGCGGTCAATTCCCCGACGGAGACCATGAACGCCGAGGCGCAAATCGCAATCGAATGGACCCGCGGCCGGCTTGATAGCGCGCAGAGGCGGTTCCTGACCGAACTGCCGATGCTGGTGGAGGATAGCGATCGTCTCTTCGTGCATTCGGAAGCCTCCAGCCCCCAGCGCTGGCACTATGTCCGCTCGACGGTGGACGCCGCCAAGAGCCTGATTGCAACGCCCGCTCATGTCACGTTTTGCGGCCACATCCATCGTCCCGCGCTCTATTCGATGTCGGTGACGGCCAAGATGACGAGCTTCGTCCCGAAGACCGACGTCCCGGTGCAGCTTCTGCGCGGCCGGCAATGGCTCGCCGTGCTCGGCGCGGTCGGCCAGCCCCGCGACGGCGATCCGTCTGCGGCCTTCGTATTGTTCGACACCGAGACGTGCCAGATCACCTACTGCCGCGCGCCCTATGACATCGAGACCGCGGCGGACAGGATTCGCGACAACGGCCTGCCGCACTGGCTCGCCGACCGGCTCTCGCAGGGGCGCTGACGGCGATGCCGAAGCCCCTGGTCAAATCCGGCGCGTTGATCGATGGTTACACCATCGGTGAATGCGTTCATGCCGGCGGCATGGCGACGTTGTGGACGGTCACCCATCCCGGCATCGACGTGCCCTTGCTGATGAAGATCCCGCGGGTGTCGGAGGGCGAGGATCCCGCTGCGATCGTCTCCTTCGAGATGGAGATGATGATCTTGCCGCGGCTGGCGGGTCCGCACGTCCCGGCCTGTTTCGGCACCGGCGATTTCGCGCACCAGGCCTATGTCGTGATCGAGCGCATCGGCGGGACCACGCTCTACAAGCGGCTGCCCGACCTGCCGTTGCCTTACGACGAGGCGCGGCAGCTCGTCGCCAAGATCGCAACCGCGCTTGCCGATCTCCACCGCCAGAACGTGATCCATCACGACATCAAGCCGAGCAGCATCATGTTCCGCGATAGCGGCGAGGCGGTTCTGATCGACTACGGCCTGTCGCATCACAACCACCTGCCGGATCTCCTGCAGGAGGAATTCCGCCTGCCTTACGGCACCGCGCCCTACATGGCGCCCGAGCGGCTGTCAGGGGTGCGCGACGATCAGCGCAGCGATCTGTTTTCGCTCGGCGTGCTGCTCTATTTCTTCACGACTGGCGAGCGGCCCTTCGGCGAGGGCGAGACGATGCGCGCGATGCGGCGCCGGCTGTGGCGCGATCCGTATCCGCCGCGAAGCTTGCGCGCCGACTACCCGCCCTGGCTTCAGGAGGTGGTGTTGCGATGTCTCGAGATCGAGCCGGTGTGGCGCTATCCGACGGCGTCGCAGCTCGCCTTCGATCTCGCCCATCCGGACCAGGTCAAGCTCACCGCGCGCTCGGAGCGGGTGAAGCGCGACCCCATCGGCGTCGCTTGGCGGCGCCGCTTCAACCAGGGCGTCATGGCGCCGCGCGCGAAATCGGATGTCGCCGCTCAAATCGCATCGAGCCCTATCCTCGCCGTCGCGCTCGACACCGTGGAAGGCGCACCGGAGTTGAACGAGGCGCTGCGTGTGACCACCGAGCGCATCCTTGCCACCTTGCCGTCAGCGCGGCTTGCCTGTGTCAACGTGCTCAAACTGAACCGGATCGCGATCGACCGTACCCTGGACGAGCAGGGGTCCAACAAGCATATCGACCGCCTGGTCGCGCTCAGGCATTGGGCGACGCCGCTCAAGCTGGATGAGAGCCGGCTGTCGGCTCATGTGCTGGAGGCGGTCGATCCCGCCGCCGCGATCCTGGAGTTCGCCGAGGTCAACCAGGTCGACCACGTCATCATCGGTGCGCGGCAGGGCTCGTTCAGGCGCACGCTGCTCGGCAGCGTCTCGGCCAAGGTGGCTTCGGAAGCGGCCTGCACCGTCACCGTGGTACGGCCGCCGCGGATGGCGGGGGAAGCCGGCGAGCCCAATGCCGGCGAAGTGCCGGGATAGGCCGCCTGGCCGATTTGAGGCTGGATCAGGCCGCGTGGGCGGAGTGAGCGGTGCGCTTGCGGCGGATCGGCCAACAGAATTGCGGGCCGGGCCCGCCGTGATCCGCGCTGCCGCCGAAATACTGGATGATCTCGCGGCAGGGCTCGCAACTGAACAGGTTACGCGACGCGGATGCCTTGGTCATTTCCTTGAGGCAGTTCGGGCAGTGCGGTTTCATGGGAGGTGGTCCGGAAAAGAGTGTCTCAGTGTCGGCGCTGCGACGGAAACGAATGATCGAGGTCCGAATTGTCGAGCCCGGCATCGTCGCCGAGTGCGCCATCGGCACGCTCGAGGCGGCCGAAGAAATAGTCGAGGCCCGGATGCGGGCGGCGGGGGATGCGGCACCTGCGCTTCGGCTGGCGCTTCACGAGTGCGATCTGCATGGCGCTCAGCCACGACGACGAAGGTGGATGATGCGGGCGGAAGCCGCGGCCTTCACTGGTCGTGCGACAAAGAGGCTGCGAGTTGCAATCGCCGCGTTGAACCCGAACCACAACGCTACGCCAGTCCAAACCAGGGTCGTCGTCATGATGTGCTCCCGTCAAAAGCAGGCAGGAGTCACTTGCGGTGATTTGCGCGAATCAGTGAAGTCCGGATGAGTACGGATCAAGAGTGCAATTTTAGGCAATACGCGTCACAACACCCGTAAAAGCCGCGGGATTTTCCCCCGTCCGCCCATGCCGTTTGATCCAGCTCAAATCGCTTCGCCTCGAGCTCCTAGCGCGGCATTGCGGATCGCGGCGATGTTGGTCTTGTAGGCTTCCTGCGTGCCGCCCCTGAACACGGATGTGCCGGCGACGAAGGCGTTGGCGCCGGCCGCGGCGAGCGCGCCTGCAACATCGGGGCCGACGCCGCCATCAACCTCGATATCGATCGGGCGTCCGGCCGTCATCGCGCGGATGTCGCGGATCTTGCCGATCGCGGAAGGGATGAAGGCCTGGCCGCCGAAGCCGGGATTGACCGACATCACCAGCACGAGGTCGACGAGGTCGAGGACATATTCGAGCGTGCTGACCGGGGTGCCGGGATTGAGCGAGACGCCGGCCTTCTTGCCGAGCGCGCGGATCGCCTGGAGCGAGCGGTGCAAATGCGGACCGGCCTCCGCATGCACGGTGATGTGGTCGCAGCCGGCTTTCGCAAAGGCCTCGAGATAGGGGTCACAGGGCGAGATCATCAGGTGCGCGTCGAACACCTTCTTCGTGTGCGGGCGCATCGCCTTGATGACGTCGGGGCCGTAGGAGATGTTGGGAACGAAGTGACCGTCCATCACGTCGAGATGGATCCAGTCCGCGCCGGCGGCGTCGACGCTGCGCACCTCCTCGCCGAGCCTGGAGAAGTCCGAGGCCAGGATCGAGGGCGCGATTGCCAGGGGGCGGGGGGCGAAGGCTTGGGTCATGGCGCGGTTTCCCGTGGCGGCCGAAAGAAGATTGGGCCTCGCCTAACATGGGCCTCCGTGGCGGGCAATGCAGGGCAGGCGTGCTTCCTGTGGGCGGAAATTTCTGCCGCGACCGGCATGAATTGCCGGTGTTCCCGCGCCGTCCAAGGCGCGGTGGCGGCGGATTTCATTGAACTTTTTGCGCTGGCACGACGCTTGCTGACGTTACCCGACAGAACATTGGCCGCGGCATGCCGCGTCGGTTGGAGTTGTGCAATGCTGTTAGCCCTTGGCGCCGTGTCCAGCGCGCTCGACGCGATCCAGTCGCTGACGAACTCGAAGTCGTCCTCGTCGACGCAGAAGGCCGGGTCAACGCAGAAGGCCGTATCTTCGCAAGGCGCAACCAACCCGTTCGCGATCGACAGCAGCACGGGCAGCATGACGACCTCATTGGTCGGCTCAGGTAGTCCTCCACAGATCGCGCCGGAGACCATGAACGCGCTGCTCGCCGCGCAGAGCCAGTCGACCGACGGCGCGAGCAGTTCGGCGAGCTCGACTTCGTCGAGTTCGTCGTCCTCGATGTCGAAGGGCCGGGAGACTGCGCTCAAGGATCTGTTCTCGCAGATCGATGCGGACGGCGACGGCAGCGTTACCAAGTCCGAGTTCGAGGACGCGCTGGGCGCCGGCGGCACCAACCTCGCGCAGGCCGACGATGTCTTCTCGAAGCTGGATGCGAACGCCGACGGCAACGTCAGCCTTGACGAGATGTCGAAGGCGCTGAAGAGCGGCCACGGACACCATCACGCGCAAGGCGCCGGCGGCGCGGGCGACGGATCGGATTCCTCGTCGAAGTCCGGCGGCGGATCGACCTCGACCACGACGACCGCCGCCGACGGCTCGAGCACGACGACCGTCACCTATGCCGACGGCTTCAAGATGTCGACGACGGTGCCGGGCGCCTCCAGCCCCCGCAACTCGGCTTACGATCTGTTCGCGCAGTTGATGCAGCAGCAAGGCGGGCAGGGTTCTTCGGCGGCTGCCGGTTCGTCGATGTCGATGAGCGTGTGAGCGGCATCCGAGATTAGCCGGCATATTCCTGCGTGATGTCACGATAGGCGTACCGGTCGCGGATTTCGTGGTTGAAGAACGCCCCCTTTGAGCGCGTTTCCCTGAACGCGGCGGCGACCTCGGGCGGAACATCCTCGTAGACATAGAGGCGTCCGCTGACGAAAGCCACCTTCAGGTCGCGCGTATCCGGCGCATAGCAAAAGAAGCGGATCACGGAAGACGGCATGGCGGTACACCTTGGCCCGCTAGGATAACGCCGTATCCGCCGTTTCGGTTTCTAGCCGAACCGGTCCTTCCAGGATGGCTGCGCCCCCGGGAACGGGAGCGCGGCCGCGCTATAGACGCCGCGGGCGATTGCGCGTGCGACCACGTTGGCCGCGACGGTGCCGAGTTCGGTGAGGCCGACCAGCGGATCGATCGGCTTCTCACCGGTCGCGGCCGCAAACAGCACGTCTCCGTCGGTCGGCGCATGCACCGGATAGATCGCCCGGGCGAATCCGGTGTGCGCGATCATCGCGAGCCGCTTGGCCTGGGGCTTGGTCAGCACCGCGTCGGTGACGACTGCGCCAATGGTAGTGTTCTCGCGCGCGTTCGCGGCAGGGCCGCCCTTGATGCGCATGCGGAGCATGTCGTCGGTGAACTTGTCCGGCAGGCCGCGTCCGCCGAACTCGCCGTTCACCTCGAACGGCGCTGCCCAGAACCAGGG
Organism: Bradyrhizobium sp. CCBAU 65884; assembly: GCF_028128835.1. Classification (NCBI taxonomy): domain Bacteria; kingdom Pseudomonadati; phylum Pseudomonadota; class Alphaproteobacteria; order Hyphomicrobiales; family Nitrobacteraceae; genus Bradyrhizobium; species Bradyrhizobium sp. CCBAU 65884. Next base: position 138,207 of record NZ_LBJU01000123.1, on the reverse strand, counting down.
TCCGTTGCCGACGGTGACGCTTCCCACCGCGTTGACGGCGACGATCGCGGCGACCTTGACGCCATCAGGCGTTACCGCCGAGGCCGAGCCGAGCCCGCCCTTGAACGTTGCGGTGGTGGCACCGAGGCCGGCGCCGACGCTGCCGATCGCAAAGTCAGTGCCGGCGGCCGCCGCCGCGGCGTAGCCGAGGTCGCGATAGGGCGAGAACCGTCCCCAGGCTTTGTCGCCCCCATTGAGCAGATCGAACAGGATCGCGCCCGGCACGATCGGGATCAGCGCTTCCCGAACCCGGTGGCCGCGGCCCTGCTCGGCGAGCCAGGCCTGCACTCCGCCGCCGGTATCGAGGCCAAACGCGGAACCGCCTGACAGTGCGATCGCGTCGACGCGCTCGACGGTGTTGGCGAGATCGAGCAGCGCGTCCTCGCGCGTGCCGGGGCCGCCGCCGCGGACGTCGATCGCCGCGACCGCCGGCTGGTCGAAGATGATCGCGGTCGTGCCGGAGGCAACTTTGGCATCCTCGGCATGGCCGACGCGGACGCCGGCAATATCGGTGAGCAGATTTTTCAAGGCGGCCTCATCGTTGAGTGCAGTTCGCGAACTGCGATAGCGCAGAGAGGACGCAGGCTCAACTCGCCAGTGCCGTCCTGAGCATCTTGGCAAGCTCGGACTTGCGGTAGGGCTTTGCCAGCAGCAGCACGCCGGAATCCAGCCGGCCGTGGTGGACGATGGCGTTCTCGGTGTAGCCCGAGGTGAACAGCGTCTTGAGGTCGGGGCGGCGGCGGGCGGCTTCATCGGCAAGCTGGCGGCCGTTCATGTTGCCCGGCATGATGATATCGGTGAAGAGCAGGTCGATGGTCTTGTCGTTGTCGATGATGGTCAGGGCCTCCGCGCCGTTGGCGGCCTCGAGCGCGGTGTAGCCGAGGCTCTTGACCTGGGTCACCACGTATTGCCGCACCAGTGCGTCGTCCTCGACGATCAGGATCTTCTCGTCGCCGCCCGTGATGGGCGCGTTCTGGAGCACTTCGATCTCGGTCTCCTGCACGCCGCTCGAGCGCGGCAGGTAGATCTTGACGCTCGTGCCGTGGCCTTCCTCGCTGTAGATCTTGATGTGGCCGCCGGACTGCTTGACGAAGCCGAACACCATGCTGAGCCCAAGCCCGGTACCCTTGCCAACCTCCTTGGTGGTGAAGAAGGGGTCGAACACCCGGTCGATCAACTCCGGCGGAATTCCGGAGCCGGTGTCGCTGACCGCGATCATCACGTAACTGCCGGCGACCATGTCGGCATTCATGCTGGCATAGCCGTCGTCGAGGAAGACGTTGCGGGTCTCCAGCACCAGGGTGCCGCCATCGGGCATCGCGTCACGCGCGTTCAGCGCGAGATTGAGGATCGCCGTGGAAAGCTGGCCGGGGTCGACCAGAGCCGGCCATGCATCCTCGGTGAGCTGCGGCATGATGGTGATCTGCTCGCCCAGAGTGGGGTGCAACAGCTTGGCGGCTTCGAGCGCCAGCGCATTGACGTCGATCTCGCGGGGCTGGAGCGGCTGCTTGCGGGCGAAGGCAAGCAGGTGCTTGGTCAGCTGCGCGCCGCGCTCGGCGGCGTCGTCGATCAGCTTGGTGATCGCAGCCAGCTCGGGCCGGTCGGCGACCGCGTCGGACAAGATGCCGATCGTGCCGGTGATGACGGTCAGCACGTTGTTGAAATCGTGAGCGACGCCGCCGGTCAACTGACCGATGGAATCCATTTTCTGGACCTGCCGGAACTGGGCTTCGGCGGCCTGCTTCTCCGTGAGATCCCGGCCGATGAAGAAGTGACGCTTCACCGGCTCGGACCAGGTGCCCATCCAGTTCAGCGTGACCTCGTGACCGTCGTAGTGATAGTAGCGCGCCTCGAAGCTGCGCTTGACTGCGCCGCGCCGCGCCGCGCGCATCTCCTCCCGGGTTCTATCGAGGTCGTCGGGGTGAATGAACTCGGTGGCGCTGTGCCCGATCAGATCTTCCGGGCTGAAGCCCAGGATGTCCTTCACGCTGGGGCTGACCTGGATGAAATTGCCGAAACCGTCGGTGACCAGGATCAGGTCCTGCGAAGTCTCGAAGATGCGCTGGCGCTCCTCGATCTCGCGGCGAAGCTTTTCCCTGGATTGCTTCTCCTCGGTGATGTCGTGGGCGATCTTGGAGGCGCCGATGATCTCGCCGCTCTCCGCCCGAAGTGGCGAGACGTTGAGGACGACGTCGAGCGCGCGACCATCCTTCCTGAGACGGACCGTCTCGTGCTGGGCAATCGACTCGTTGCTGCTGATGCGATTGAGAATGCTCCTGACTTCGGGCTTGCGATCCTCAGGCACGATGATGTCGATCGGCTTGCCGACGGCCTCTGCGGCGGAATAGCCGAACAGGTGCTCGGCGGCACGGTTCCAGCCGGTGATGGCGCCGTTGAGCGACTGGGTGATGATGGCGTCGTTGGAGGATTCGACGACGGCGCCATACAGGGCGAGGCGCTTGCCGTAGAAGTCGCGATCCGACGCCGATTGCTCGCGCAGCCTGCCGACAAGACCCACCGTCCGGGCCTGGAGGCGAACGTTCTCGATCAACAGCACCGCCAGCACGAAGCTCGACGCGCAGAGGCCATAGAGACGGCCGGCGTAGAAACCGAGATCAAAGCGCACGACGTTGACGATCGCAGACAGCGCGATGTCGAACAGCCATGCGCACATCACGACCATGAGCCATATGTCGATCACCGAATGCGGGCGCCTGAACCACAGTGAAACGAGCGCGGCGAAGCTCAGCGACCAAACAAAAGACACGACCCCGATCATGGTCGGTGTGTATCGGCTGTCGCGGAGCAGGACCGGCAACAGATCGTGCTGGGCGGTGACGATCCATGTGAAGGCAGCCATGGTCGCGACGACGCCGAGCACGATGGCGTAGATCACGTTGCTTGTCGTGCCCCGGACCCTGGGGCCGCCGTCCTTTTCCTTCAGCCAGGCATAGCCCAGCACGAACAGCGGGAAGGCGCCGTGCCAGACCATGTAGAGCCAGACCGTGGTCTGACTGCCGGCGCCAAACAGCCCGGTCGGCGCGAACAGGCCGGGAAAGGTGAGGGCATGGACCAGCGCTGCCGCGGCGGTGAACAGGTAGCCGGTCGACAGCCACAACAGGGCGCGGGTCCGCAGCACCGAAAACTGCGACAGCAGCAGCACAGCCGTGATGATGTCGCTCACCGCCAGGGCGGATTGGTAGCTCGCGACGAAGGCGGGGACCGGCGGCAGCTGGATACCTGCAAACGGCACGGCCAAGGCGAACAGGATCGAAGAGATGCCGACGATCCACATTGCCGCGGTCCGGTCGGCCGATGCGGCCGGCAGAGTTGAAAGAAATGTGCTTCGGTCGATCGCAGGCACGTTCATCTCATGCAGACCCGTTTTGAGCATCTCCGCAGTTCCAGGATACGGCAGTCTTGATTCCACGGCCCCCACGGTAGCCCGTTCCGGGCGCGTGTCGTGAACTGTTGCGGTGACGACTCAACCGAAGGTTAGAGCTTACTTAATTTTGGTGGGAGCGCGGAGTAGGGATCAGGTAAGATGCGCTTTACTGGGCGGTGTCATAATGCCCTGCCGCCGCGGCGGGTTCCAGGTTTGAATCATACGATTTGGATCAATCTGTGGGGGTCATTCCCATGCCTCGTATTCTCATCATCGACGACCAGAAGGACGTGCGCGCGATGGTCGCGATCGTGCTTCGGGTCAACCGTTACGAGGTTGCCGAGGCCGACAGCGGTGCGGCCGGGCTGAAAACCTTCGCGGAAGGCTCTTTTGACGCGGCGATTGTCGATATTTTCCTTGGCGACGTCAGCGGTGTCGACGTCATCGCGACCCTGCGCGAGCAGGCGCCGGGGCTTCCCGTCGTTGCGGTGTCCGGAATGACGGCGCTGGATTTCATGGAGCAGTCGTCCCACCTGGCCAGCGTGGTCTGCCTGCAGAAACCGTTTCGGCCGAACGATCTCCTGCAAGCGCTTCGGAAAGCCCAGGCCGCGGCCAGCGGCGAGCTGCCTGCAGCCGTCTGAACCCGCTGCGAAAAGAAACGCCCCGGGCAAGCCGGGGCGTGGTGACGATCGTATGGCGGTCCGAGGGCGCGGCAAGCGGGCTTAGGTGCCGTTGCCCTTGATCTCGGCATAGTTGCCCTTGGCGTCCCATTTGTAGACGACGTAGTCGATCTGCTTGATGTCGCCCTTGGCGTCATACTCGACCGGACCGATCACGGTGTCCCACTTGCCGGCCTTCATCGCCTCCATGACCTTCTTGGCGTCGGTGGTGCCGGCCTTCTTGGCCGCCTGCGACCACACCTGCATCGCCGCGTAGGTGTAGAGGGTGTAGCCCTCCGGGTCGATATTCTTGGCCTTGAAAGCCTCGACGATCTTCTTCGCGGTCGGCTTGTTGCGCGGATCGGGGCCGAAGGTGAACAGCGTGCCTTCGCCGGCCGGGCCGGTGATGGAGGCGTATTCCTTGTCGGCGAGCGCGTCGCCGGCCATCAGCACGGTCTTGAGGCCCTGGTCGCGCATCTGACGCAGGATCAGGCCGCTCTCCTGATGGTACCCGCCGACATAGACGAGGTCGATGTTGTCGCGCTTCAAGCGCGAGACGATCGCGTTGAAGTCCTTGTCGCCCTTGTTGTAGGACTCGTACATCTTCTCGGTGACGCCGGCCTTGTTGAGCGCCTTCTTGGTCTCATCGGCAAGACCCTTGCCGTAGGTGGTCTTGTCGTTGAGGATCGCGATGTTCTTGCCCTTGAAGTTCTTGGCGATGTACTGCGCCGCGATCAGGCCCTGCTGATCGTCACGACCGCAGACGCGCGCCACGTTCCAGAGCTTGCGCTCGGTGAACAGCGGATTGGTCGAGGCCGGCGTGATCTGCAGCACGTTGCCGTCGGCATAGGCTTCCGAAGCCGGGATCGACGACGACGAGCAATAGTGCCCGGCCACGAACGGGATTTTCGCGCCGGCGATCTTTTCGGCGATCGAGCGCGCCTGCTTCGGGTCGCAGGCGTCGTCCTCGACGGAAAGCGCGAGCTTCTTGCCGTTGACGCCGCCTGCGGCATTGATATCGGCCACGGCCATTTCGGCGCCGTTCTTCATCTGGCGGCCGAAGGCGGACTCGCCGCCGGTCATCGGGCCTGCGACTGCGACGGTGACATCCTGCGCGAACGCCGCGCTCGACAGCGCGATCGACGCGCCGAATGCCAGACCGATGAGCTTCAGTGACTTCATGAGATACCTCGCGGGTGGTCGCCTGTGGAAGTTGCCGGGCGTGCCCGGTCCAAACCGACGCCATTCTCGAATGAATTTACCGAGAAGTCACCGGCAAAATACGGGCATCGGCAGAGATATCTCGCCACATTCGGCCGCACGCGGGTCGGGCTTGCCGGCCGGTCAGCCGTGCCGGCCGCCCTCCAGGTAGGCAGCGCGAATCTCGGGGCGCTGCAACAATTCGGCGCCGGTACCGGCCAGCGTGATCAGGCCATTGACCATGACGTAGCCGCGATGGGCGAGCTTGAGGGCGTGGTTGGCGTTCTGCTCGACGATCAGGACGGTCAGGCCGTCCTGCCGGTTCAGGGTGCGGATCGCATCGAAGATCTGGCGCGCGATCAGCGGCGCAAGGCCAAGCGAGGGCTCGTCGAGCAGGAGCAGGCGGGGACGGCTCATCAAGGCGCGGCCGATCGCCAGCATCTGCTGCTCGCCGCCGGACAGCGTTCCGCCGCGCTGGGCGTAGCGTTCCTTCAGGCGCGGAAACAGCGTGAAGACGCGTTGCAGCGTCGCCTCGCGTTCGCCCTCCGTGCATTCGGTGGCATCCGCCCCCATCTGGAGGTTTTCCGCCACGCTCATGCGCGGGAAGACGCGGCGGCCCTCCGGCGATTGCGCGATACGCAAATGCGCGATCTCGTGGGTCGGGACCTCGGTGATGTCGCGGCCTTCATACAGGATCTGGCCGGCGCGGGCGCGCGGCTTGCCGAAGATCGTCATCATCAGCGTCGACTTGCCGGCGCCGTTGGCGCCGATCAGCGCCACGATCTCGCCGGCATTGATCTCGACGTCGACGCCCTTCAGCGCCTCGATCTTGCCGTAGGCGGCGCGCAAGCCCCGGATCGCGAGCAGGGGAGAGGGCGCCGCGGTCACGACCCGCCCTCCATCACGGCTGCCGCCTCTTCCTCGTCGGCGCCGAGATAGGCGGCGATCACCTTGGGATCGTCGCGGACCTCGCGCGGCGTGCCTTCGGCGATCTTGACGCCATGGTCCATCACCACGATGTGGTCGGAGATCTCCATCACCACCGACATGTCATGTTCGATCAGGAGGATCGAGGTGCCGAGCTCGTCGCGGATCGAGAGCAGGAGCTCGCTCAAGGCCGCGCTCTCGCGCGCATTGAGGCCGGCGGCGGGCTCGTCCAGGCACAGAAGCGCGGGCTCGGTGCACATTGCGCGCGCGATCTCGAGCCGGCGCTGGTCGCCATAGGCGAAATTGCCTGCGGCATCGTCGGCGCGGTCGAGCAGATTGACCCGCTTGAGCCAGTCCGTGGCGAGACCAATCGCGCGCTTTTCGGCATCGCGATAGCCGGGAGCGCCGATCAAGCCGAGGAAGGTGAAGCCGGAGGCGCGCATCAGTGCGTTGTGCTGCGCCACCATCAGGTTTTCCAGCGCGGTCATGCCGGGAAACAGCCGGATGTTCTGGAAGGTGCGAGCCACCTTGGCTTGCTTGGCGATGCGGAAATCGTTCAGCCGCTCCAGCGCGATCGTCCTGCCGCCGTCATGGCTGAGGCGAATGGCGCCGCCGCTCGGTTTGTAGAACCCGGTGATGCAGTTGAAGACGGTGGTCTTGCCGGCGCCGTTCGGCCCGATCAGCGCGGTGATCTTCTTCCGCTCGGCGGCGAAAGAAAGGTCCTGCACGGCAACGATGCCGCCGAAACGCATGGCGAGCCGGTCGACGCTGAGAATCTTGTCGCCGCTCATCCGTGCCCTTCCTTGACGAGGTCGGAGGAGATCGCTTGCGCCTTGGTCAGATACACGGTCGGTGCGCGATGGCCGATAAGGCCGCGCGGCCGCCAGATCATGATCAGCACCATGGCCATGCCGAACACCAGCATGCGATAGCCCTCCAGGCTCCGGAACAGTTCGAAGCCGCCGATCATGGCGAGCGCGGACAGCGCGACGCCGAGCTGCGAGCCCATGCCGCCAAGGACGACGATGGCGAGCACCAGCGCCGATTCCTGGAAGGTGAAGGATTCCGGGCTGATGAAGCCCTGCCGGGTGGCGAAGAACGCGCCGGCAAAGCCGCCGAACATCGCACCCGTCGCGAACGCCGTGAGCTTGGTGGTCGTGGTGTTGATGCCGAGCGCGCGGCAGGCGACCTCGTCCTCGCGCAAGGCTTCCCAGGCCCGTCCGATCGGGAGGCGGCGCAGGCGGATCGTCGCCCAGTTGGTGAGCAGCGCCAGCGCCAGGATCAGATAGAACAGGAAGACGATGCGGTGCGTCGGCGAATATTCGATGCCGAGCCTGGCGGCGAGCCCGTCATCGCTGTTGTCGAGCGGGATGCCGAAGAAGGTGGGGCGGGGAATGCCGGAGACGCCGTTGGGGCCGCCGGTGAGATCCTGCCAGTTGATGATGACCAAGCGGATGATCTCGCCGAAGGCGAGGGTCACGATGGCGAGATAGTCGCCGCGCAGGCGCAGCACGGGGAAGCCGAGCAGGACGCCCCAGAAGGCGGCGAGGATGCCGGCGAGCGGCAGGCAGATCCAGAACGACCAGCCGAAATTGGTGGCGAGCAGTCCGTAGGAATAGGCGCCGACAGCATAGAAGGCGACGTAGCCGAGATCGAGCAGGCCCGCGAGCCCAACCACGACGTTCAATCCCCAGCCCAGCATGACATAGGTGAGCACCAGGATCGCGAGGTCGAGGATGTAGCGCTGGTTATAGAAGATCACCGGCACCAGCAGCGTGAAGATCAGGAGCGCCGGCGCGAGGTAGCGGCCAATGAACGATATGCCGCTCTGCACCGCCGGCGGCACCAGCTTCTCGGCGCCGGTCGGGCCGATCCATTGCCGAAGCAGCTCGATCGCGATCGAGCCGCCGAACACGGCGGCGACGATGGACGCGAGGTCGCCGAAGCGGGTCCAATAGGTGAGCTGCCCGGAGGAGCCCGCCTCGGTGCGGATGCCGATCATCAGCGAGAACAGCACCAACGCGATCAACGCGTTGACGAAAGCCGTCTTCAGGAGAGCGGAGATGCCAGTTGCAGGTTTGGCCGTGTTGGTCGAGGGAGCTGTCACGCGCGCGACCGTCAGACTTTTTCGACTTCGGGACGGCCGAGCAGGCCGGTCGGCATGAAGATCAGCACCACGATCAGGATCGAGAACGCTGCGACGTCCTTGTACTCGACCGAGAAATAGGCCGACCAGAACGTCTCGATCAGGCCGATCGCGAGGCCGCCGAGCATGGCCCCCGGCAGCGAGCCGATGCCGCCGAGCACGGCAGCGGTGAACGCCTTGATGCCGGCGACGAAGCCCATGAAGAAATCGACGAGGCCGTAATAGAGCAGATACATCAGGCCCGCGACCGCGGCGAGCGCGGCACCAATCACGAAGGTCATGGAGATGGTGCGGTCGACGTCGACGCCGAGCAGCGCCGCCATGGTCTGGTCCTGCTCGCAGGCGCGCATGTCGCGTCCGAGCCGGGTGCGCGATACCAGCCAGGTGAAGATCGCCAGCAGCACGATAGTGGTGATCACCACCATGATCTGGATGTTGGAGAGCTGGATCACGAAGCCGTCCGTGCTCTCATGCAGGGTGTAGCCACCGGTGATGAAGGGCGGGATCGGCTTGACGCGCGCGCCCTGCGCAACCTGCGAATAGTTGGTCAGCACGAAGGACATGCCGATCGCCGACAGCATAGGGGCGAGGCGGAAGGAATGGCGAAGCGGCCGGTAGGCGATGCGTTCGATGGTCCAGCCATAGAGCGCGGTGATCGCCATCGAGACCAGCAGCACGACCAGCAGGATCAGCGGGATCGCGGTCAGTCCGAACGAGATCAGGATCAGGAAGGTGATCAGGGCGATGAAGCCGCCGATCATGAAGACGTCGCCATGGGCGAAGTTGATCATGCCGACGATGCCGTAGACCATCGTGTAGCCGATGGCGATCAGGCCGTAGATCGAGCCCAGAACGAGACCGTTGATGAGCTGCTGGGCGAAGTAATCCATGGGCTGCCGTACCAAACCTGACGCGGGCTCAAAAGGAGCTCTTAGGAGAGTGGGTTTCTTGGGCCGTTTCTTGGGCCCCGGCAGCCCCTAAGCATTCTTCTGGATTTGTAACAGGAGGGAACTGGCGGCTGCAACAGCTCACGCTCTGGCAGAAGGTCTTGTACAGAGCTCATTTGGCCGTCGGTTCCGCAACTGCGAGGAACCGGGTTCCTCGGGCAACCAAAGCGGATGCCGGCCGTTATCTCGCCTCTGACGTCCAACAAGGGAGTTCCCCGAATGACGAAGCAGCAGAACCAGAATCCGGGTCAGCAGAGTCAGAACCCCGGCCAGCAGCGCCCAGGTCAGCAGCCGGGCCAGCAGCAGGGCGGCGGTCAGAAACCTGGACAGCAGCAGCAGAACGATCCGATGCGCCAGGGCGATCGCCCCGGCCAGCAGCAGGGCGGCCAGCAGGATAAGTAATTTGGGAGCCCGAGAAAGAAGGGTAGTGAGGAGGCCCCGCCGCAAGGCGGGGTCTTTTTTTGGCAGTTGGTTGCCGCGTCAATGCTGCGCATTGCCCCGGAACGACCGGGGGCAGGGCAGTTAAGGTAAACAAAGGGTTTAAATTGCCGCCACAGTCTGATGCGAGTTAGCTCCCGGCAAAGCCTTCCCAGCGGAAGGCGCGTGGTCGACGAAGCGGGAAGCGGCATGTTCAGGAATTGGCGGATAGGCTCGGTCAACGGCGCGCTGCTGGCGGCCTATTTCATTCCGGCCTGGACCATCGTCGCCTTCAACATCATCGTCGCACCGGTGCATGGCCTCTACGAGCGGCCGAGCGTCGCCGTCGCGCTGTTCCTCAGCGACCATCTCCAGATGGCAGGGATGAGCACGGTGCGCGCGGCCTGGCTGCTTGCGCTGGGCCGGCTCACCGTGGTGGCGTTCTTTGCGATCTATCTGGCTCTGCTCTGCGTCCCCCGGACCCGCAAGTCCGGCAGCAGCGACGAGGCGCTCGGGATCGCGCTGGCGATCGGCAGCCTGATCTCGTTTGCCAGCATGGTGATGGCTTCGAAGGTCGGCGAGATGGCCGCGCTCCGGCTGCACGCCACCGAGCTGCTGCTGCTGCTCGGTGCTGCCATCGTGATCCTGATCGAGCGGCCCGATGCGGCTCCGCAGAGCGTCGAGACCCCTGCCGAGATCCCTGCGTCGCTAGGTCTTGAGCAGGCCGAGCTCCTGCACAATCGCTGAGGCTTCCTTGACGGCGTGGTTCGCCGCCGGCACGCCGCAATAGATCGCCTGCTGCAGCAGGATTTCCTTGATGTCGTCGGGGGTGAAGCCCCCCTCCGCGAGCGCCGCACGCACATGCAGGCGAAACTCGTCCCATTGCCCGAGCGCGACCATGGTGCCGATCACCAGCACACGCCGCGTGCGCTCGTCGAAATGCGGCCGGGTCCAGATTTCACCCCAGGCGTAGCGGGTGATCATGTCCTGGAAGTCGGTGTTGAACGCATTGCGGTTCGCGATCGACTTGTCGACCCAGGCATTGCCCAGCACCTTTCGGCGCACGTTCATGCCGGCATCGCGGCGCTTCTGGTCGTCCATTGTGGTGCCTCCAGTCAATCATTCCGGGGCGATGCGAAGCATCGAACCATGGTGCGCAATTGCGCACCTGAGAATCTCGAGATTCCGGGTTCGCCTCTTCGAGGCGCCCCGGAATGACGGTGACAACAACTAGCGTTGCGTCAAGAACCCCACCACCGCGTCCGTAAACGCGTGCGGCTGCTCGACGTTGGAAATATGCGCGGCGTCGATGATGGTCATGCTTGCGCCCGGAATATTCGAGCGGATCAACTCGCCCGCCGAGATCGGCGTCGCCATGTCGTGACGGCCGGCGATCACCAGCGTTGGGCTCTTGATCTTCGGCAGCAGCGCGCGCTGGTCGAGCGTCGACAGCGCCTCGCAGCAGGCGAGGTAGCCTTCGACGGGGGAGGCGAGCAGCATCGACTTCATCCTCGCGGTGATGTCAGGCTCGCGCTCGCGGAAGTCCTGCGTCAGCCATCCCGCGATCACGGCATCGGCGACCGCGGCGATGCCGCCCTTCTTCACGGCGTCGATGCGCTCCAGCCATTTGGTCGGCTCGGCATAGTAGCAGGAGGTATTGGCGAGGATGAGCTTGCCGAAGCGCTCCGGCGCGTTGGCGCCGAGCCATTGCCCGACCATGCCGCCCATCGACAGGCCGCACCAATGCACCTTCTCGATGTTGAGGTCGTCGAGGATCGCGAGCACGTCGCGGCCGAAGCGCTCCATGGTGTAGGGGCCGGGCGCAACGTTTGACTTGCCGTGGCCGCGGCGGTCGTAGCGGATGACGCGGAACACCTGCGTCAGCGCCTTCATCTGCGGCTCCCACATCTGCAGCGTGCAGCCGAGCGAGTTGGACAGCATCAGCGTCGGCCCGCCGTCGCGGCCCTCGACGGAGACGTTGAGCAGGCAACCGTCGGCATCGATCATGGGCATGCGGCGTCTCCGTCGTGCTTTGCGGTTCTTATTCGCGGTCGAGGCTGTCGAGCAGCCGGTCGATCAAGGCTTGGGAAGCCCCTTGATAGGCCATCGGCTCGAACAATGCCGCAATTTTTTCCGGAGAAAGATGGGCAGTGACCTGCGAATCGGCCGTCAGCACCTCGCGCAAATGTTTCTTCTCGGCGACCGCGCGCTTGCTGGCGGTCTCGATGAGATGATGCGCATCGCTCTTGCCGATCTTGTCGGCCAGCGCGAAGGTGACAGCTTCCGCCATGATCAGGCCGTGCGTCGCATCGAGATTGCTGCGCATGCGCGCGGCGTCGACGTCGAGGCCCTCGGCGATGTCGACGATGGCGGCCAGCGCGCCTGAGGCGACCAGCATCAATTGCGGCAGCGTCGGCCATTCCGCGTGCCAGGGGCCCGCGCTGCGCTCATGATCCTGCACTTGGGCCGCAAATATCGTCGCTGCAAGCTGCGGGGCCATTGTGGCGGCGCCCAGCGCGCTTGCGGCGGCGACCGGGTTGCGCTTGTGCGGCATGGTCGAGGAGCCGCCGCGGCCTTCGCCCGCGGGCTCGAAGGCCTCCGCGACGTCGGTCTGCATCATCAGCGAAACGTCGCGCGCGATCTTGCCGCAGGTTCCAGCCAGAATAGCGAAAGCCGAAGCGGCCTCCGCGATGCGGTCGCGATGGGTGTGCCAGGGCGCTTCCGGTAGCGGCAGGTTCAGCTCCTGCGCCAGCCGCTCGGCCACCGCCAGCCCCTTGTCGCCGAGGGCCGCCAGTGTGCCGGCGGCGCCGCCGAATTGCAGCGCGAGGCCCTCGCGGGAGAGCCGCCGCAGGCGGCAGCGGGCGCGAGCGAGGCCTGCGGCATATTCGGCGGCTTTCAGGCCGAACGGCATCGGTAGCGCGTGCTGCAGCCAGGTCCGTGCCACCATCGCGGTGTTGCGATGGCTGCGCGCCAGCGCGGCGAACCCCTTGATGGCGCGGCTGAGGTCGGCGTCCAGCGCATCGAGGCCGGCGCGAAGCGTGAGCATGGTCGCGGTGTCGATGACATCCTGGCTGGTGGCGCCCCAATGCACGTAGCGCGCGGCCTCGGTGTCGGCCCTGCCGACATTGGCGGTCAGCATCTTGACCAGGGGAATCGCCAGATTGCCCGATCGCGTCGCGGCCTCTGCCAGCGCCGCCATGTCAAAGAAATCGGCCTTGCATGCGGCCTCGATCGAGCCCACCGCAGAGGCCGGAATCACGTCCGTGGCGGCCTCCGCGCGTGCCAGGGCTGCCTCGAAATCGAGCATGTTCTGCAGGGTCGACCGGTCATCGCAGACCGCGCGCATGGCGGCGCTCGACAGCATCGGTGCGAGCAGGGGGGAGAGGGATGTGCTCATATTGCGCGCGACCTAATCATCATGGCCCGGCTGTGCCAATCCCCAACCGCCCGCACACGTCTTTTTGCAGTTGCGAATTTGCATTGCACTTGACCGGGTGTCGCCCTTTCCTTTGCCGCGTGCCTGCGTTACTTGATCAGCACTATAAGTTACGCGATCCGGGAGGCACCCTCATGGCCATGACGATGAACGGCGAAGTCCAGCTTGCGGCGCCGCGCGAGGCCGTGTGGGCCAAGCTCAATGATCCCGAGGTGCTGAAGGCCTGCATCCCCGGCTGCGAGGAGCTCGAGAGGACCGAGGACGGCGGCTTTCGCGCAACGGCGAAAATGAAGGTCGGCCCGGTGTCGGCACGCTTCAAGGGCAAGGTCACGCTCTCCGATCTCGACCCGCCGAACGGCTACAAGATCTCGGGCGAGGGCGAGGGCGGGGTCGCCGGCTTCGCCAAGGGTGGCGCGGTGGTCAAGCTGGCGGAGAAGGACGGCGGCACGCTGCTGTCCTACGATGTCGAGGCGCAGATCGGCGGCAAGTTGGCGCAGCTCGGCCAGCGCCTTATCAACGGCGCCGCCAAGAAACTCGCCGACGAATTTTTCGCGAACTTCGCCAAGGCGGTACAGGGCTGAAGGTCCAATACCTTTAGCATGGCGCCTTCGGCATGGCACCTTGCGTCCCGGGCGATGTTGCCCCGGGGCATAATGGCCCATATGATGGGTTGGAATAATTATAAGAACCGCTTCGACGGGACCCGTCGGGGCGCTGATAGAGAGTGCTTATGGCAAAAATCTCCCTCATCGTGAACGGCAATCCAGTCACCGCCAACGTCGATCCCCGCACCCTCCTGGTGCAGTTTTTGCGCGAGAATCTGCGCCTGACCGGCACCCATGTCGGCTGCGACACCTCGCAGTGCGGCGCCTGCGTCGTGCATGTCGACGGCAAGGCCGTGAAATCCTGCACCACGCTCGCGGTGATGGCCGACGGCCACGAGGTCAAGACGATCGAGGGGCTGGCCGCAGACGGCGCGCCGCTGCATCCGATGCAGGAGGCCTTCCGCGAGCACCATGGCCTGCAATGCGGCTTCTGCACGCCGGGCATGATCATGACCGCGATCGACATCGTGCACCGCAAGGGCAACGAGCTCGACGACCATACGATCCGGGAAGAACTGGAAGGCAATCTCTGCCGCTGCACCGGCTACCAGAACATCGTCGCCTCGATCTCCGCCGGCGCCAAGGCGATGGCGAAATCCGACCTCGCGTAACGCGCATCCCGCGATCAGGACATTCAGATGTACGAATTCAAATATCATCGCCCCGGGACCGTGCGGCAGGCCGCCAACCTCCTGGTGAAGAACGAAGACGCCAAGGTGATCGCTGGCGGCCACACGCTGATTCCCGTCATGAAGCAGCGCCTCGCCAGCCCCCCGCATCTGGTCGACCTCTCCCATATCGAGGGGCTCAATACGATCGAGATGAAGGGCCGTTCGCTGGTGATCGGCGCCACCGCCAAGCACGCCGAGGTCGCGACCTCCGCCATCGTCGGAGAGGCAATCCCGGCGCTCGCGAATCTTGCCGGCGGAATCGGTGATCCCGCCGTACGTCACAAGGGCACGATCGGCGGCTCGCTCGCCAACAACGACCCGACCGCGGACTATCCGGCCGCCGTGCTCGCGCTGGGCGCGACCATCGTCACCAACAAGCGGCGCCTCAAGGCCGAAGAGTATTTCCAGGGCCTGTTCTCGACCGCGCTGGAAGCCGACGAGATCATCACGAAGGTGATGTTCCCGCTGCCGAAGAAGGCGGCCTACGTCAAGTTCCGCAACCAGGCCTCGCGCTATGCGCTGGTTGGCGTGTTCGTGGCGCGGCGTCCGTCCGACGTGCGGGTTGCCGTCACCGGCGCCGGCTCCGAAGGCGTGTTCCGCGTCACTGCGTTCGAGGAAGCCCTGAAGAAGCGCTTCGCCGCGAAGGCGCTTGACGGCATCGAGGTGCCGGCCGAGGGCCTCAACAGCGATATCCACGGCAGCGCCGAATACCGCGCGCATCTCATCGGCGTGCTGACCCGGCGCGCCGTCGACGCCGCCAACGCCAAGGAGTGAGGTGACCTCACGCCTCGGCCCAAACTTGTCCCCGGTGAGGGCGTAGCGAGACTGGCTTTTTCATGACTTCAGCGGCCAATACTTCCGGGGCCAATACTTCAGTTGGGTTGCCGGCATCGGTCGATGCGATGCTCGAGCTCCTGACGTCGCGCGGCTACCTCGCGGAGCGGTCGCTGGCGACGGTGACGTATCTCTCGCTGCGCATGGGCCGGCCGCTGTTCCTGGAAGGCGAGGCCGGCGTCGGCAAGACCGAGATCGCCAAGGTCCTGTCCGCTGCGCTCGGGCGGAAGCTGATCCGCCTGCAGTGCTACGAAGGCCTCGACGTCTCCTCCGCGGTCTACGAGTGGAACAGCGCCGCGCAGATGATCGCGATCCGGATGGCGGAAGCCGCCGGCGACACCGATCGCGACCAGCTCTCGAGCGACATCTTCGCCGACCGCTACATGATCAAGCGGCCGCTGCTCCAGGCGCTGGAGCCCGACGTCGCGGGACCACCGGTGCTGCTGATCGACGAGCTCGATCGCGCCGACGAGGCGTTCGAGGCATACTTGCTCGAAATCCTCAGCGACTTCCAGGTGACGATCCCGGAGTTCGGCACCGTCAAGGCGCCGAGCCCGCCGATCGTCATCATCACCTCCAACCGCACCCGCGAGATCCACGACGCGCTGAAGCGGCGCTGTCTCTATCACTGGGTCGATTATCCCGCCGCGGAGCGCGAGCTCGCGATCGTCAAGACGCGCGTGCCCGGCATCTCCGCCAAGCTGTCGCAGCAGGTCGTGCGCTTCGTGCAGGCTTTGCGCAACCAGGACTTCTACAAGTCGCCGGGCGTCGCCGAGACCATCGACTGGGCCACCGCGCTGTCGGAGTTAGATGCCCGCTCGCTGACCCCGCAAGTGGTCGGCGACACGCTGGGCGCGCTGCTCAAATACCAGGACGACATCACCCGCATGCAGGGCGACACCCTGCAAAAGGTGCTGAAGGACGCGACCAGCGAGAATTGATTTCGAGCCACAATCGAGCTCGTCATTCCGGGCGCGACGAAGTCGCGAGCTATGGTGCGCAGTTGCACACCTGAGAATCCATAACCACGATCGGGAGTATGGATTCCGGGCTCGCGACAAGTGGCGCGTCCCGGAATGACGAGGGGATGGATACGAGACCATGGCCATCAACCACCTGGCGCCCGAGCAGACCGAGCAATTCGCCGACAACATCGTCGGCTTCGCCCGCGCGCTGCGCTCTGCGGGCATACCGGTCGGGCCGGGCGCTGTCATCGACGCCATGAGCGCGCTCCAGGTGATCGACATCGGCAACCGCGCCGATGTCTTCACCGCGCTGGAGGCGATCTTCGTCAAGCGTCATGAGCACGCGCTGATCTTCAAGCAGGCCTTCAACCTGTTCTTCCGCGCCTCGGAAGAGTGGAAGCACATGCTGGATTCGGTGCCGCTGCCTGACGAGGCCAAGAAGAAGCCGCAGGCGGGCTCCCGCCGCGTGCAGGAGGCGATTTCGCAGCCGCGCATGACCGAGACGCCGCAGCACCAGGAGCAGGATCTGCGCCTGTCGGTGTCCGACAGGGAGATCCTTCAGAAGAAGGATTTTGCGCAGATGAGCGCCGCCGAGATCAGCGAGGCGCTGCGTGCGGTCGAGCGAATGCATCTGCCGCAGGCCGAGCTTCTGACGCGCCGGCACCGGCCTGATGCGCGCGGGCTTCGCCTCGACCTGCGCCGCACGCTGCGCGCCTCCTTGCGCACCGGCGGCGACATCATCGACATCCATCGTCTCGGGCGGATCGAGAAGCCGGCGCCGATCGTGGCGCTGCTCGATATCTCGGGCTCGATGAGCGAGTACACCCGCCTGTTCCTGCATTTCCTCCATGCCATCGGCGATGCGCGCAAGCGCGTCTCGGTGTTCCTGTTCGGCACCCGGCTGACCAACGTCACCCGCGCGCTGCGCCAGCGCGATCCCGACGAGGCGCTGGCGAGCTGTTCTGCCTCGGTCGAGGACTGGGCCGGCGGCACGCGGATCTCGGCCTCGCTGCACAACTTCAACAAATTGTGGGCGCGGCGCGTGCTGAGCCAGGGCGCCATCGTGCTCCTGATCTCCGACGGGCTGGAGCGGGAGGCGGATTCCAGGCTCGCCTTCGAGATGGACCGGCTGCACCGCTCGTGCCGGCGGCTGATCTGGCTCAACCCGCTGCTCCGGTTCGGCGGCTTCGAGGCCAAGGCCCAGGGCATCAAAATGATGCTTCCGCACGTTGACGAATTCCGCCCGGTACATAATTTGAGTTCGATCCAGGAGCTGATCACGACGCTCTCCCGGCCGCCGCCGCCGCATCACCGCAGCCTGATCCGCTCCGCAGCTTGAGAGGCACCCCATGCTCGATCGCGACGAGGATATTCTGAAGGCGGCGGAGGACTGGCAGAAGGCCGGCCGTGGCGTCGCGCTCGCCACCGTGGTGGAGACGTGGGGCTCGGCGCCGCGCCCGGCAGGCTCAAGCCTCGTCATCAACGACGAGGGTACGTTCCTGGGGTCGGTTTCCGGCGGCTGCGTCGAGGGCGCCGTCGTCACCGAGGCCATGGACGTGATCCAGAGCGGCAAGCCGAGGATGCTGGAGTTCGGCGTCGCCGACGAGACCGCCTGGAATGTCGGGCTGTCCTGCGGCGGCACCATCCGCGTCTTCGTCGAAAAGGTCGGTTAGCCGTGAAGCTCGAGATCCTGCACGAACTCAACGCCGAGCGCGCCGCGCGCCGGCCGGTGATCCTGGTGACCGACACCGAGAGCGGCGAGCAGCGGCTGGTGAAGGCGAAGGATTTTGCAAAAGATCCCTTGCGCGCCGAACTCGACAAGCAACTCCGCATGGCCAAGAGCGCCAATGTCGAGGCCGGCGGCAAGAAGCTGTTCCTCAACGTCTACGCGCCGACCGCAAAACTCGTCATCGTCGGCGCGGTCCATATCAGCCAGGCCTTGGCGCCGCTGGCGCGCTCGCTCGGCTACGACGTGACCGTCGTGGATCCGCGCACGGCGTTCGCCAGCCCCGAACGCTTTCCCGACGTTCCGCTGGTGGCCGAATGGCCGGACACCGCGCTGCCGCCGCTCAATGTCGATGCCTACACCGCCTTCGTCGCGGTGACGCACGACCCCAAGATCGACGACCCCGCGCTACTGCACGCCTTCGAGCGCGGCTGCTTCTATATCGGCGCGCTCGGCTCGCGGAAGACGCACGCCAAGCGCGGCGACCGGCTGCGGGCGCAGGGCGCCAAGGAAAGCGACATCGCGCGCATTCACGCGCCCATTGGCCTTGCGATCGGCGCGGTCTCCCCGTCCGAGATCGCGGTGTCGATCATGGCGGAGATCACCGCGGTGCTCCGCCTGCCTCCCAAAGAAAAAGAAGAAGCGGCATGAAGTTCGGCCCGGCGAGCCCCAAGGATGCAATCGGCGGGGTGACCGTCCACACCCTGCGCCAGGGACCGCTGGTGCTGAAGAAGGGCACGACGATCGGGCCTGCCGAGGTCGAGCAGCTCACGCGCGCCGGCATCAAGGACATCGTCGTGGTGCGCATGGAGGCGGGCGACGTCTCCGAGGACGTTGCGGCCGCCGGCATCGCGCTGGCCGTCGGCGGCGAGGGCATTCATGTCGAGCGTGCCTTCACCGGCCGTGCCAATCTGTTCGCCGCACGTCCGGGCGTGCTGGTGATCGACCGCGCCGCGGTCGACCGCATCAACAACATCGACGAAGCCATCACCTTTGCGACGCTCACCGCCTACAAGCCGGTGGTCGAGGGCGAGATGGTCGGCACCGTCAAGATCATCCCGTTCGGCGTCGAAGGCAGTTTGCGCGATGCCGCGGTGAAGGCCGCAGGCAAGGACGTGCTGAAGATCGCGCCTTACGTGATCCAGCGCGTCGGCGTGGTCTCGACGCTGCTGCCGGGCCTGTCATCCAAGGTGATCGACAAGACGCTGCGCGTCACGGCCGAGCGGCTCGCACCGGCCGGTGCCAGCATCATCGCCGAGCGGCGGGTCCAGCACGACGAAGCCGCGCTGTCGGCGGCGATCAAGGAATTGCTCGGCCTCGGTGCGGAGCTCGTCATCGTGTTCGGCGCGTCCGCGATCGCCGACCGCCGCGACGTGATTCCGGCGGCCGTCACGGGGATCGGCGGCGAGATCGAGCATTTCGGCATGCCGGTCGACCCCGGCAATCTCTTGCTGATCGCGCGGGCCGGCGACGTTCCGGTGCTGGGCGCACCGGGCTGTGCGCGCTCGCCGGTCGAGAACGGTTTCGACTGGGTCTTGATGCGGCTCCTCGCCGGCATCAAGGTGACGCGCTCGGAGCTGATGGGTATGGGCGTCGGCGGCCTCCTGATGGAGATCGTGACGCGGCCGCAGCCGCGCGCACAGCCCGAGACCGAGGGCAATAGCCAGGTCGCCGCCATCGTGCTCGCGGCGGGCCGTTCGACCCGGATGGGCGGGCCAAACAAGCTTCTCGCCGAACTCGACGGCAAGAAGCTGGTGCGAATCGCGACCGAGCAGGCGCTGGCCTCCAGGGCATCCGAGGTGATCGTGGTCACCGGCCACCAGACCGAGCTGGTCGAGCAGGCGCTGCAGGGCCTGAAGGTGAAGTTCGTCAGGAATCCGGATTTTGCCGGCGGGATCGCCAGCTCGGTCAAGGCCGGCATCGCTGCCGTCCCTGAAGCTTACGACGGCGCCGTGGTGTGCCTGGGCGACATGCCGCTGATCGATGCCGGTCTGATCGATCGTCTCATCGACGGCTTCGCACCGGATCGCGGCAATCTCATCGTCGTGCCCGTGAGCGAGGGCCGCCGCGGCAATCCCGTGCTGTGGTCGCGCCGCTTCTTCAAGGAGCTGATGACGCTCGATGGCGACATCGGCGCGCGCCATCTGATCGCCAAGCACACCGAGGCCGTAGCCGAGGTGCCCGTCGACGGCGAAAGCGCCTTCCTCGATATCGACACGCCGCAGGCGCTGGAAGCTGCGCGAGGCGGATGACGGTGCCGTAGCTGCGTAGGGTGGATTAGCCGAAGGCGTAATCCACCACCTGTGTGTCTGCGCGGATACAAAAGAGGTGGATTGCGCTTCGCTAATCCACCCGTGCGCGCACGATTTCAACCACCCGTTCACCATCTGGAAACGACCGCCGCTTAGAGTCGCCTCCACCTGCCTTGGGGGGAGGGGATTTTCCATGGCTTCGAACGTCGTCGCGCGCCGTTGCGCGATGTTTTGCTTTGTCTTGTCAGTTGCCGTCACGGGCGCCCGCTACATCACCGAAGCCCATGCCGCCGGCGCGATTGCAGTCGGCAAATGCGGCGCTTATGGCCAGGCCTTTGATTACGGCCACGAGCACGAGGCGCGTGCCGCGGCGCAGAAGCAGTGCAAGGGCGATTGCACGACCGTGACGATGAAGCGCGCCTGCGCTGCGATGTCGGTCGATCTCGCCAACCCCTGCGGTGCTTATGGCTATGCCGTCAAGCCGAAGATATCTGCCTCGCTCAACGCCGCCACGCGCGAATGCTACAAATACGGCGGCAAGGAATGCGTAATCCGCGCCTGGGCCTGCGACGCCAAGGGCTGATTTCCTCTTGCTGTCATTCCGGGGCGATGCGTAGCATCGAGCTATGGTGCGCAATTGCGCACCTGAGAATCTCGAGATTCCGGGCTCGGATCGGCCAGCCGATCCTGATCTACGGCGCCGACGGGCCGGCACTATCGCGCGCGCTGGATCGTGCGCTCGCGCGCAACGTCAAGCCGGCGGTCTATACCGAGGACATGTTCAGCACCACGCACGATGCCGCCAATCGCGAGGCGGTGAGGGCCGTGGCGCGCAACGATCTCAACCTCGTCGGCATCGCCATGCGCGCCGAGCGCAAGGTGATCGACAAGATCGTCGACGGCCTGAAGTTCCATAGCTGACACGCCGGCATCGGCGCGGCGTCATCGTGGTGTCATGATGGGGCCGCCTTGCGCAAACTTTGTGCTGTTTGACGCCCATCAAAGGAGCGCGGCGCGGCGTCGGTATTCTGCTCCAAAATGCAGAGGAGCAGACAGATGCCGACCATGAAAGCCGCAGTCGTCAAGCAATTCGGCAAGCCGCTGGTGATCGAGGACGTGCCGGTTCCGCAGCCCGGCCCCGGCGAGATTCTGGTCAAGGTGAAGGCCTGCGGCGTCTGTCACACCGATCTGCATGCAGCCTCCGGCGACTGGCCGGTGAAACCGGTACCGCCCTTCATTCCCGGCCACGAGGCGGCCGGCACCGTCGCCGCGCTCGGGCCCGGCGTGAAGAATCTGAAAGTCGGAGATGCCGTCGGCGTCGCCTGGCTGCACGACGCCTGCATGTCTTGCGAATATTGCGAGACCGGCTGGGAGACCCTGTGCGAGCACCAGCACAATACCGGCTACAGCGTGAACGGCGGCTTCGCAGAATATGTGATCGCCTCGGCCGCCTTCGCCGCAAAGCTGCCGGCGACGGTCGATTTCGCCGCCATCGCGCCGATCCTGTGCGCCGGCGTCACCACCTACAAGGGATTGAAGGAGACGGAGGCCAGGCCCGGCGAGTGGGTGGTGATCTCAGGTGTCGGCGGGCTCGGCCATGTCGCGATTCAGTACGCCAAGGCGATGGGGCTCAAGGTCGCTGCCGTCGATATCGCCGAGGACAAGCTGGAGCTGGCGCGCGAAACCGGCGCCGATCTCGCGGTCAATGCCCTCACTGCTGGTGCGGTGGACCAGGTTCTTGCGGCAACCGGCGGCGGGGCCCACGGCGTGCTGGTGACGGCGGTCTCGACCGCCGCGTTCGCCCAGGCGCTCAAGATGGTGCGCCGGAAGGGCACCGTCAGCCTCGTCGGCCTGCCGCCGGGCGAATTCCCGACGCCGATCTTCGACGTCGTCCTCAAGCGCATCACGGTGCGCGGCTCCATCGTCGGCACGAGGCGCGACCTCGACGAAGCCGTCGCATTCGCCACCGATGGCAAGGTGAAGGCCGAAGTGACGAAGGTGCCGCTCGCGCAGATCAACGATGTCTTCGAGCGGATGAAGGCCGGCAAGATCGACGGTCGCATGGTGCTTGATTTCGGCTAGCGCCTCATCCAGGCGGCATGCCTTCGAACTTTACCAGACTGGGATCGAGGCGATCCCAGTCATGGCCGCGCGCGGCGAAAGTGACCGCCTGCGGCTTGTAGCGGGCAGGCTCGTCGAGGCTCGCGGCGCGGATTGTGAAGACGTCGGGCTGCGCCGCGAAGGTCATGTACACAGGCACGCCGCACTGCGTGCAGAAGCCGCGCGTCTTCACGTTGCCGCTGTCGGCGACCATATCCCAATGCTTCGCCTCGCCGGTTAGCGTGACGCCGGCTCGTGCGAACGTCGCGTATGAGCCATGCGCACTGCCGCTTTCGCGCTGGCAGTCCCGGCACTGGCAGTGATTGCTGAACAGGGGTTCGCCGGCAATCGAATAGCGGATCGCGCCGCAGGGGCAGCCGCCGGTATAGGGCTTGTCCATTGAGGTGCTTCCCTACTTGTCTTCGCCGGAGATGGCATCCAGCCGCTGCAGCACCTTGACCCAGCCGTCGCTCATGTTGCGATAAGCGGTGTCATTCGTCGGCGTCACGAAGCCGGAGTGCACCACGCGCACGCGCGTCCCTGCTTCGACCGGCGTGAGGGACCAGGTGACGACCGTGTCGAGCGCCGAGCCGTAACCGGTGTTACCCTCGTCGCCACCCTTCCAGGCATAGGCGAAGCGTTGGTTCGGCACGACCTCCAGAACGCGGCAATGGATCGTGCCATCCCACGCGCCGGCCGGGTTGGTCTTGAACGTGAAGGTGTTGCCTTCGACGGCCTCGAAACCGGTCGGCGGCATCAGCCAGCGCGCAATCAGCTGTGCGCTGGTCAGCGCCTTCCAGATCGTCGCGACGGCGTGAGGGAAGACCTCGTCGATGACGATGTCCTGGGTCTGGATCTTGGAAGCAACAGCACTCACGGATCGATCTCCTTCAAGAGGTCACGCAGATTCTGGAAGCGCTCGCGCCAGAACACGCCGTAATGGTCCATCCAGGTGACCAGCGGTTCGAGCCCCTGCGGCGCGGCGCGGTAATAGACGTTGCGGCCCTCTGCGCGCTCGGCGACGAGGCCCGCCTGTTTCAACGACTTCAGGTGCTGCGAGATGGCGCCCTGGGTTACGCCGCTGCCGCGCGTCAGCTCGGCGACGGTGATCTCCTTGCTCTCGAACACGCGCTCGAACACCGCCCGGCGCGTCGGGTCGGCGAGGGCGCGCATCACAGTGGTGACGGGGTTTGGAGCGGTTTCGATCATGTCATTCAATTAGCCGACGCTAATTCATTAGTCAATACTAATTTGTTGAGGCTACCCAAAGAGAACAGCCTCAACTTGACTATGACTGACTAGTCAGTCATATATATCCAATGATGAAGAAGTCGACCAAGCTCGCCAACAAGTCGGCACAGGGCGCGGAGCCTGCGTCAGCCCGCCGAGAGGTGCCTGCATCGAACCGTGCTGCGCGCGCGCAGGAGCGGCGCGCGGCGATCGTGGACGCCGCGATGGAGGAGTTCATCGCCCGCGGTTTTGCCGCAACGCGCCTCGACGACATTGCCAAACGGGCCGGCGTCGCCAAGGGCACGATCTACCTTCACTTCAAGGACAAGGAATCGATGTTCGAGGAGCTGGTGCGCGTCGTGATCGTGCCGGTCGTGGCGCGGCTGACCGCACTGCCGCCGCCGACGGGCTCGGTGCGCGACCTCGTCGAGGCTTTTGCCAGCAATTTCCTGAAAGAGGTCATCGGCACCAGGCGGGGTGATCTGGTACGCCTGATTGTGGCGGAGGGCCCGCGCTTTCCGTCCGTCGCCGATTTCTACTACCGCGAGGTCGTCTCGCGCGGGATCGCCGCGATGCGCACGCTGATCGAGCTCGGCATCGCCCGCGGCGAGATCCGGGAGAAGGACCTCGCGCGCTATCCGCAGATCCTGGTCGCGCCCGCGATGATTGCGGTGATCTGGCAAAGCCTGTTTGCGCGGCACGCGCCGCTCGACGCGCAGGACATGCTGCGCGTTCATCTCGATTTGATTTTTGGCGAACGGAGGACGACATGACGTCGTCACGAACCATCTCTCACCTCATCCTAAGGAGCGCGGAACGCGCGTCTCGAAGGATGCAGGCCCGGCTGTGGCTTCTCGCCCTTCGAGACGCCGCTTCGCGGCTCCTCAGGGTGAGGGATCGACAGCCGAATCTGTCGCGCCTCTGTGCGATCGCGGTTCTGGCACTCGCCACCGGTCTGGCCGGGTGCAACGAGAAGCGTGATCCCGGCTTCCAGGGCTGGGTCGAGGCCGACATGATCTTCGTCAGCCCGGACGAAGCGGGGCGGGTGACGAAGCTCAATGTCCGCGAGGGCGACGAGGTCAAGGTCGGCGATGCCCTTTATTCCGTCGACGACGACCTTCAGCTTGCCGATCTCAATCAGCAAAAGGCGACGCTCGCCAACGCGCAACAGACCTATGATCGCGCGGCCTCGCTGAGCAAGACCGGCTCCGGCACGCAGGCCAATCTCGATTCGGCCGTGTCTGCCTTGCGCGTCGCGGAAGCGCGGGTGGCGACGTCGGAGACGCGGATGGCGCGGCGCAAGGGCTTTGCGCCCGTTGCCGGCACCATCCAGCAGATCTATTTCCGCGAGGGCGAGATGGTAGCGGCGCAGCGCCCGGTGCTGTCGATCATGCCGCCCGGCAACATGAAGCTGCGCTTCTTCGTGCCAGAGACCGCGCTGCCGAAGCTTGCGATCGGCGACACGGTGCGGATCGGCTGCGACAATTGCGCGGCCGATCTCACCGCAAAGATCTACTTCATTGCGACCTCGGCCGAATACACCCCGCCTGTCATCTACAGCCTCGATGAGCGCAACAAGCTGGTCTATTTGATCCAGGCCCGGCCGTCGCGCCCCGACGCGCTGCGGGTCGGACAGCCGATCGACGTCTATCTCAATCCGAAGACACCGGTGGCGGACAAGCGATGAATGGCGAGAGCGGCATCGCGATCGACGTCAAGGGCCTGACCAAATCGTTTGGCGGCCGCGAGGTCGTGCACGATCTGTCGATGCAGGTGAAGCGCGGCTCGATCTATGGCTTCCTCGGGCCCAACGGCTCGGGCAAGACCACGACCATCCGTATCCTCTGCGGTCTCCTCACCCCGGATAGCGGCGAGGGCACCTGTCTCGGCTATGACATCCGCCGCGATGCCGAAAAGATCAAGCGCCAGGTCGGCTATATGACCCAGCGCTTCAGCCTTTATCAGGATCTTTCGGTGCGCGAGAATCTCGAATTCGTCGCGCGGCTCTATGGCTTGGCCGACGCGCGCGGGGCAGCGCGCGACATGATCAAGCGGCTCGGGCTCTCGGGACGCGAGGAGCAGCTTGCGGGCGAGCTTTCCGGCGGCTGGAAGCAGCGGCTGGCGCTGGGTGCCTGCACGCTGCCCAGTCCGAAACTGTTGCTGCTGGACGAGCCGACCGCCGGCGTCGATCCCAAGGCGCGGCGTGACTTCTGGAACGAGATCCACGCGCTTGCCGCCGAGGGCCTCACCGTGCTGGTCTCGACCCATTATATGGACGAGGCCGAGCGCTGCCACGAGATCGCCTACATCGCCTACGGCCATCTGCTGGTGCACGGCACCGTGGAGGAGGTGATCGCGAAATCCGCGCTGACGACCTACACCGTGACGGGCGAAGACCTGAACGAGCTCGCGGCCGAGCTCACCGGCAAGCCCGGCGTGGATATGGTGGCGCCGTTCGGCACCTCGCTGCACGTTTCGGGGCGGGACGTTGCCGCGCTCGAAGCCAGCATTGCGCCGTGGCGCGAGCGAAGCGGCCTGCACTGGCAGAAGTCGCATCCCTCACTGGAAGACGTGTTCATCGAACTGATGGGGCGCTCCAAGGACAATTTCCAATGAGTGCCGTCGATCATCCCGCACCACAGCACGAAATCCGCGAGCGCTTCGGCTTCCTGCGGCGCTCCTATGCGATGCTGATCAAGGAGTTTATCCAGCTGAGGCGCGACCGCGTCTCGTTCGCGATGATCGTGATGCTGCCGGTGATGCAGCTGATGCTGTTCGGCTATGCCATCAACACCACGCCGCATCATCTGCCGAGCGCGGTGCTGCTCCAGGAGGACTCCGATCTCGCCCGCTCGATCCTGAAAGCTCTGGAGAACACTGCCTATTTCCGCTTCCTTTACGAGGTGCACGATGTCGAGGATTTCGACAATCTGCTGAAATCCGGCAAGGTGCTGTTCGGTGTCGAGATCCCGCGCGGCTTCGAGCGCGCGGTGCGGCGCGGCGACAGACCGGCGCTGCTGGTTGCGGCCGATGCCACCGACCCGGTGGCGGCGAGCGCGGCGATCGGCTCGCTCGGCATGGTCGTGCAGACCGCGCTCAAGCATGATCTCTACATCGGCGATCCCCCGGAGATGCCGTTCGAGATCCGCGCGCATGCCCGCTATAATCCGGCCGCCGCCTCCAGCCTCAACATCGTGCCGGGCCTGGTCGGCACCATCCTCACCATGACCATGCTGATCTTCACCGCGCTGTCGGTCACGCGCGAGGTCGAGCGCGGCACCATGGAGAGCCTGCTGTCGATGCCGATCAAGCCGGTCGAGGTGATGTTCGGCAAGATCGTGCCTTACGTGCTCGTCGGCTTCGTGCAGGCGTTTCTCATCATCGGCATCGGGGTTGGCCTGTTCGGCGTCCCCGTGCTCGGCAATCTGTTCCTGCTGGCACTGCTCTCGACGCTGTTCATCACCACCAATTTGTCGATCGGCTACACCATCTCGACCGTGGTGCAGAACCAGCTCCAGGCCATGCAGATGTCGATGATGTTCTTCCTGCCGAGCATTCTGCTGTCCGGATTCATGTTTCCCTTCGCGGGCATGCCGACCTGGGCGCAGTACCTCGGCGAATGCCTGCCGCTGACGCATTACCTTCGCATCGTCCGCGCCATCATGCTGAAGGGCGCGACCATGCAGAATCTACATTTCGACGCCCTGGCACTGGCGATCCTGATGGCGCTCGCCATGACCATCGCCGTGACGCGCTTCCGCCGCACGCTGGATTGAGGCACAATACCCCGGAATCGAGGGGCGGGAATGGTCAGATTTGCCAGCAGGAGGACACGGCAGCACGCCGTGCTATCGGAGGATTTCGAGCGCGAGCTGACACGCGAAGTGCTTCGCACCGAGCTGCTCCGGGTGCGGGCGCTGATCATGACGGGCTGCGTCATGATGGTGCTGCTCACCGCGATCTATTTGATCGACCCCAGTGTGGTGAACCGGGTGTGGCGCGGAACGGAAGGGCTTGTCGAGGTCTACGGCCTGCTCGGCGGCTTCATCCTGTTCGAGGTTTGGGTCCACACCCAGATCAGGAAGAACCTCCGGCTCGATCGCGATCTGCCGGTGATCCGGCGCTATATCGGCACGCTGATCGAGACTTCGCTGCCAACGGTGATCCTGATCCTGCAAACCCGGACCATGGGCGCGAGCCAGGCGCTCGGTTTCGCCGTGCCGCTGATGTACTTCATCTTCGTCATCCTCTCGACCTTGCGGCTCGACTTCTGGCTCTCTGCGTTCACAGGCTTCGTCGCCGCAGCCGGGCTTCTGTCTGTCGCGCTGCTCTACAACGCGGCCGACGAGGCCGGCGAGCCCCTGATCTATTTCCACGCTGTGCGCAGCATCGTCATCCTGATCTGTGGCGCGCTGGCGGGCGCGGTCGGCGCTCAGCTGCGCCGCCAGTTCGCCGCGAGCATCGCGGCGGCGACCGCACGCGACCGGGTGACGAACCTGTTCGGCCAGCACGTCTCTCCGCAGGTGGTGGAGCGGCTGATGGCGGCGGGAACCAGTGGTGGCGGCGACGTCCGCCGCGTCGCTGTGATGTTCGTCGATTTCCGCGGCTTCACGGCGGGCGCGCAGTCGCGCACCCCACAGGAGGTGGTCGACCGGCTCGATGGCGCCTTTGCGGTGCTGGTCGACGTCCTCGATCGCCACGGCGGCATCGTGAACAAGTTTCTCGGCGATGGCTTTCTCGCGCTGTTCGGCGCGCCGCTGGAAGCCTCCGACGCCGCGCATCGCGCGGTGGCCGCAGGCCGCGAGATGCTGAGTGCGATGGACCGCATCAACGCACAGACGAGCTGGCCGCTGCGCATCGGCATCGGCATTCATTTCGGCGAGGTCGTCGCCGGCAATATCGGCTCGCCCCGGCGCAAGGAGTACACGGTGATCGGTGACACCGTGAACTTCGCATCGCGCCTGGAGGCGCTGAACAAGGAGTTCGGCTCGCAACTGCTGATTTCCGCGACCGTGCGCGAGGCGCTGGGCAACGATGGTGACGATGCCGTTGCGCTCGGCGAGGTCGAGGTGCGCGGCTATGAGCGGAAGGTGGCGGTGTTTCAGCTCGGCTGAGGGGGCCTTCAAATGTGAGTCGCGTTTCGTTGAAGCGAGCCGCGGTTCGTTGAAGGCTTCTAGAATCTCTTCCGCGATTGCTCCGATTGCTCCGAATTTTGGGGCATGACGAGCGATGTCGCCGGCCTATAGACTGCCGCCCGATGCGGCCGGTCGCGGCCGCGACTTGCATGAGGAAGTGACGATGCAGCGCCGCTACATCACCGTCGACGTGTTCACCGACCGCGCCTTCGGCGGCAACCAGCTCGCCGTGGTGCTCGACGCCGGCGGGCTCACGACGGCGCAGATGCAGACGATCGCGACCGAGTTCAACTATTCCGAGACCACCTTCGTGCTGCCGCCGCGCGACAAGGCCCATGATGCCGAGGTGCGTATCTTCACACCGGTCCGGGAGATGCCGTTTGCGGGCCATCCCAATATCGGGACCTCCTTCGTGCTGGCGAGCCTCGCCAAGGAGCCGAAGCCGCGCCTGCTATTCGAGGAGAAGGCCGGGCTCGTGCCGGTCGATATTTTTCGCGAGCAGGGACGGGTGGTCAGCACCGAGCTCACCGCGCCGCAGCCGCTGTCACGGCTTGCGCAACTTTCTGCCGAAGACGTCGCGGCCTGCATTTCCCTGAGCGCCGATGACATCAGGACCGATCGCCATGCGCCGCAGGTCGTCGGCGTCGGAACGCCCTTCGTGGTGGCGGAAGTACGTTCGCGCGATGCGCTGAAGCGGGCCAGGTCCGACGCGGCGGCCTTCGGCAGGCTCTTGCCGCGCGACGGTGCAGTCTCGGTGTGGTTCTATACGCGCGATGTGCCCGCGGCAGAGGCGCCTAGCGAGATCCAGGCGCGGATGTTCATGCGCGGCGCCGGCGGCTACGCTGAGGATCCCGCCACCGGCAGCGCGACGGTTGCCGCGGCCGCGCTGTTCGCCGACCTCGATCCCGCGCGCGATGGCGAGTTGAAGCTCACCGTCGGCCAAGGCTTTGACATGGGCCGGCCGAGCATCCTGCTGACGCGCGTGCGCAAGCAGGACGGCAAGATCATCTCCGCCCATGTCGGCGGCAGCTGCGTGCAAATGATGGAGGGGACGTTCAAGCTGGCAGGGGAGGGATAGGAACCATCATCCCCGCGCAATGGCGAAGCCGTTGTCGCTGGAGATGCGAGCCCTTGCGAGCCTCGAAGGATGCGCGGCCGAGGTGCAACCTGGGGCACGCCGTCGTGGTTTCGTTCCCCGCCCGAGCTCCGGCTACACCTGCCGTCCCGCCAAGTTCTTCACCGCAACCCCATCGCGCTCCTCGATGATCTCCGCGATCATTTGGCGGTGGCAATGCGTGTGATCCCTCTCGTAGCAGAGCAGGCACACGGGACCGGCCTTCTTCACCAGCGCCGAGAGCTCGTCCATCGCTTCCCTGGCCTCGGGCGCCTTCAGGTGCTTTGAGAAAATCTTCTCCAGCACGTCGTATTGCCCGCTGCGCGCGGCGAGGCGGCCTTCCTTCGGCGTGCCGAGCGCGGCGAGATGGACATAGGCGATGCCGCGCTCGTCGAGACCCGCGGCAAGCTGCTTCTTGGAAAAGCCCGGCCGGCGTGACGACGTCACCGCGCGCACGTCGACCACGAGCTTGACGCCAGCCTCTACCAGCTCATCCAGCACCGCCTTGGGCGGCGTCTGCTCATAGCCGATGGTGAACAGCTTTTTCGCCTTTGCCATGGCGCACCTCAGCTCACCCTTGCGATCAGTTCCATGGCGCCGGCCGGTGCGCGCACCTTGCCCTCGTGGATGACGTAGGCGAACACGTCGCGTGGCTCCTTCTTTGGCTTGGCCTTGTCAACTTTGGGCAGGTCGTCCGGTTCGCCGCCCGAAGCCCAGGCCTGAAGGCGCTCGGCCCAGGCATCGAGCTGCTTGGGCGGGTAGCAGGTCTTGATCTCGTCATTGCCCTTCTGCAGCCGGGCATAGACGAAATCACCGGCGACGTCGGCGATGGCGGGATATTTGCCGTGCTCGGCGAACACCACGGGCGTCTCGAACTCGCGGATCAGCGCCACGAAGTCCGGCGTGCAGAAGCTGTCGTGGCGGACCTCGACGACGTGGCGCAGCGCGCGTCCCTCGAGCTTGCGCGGCAATAGCTCGAGGAACTTGCCGAAATCGGCGCCGTCGAATTTCTTGGTCGGCGCGAACTGCCACAGCACCGGCCCGAGACGGTCGCCGAGCTCCAGCACGCCGGAATCATAGAACCGCTTGATGGAATCGCCGGCTTCCGCCAGCACCCGGCGGTTGGTGGCGAATCGCGGTCCCTTCACCGAGAACACGAAGCCGTCGGGCACCTCGCTCGCCCATTTGCGAAAGCTCTCCGGCTTCTGCGAGCCGTAATAGGTGCCGTTGATCTCGATCGAGGTCAGCTTCGAGGCCGCGTAGGACAGCTCCTTCGCCTGCGTCAGCTTCTCCGGATAGAACACGCCGCGCCACGGCTCGAACGTCCAGCCGCCGATGCCGATGAAGATGTTGCCTGACTTTTTGGACGCAGTTTTTGCTTTGGCCACGGAAGGATCTCGCATCGACGTGGAGGGGATGCCGTCATCCTAGTCAAACCAGTTGTGATTGGCCAGTTGCTGCGTCCCGTCTAAGGTCGCGGCAGGATCTGCGAAAAAGGAGAAAAAGATGCGGATGCTGATGGTGGGAGCGGCGCTCGTCATGATGACATCTGCTGCCATGATATCTCCAGTTGTTGCGGATGACGACGATGCGAAGGGCGCGCAGAAGCTCGCCATGCAGGGCCGCGACGATTACTGGCATTGCCTGGCGCGGGAATATTCGCGCGACAGCAATCGGGGAATGACGGAACAGGATTTTGGCCGCTCGGTCGCGGGCGCCTGTTCGTCGGAGCGGCAATATTATCGGGTGGCGCTGCTCGACTATCTCACCACGCAGTACCCGAGCATCGATGCCGGCGCCCATCTCGCTACCGCGAACAGGGCAGTGGAGGCCGCGCAGAAGAACATCGTGACGGCCTTCGTCAAGCAGAGGCCGCCGGCGAAGTAGGCAATGGCCAATAGCGAGCAGGGGAGAAGCCTGGACCGCCTCATCCGCCATTCGCCTTTCGGCAGCCCTTCCGGCTCCGCGCGCATCCGTGATATCACGGGGCGTATCTGGAACGGGGATGGGTTTCCATGGCGTCTGAGTCGGTAGGGGGCATTTTGGGCGTGATCGCTGCCGCGATCGTGCTTGCAGTCGCCGTCGTGTTCGGGCCGATTGGCCAGTACGGCAAGCCGCCTAAGCCGGCGAAAGTCGAGCCGGCGCCGGCTGCCGCACCCGCGGCTCCCGCCGCGCCGGCGCCGCGCGGGCCGATCATCCGGGAAGTGCCCAACCAATAAGGCACGAAAATCGTGGTTTTCGCCCCTTGCGAAGCGGTCTTGTCATTCCTATCTAGCTTTTAACGGCGCCGTTGAGCGAAAAACTCCGGCGTTGGAACGACCTTGGAATAGCTTGGGCTCGCGCCGGATGTACGCGCGGCCCGCCGTTCCGGGGTCGTTGGCATTTTAAGGCCTCTTTTGGCCAAATTCCCTTGGAAACCCCGGCTTGGCAGCGCAGGACGCGGCGGATATACGCTGCCGTCATGAATGAAGCGATCAGACCGGGCTCCGACAATCCGCTGCAGGCTCAAGCAGGGCCGGAACTGTCGGTCATCGTCCCGACCTTCAATGAGCGCGACAATGTCACGGTGCTGTACCGGCGGCTGGAGGCGGTGCTCGCCAACGTCGCCTGGGAAGTCGTGTTCGTCGACGACAATTCACCTGATGGCACCTGGGACGTCGTGCGCGCGCTGGCGCAGCAGGACAGCCGCGTGCGCTGTATCCGCCGCATCGGCCGCCGCGGCCTGTCGGGCGCCTGCATCGAGGGCATCCTGGCGTCCAGCGCGCCCTTTGTGGCCGTGATCGACGCCGACCTCCAGCACGACGAGACGCAACTGCCGAAAATGCTGTTGCTGCTCGCAAGCGACGAGGCCGACCTCGTGGTCGGCAGCCGCTACATCGAGGGCTACAAGAGCGAGGGCTTCAACAAGCAGCGCGCCGGCGCCAGCGCGCTGGCAACCGAGTTCGCCAGGAAGATGCTGCGGGTCGAGATCGCCGATCCCATGAGCGGCTTCTTCATGATCCGCCGCGATCGTTTCGAGCAGCTCGCGCCGAAGCTCTCCGTGCACGGCTTCAAGATCCTGCTCGACGTCGTCGCGACCGCGCACGGCGGCTTGCGGGCG
Source organism: Bradyrhizobium sp. CCBAU 65884 (assembly GCF_028128835.1). Lineage (NCBI taxonomy): Bacteria > Pseudomonadati > Pseudomonadota > Alphaproteobacteria > Hyphomicrobiales > Nitrobacteraceae > Bradyrhizobium > Bradyrhizobium sp. CCBAU 65884. The sequence continues at coordinate 105,319 of NZ_LBJU01000123.1, read as the reverse complement.
GTCGAGATTCCCTACACTTTCGGCGCCCGTCAGCACGGCGAGAGCAAGCTCGATTCCATGGTCGCGCTCGATTTCCTCGGCCTCGTGCTGGCCAAGCTGAGCAACGACATCGTCTCGCTGCGCTTCATCCTGTTCGCGATGGTCGGCGGCATCGGCCTCGTGGTGCATCTCACCACGCTGTTCATCGGACTTCAGTTGTTCAAGGTGCCGTTCGCGGAGGCGCAGGCCGCCGGCGCCATCGTCGCCATGACCAGCAATTTCATCCTCAACAACTTCCTCACCTATCGCGACCAGCGGCTGAAGGGCTTTGCGCTGCTGCGCGGCCTGATCGCCTTTTACATCGTGTGCAGCGTCGGCCTGCTCGCCAATGTCGGCGTCGCCTTCTCGGTCTACGACCAGGAGCCGATCTGGTGGCTGGCCGGCATGGCCGGTGCGCTGATGGGTGTGGTGTGGAACTACGCGATGTCAGGCCTGTTCGTTTGGCGCAAGAAATAACCCACGATGGGCGGGGCTGACGCGCGGATCGTCCGCAATACCGTGCTGCTGATTCTGGCGCTGGTGGCCCTGCGGCTCGTCGCGGCCGCGTTCACGCCGATCACCTTCGACGAAGCCTATTACTGGATGTGGTCGAACAACCTCGCCGGGGGCTACTACGACCATCCGCCGATGGTCGCCTATGTCATCCGCGCCGGCACCATGATCGCCGGCGATACCGAACTCGGCGTCCGCCTCGTCTCGATCCTGCTCGCACTGCCGATGAGCTATGCGATCTACCGCTCCGCTGCGATCCTGTTCGGCGGCGCGCGCGTGGCGGCGACCAGCGCCGTCCTGCTCAACGTAACCATGATGGCCTCCGTCGGCACGCTGATCGTGACGCCGGATGCGCCGCTCCTGGTCGCATCCAGCTTCGTGCTGTTCTTCCTCGCAAAAGTACTGGAGACCGGCCGCGGCGTCTGGTGGCTTGCGGTCGGCGCGGCCGTCGGTGCGGCACTGCTGTCGAAATACACGGCGATGTTCTTTGGCGCCGGGATCCTGATCTGGCTCGCTTGCGTGCCGAAGCTCAGGCGCTGGTTCCTCTCGCCCTGGCCCTATCTCGGCGGTCTCGTTGCTCTGGCGCTGTTCTCGCCGGTGATCCTCTGGAATGCGGACCATCAATGGGTCTCGTTCGCAAAGCAGCTCGGGCGCGCGAAGATCGAGGACTTCCGACCCGTCTTCATCGCCGAGCTGATCCCCACCCAGATCGCGTTCGCAACCCCGCTGGTCTTCATCCTCGGCGCGATGGGTCTGCACGCGCTGACCTGGCGCCGGGCCGGCGCACTGGCCTCGCGTGTGCTGATCGAGGCGATGTTCTGGACCATCGTCGCCTATTTCGTCTGGCATTCGCTGCATGCCCGCGTCGAGGCCAACTGGTTCGCGCCGGTCTATCCGCCCTTCGTCGTCGCCGCGGCTGCTGCCGCCAACCTCGTGCAATGGAAGCCGCGCCAGCGCCGCCTGGTGGATTTCTGCCTGCGCTGGGCCGCGCCTGTCGGCATCGTGATGTTTGCAGCACTCATCGTGCAGGCCAACACCGGCTGGCTCTCGGGTTATCGCCGCGATGCCACCGTGCGCAGCGTCGGCGTCGGCTGGCGCGAGCTCGCTGCCGAAATCGAAGCCGTGCGCGCGCGCCATGGCGCGACCTGCGTGCTCGCGCAGGACTACGGCACCACGGGCTGGCTGGCCTTTTACTTGCCCCGCGGCACCTGTGTGGTGCAGCAGAACCAACGCATCCGCTGGGTCAACATGGGCGAGCCCGATCCAAAGCTGCTCGCGGGCAAGCTGCTCTATATCGACGAGCTGCGCCCGGACGGTCATCCCGTCCTCAACGACCTCTTTGCGAAGGTGACGCAGGTCGCGCAATTGCAGCGCAAGCGCGGGCCCCTCGTGGTCGAGACCTACAGCGTCGATCTGCTGGAGGGCGCCAAGGGCGACGTCCTCGACCGCTCGCCGCCGCCGGAAGCGCGGTAGTAGGCCGCACTGCTTCCACAGCGTCGTCCCCGCGAACGCGGGGACCCATACCCCCAGGGAGCAGTTTGGCGAAGACTGTTCGTGGGCGATCTTTCAGTTGGTATGGCCAGCTGTGCTCAGCGACAGATCACGCGGTATGGGTCCCCGCGTTCGCGGGGACGACAGCCGAGTGCTGGGTCGATAGCAACGACTATCAGTCGATCATCTCAGCCTTTGTCGCACCCTGGCCCGGCCCACTGTGATCCCGCCAGAACCACACGGTCACGACGCCGGAGCGGCCACGGACCTGGGCGAGCAGGGGGCCCGACAGGACGCCGTCGGGAGCCCCGTGGAAGTCGGCCGTATCCAGCAGCGTATTGCTCAGGGCGAGTCGTGCATCGTTCTGGACGGCGACTTCCATCAGCCGGCTCGCGACGTTGACCGTGTCGCCTGTCGCCGTGATGTGCTGGTGACTTTCGCCGAGGCGGGAGGCGACGATCTCGCCGAAATGCGCGCCGATCTTGAAGCCGAGCTGACCGCCGATCGCTGACGGCAGCGAGGCGATCCAGTGGTCGACGCCGCGATGCAGGTCGATCGCGCATTTGAGCGCGCGCGCGGCGTCATCGGGCATCGCGGCCGGCAGACCGAACAGGATCATGGCGCCGTCGCCGAGAAAGCCGGTGATCATGCCGCCGCAATCGACCGCGGCCTTGTCGATCCGCGCGTGAAACGCCTGCAGGATCTCCTGAAGCGCGTCCGGATCGATCCGTTCGCTCAAGGAAGTGAAGCCGGAGAGATCGATGAAGACGATCGCGGCGTCTTGCCGGACCGGTTTGGACAGGAAATTCGGATCGCGCGCCAGCCATTCCTGCACGGCCGGTGCCTGGAATTGTGCGAGAGACCTGCTTTTGGCGGCGAGATATTGCGTGCGGCGGCCCCCGGCCCACAGCTGCACACCGGCAAAGATCGCAACCGGCGGCACCGCGGCGGCGAGCGTGGTTGCCGCATTCAGCCAGACGCCATGCGTGAACGCGAAGGCATTGAGGCCGGCCCAGGCGATCATCACCGCGGCCGCCGCCATGATGCCGAGCGCGCTACGCCGCCAGGCCAGCAAGCCGACCAGCAGCATCGGCAGCAGGATCGCAGCGAGCGCGTCGGCGATATGGACCCTGTGGTCGCGCACGATGCCGTCGCCGGAAACGAGGTGGGTGATCGCGGTCGAGACCACCTCGACGCCGGGCATCAGGGAATCGAACGGTGTCGGGTAGAAGTCGCCGCCGCCGGCGACCGAGGCGCCGATCACGACGATCCGGTTCTCGATCGCATCGCGATTGAGCGTGCCGTCGAAAATGCTCTGCGCGCTTACGGTGCGGATGGTGCGGCGGGGACCGTAATAGGTGATCGGCAGCGCGAAATCGGTGTCGGTCGGCACCGCGCGATCGCCGAGCATGAGGTGATCCGGCGCGATCGTCAGCGGCTTGTCGAGCGCGCGCGTCGCGACGCGCAACGGGAACGACAGCTCGACCTTGTCGCGGGTCCGGAACAGCATCGGCACCGAGAGCGGCGATCCCGATTGTCCGGTTGCGACATTGACGATGCCGACCTCGGCGTGGTCGGCGAACGCTGGCAGCGGCAGCAGGAAACGTTCGGCTTGCGGCAGCACGGCGAGGGGACCTGCACTGCCGGGCGCCACATTTTCGCTGGCGGAAGGAAAGATTGCCGCGGCGGCGAGCACCATGGGGCCGGTGGCGAGCGTGTTTGCGAGCGTGGCGTCGCCGATCGCAGCGCTGCGGTCGACGAGCAGGAGATCGATCGCGACGACCTTCGGCTTGAACTGCACGATGGTGTCGACGACGCGGGCGAGATCGGCGCGCGGCAGCGGATAGCTGCCGCCGCGCTTCACCACGGTGTCGTCGATCGCGACGATGGTGACGAGATCGGGCGGACGCTGCACCCCGCGGACCTGTGTTCGCCAATCGGTCAGCGTTGCTTCGAGGCGGTCGAGAAAGCGCAGATGGCCGCCTGCGTGCGCGGCAAAGATGCCCGCGCCCCACAGCGCGGTGAGGGCGAGTGCCACCAGGATCTGAACGCGTCTCGTCATTACGTCGTACTGCAATCTTCTTTTTCTTCGGGCCTGAGAGCCGAGGTCTATTGACCAAGTCTTATTGACCAAGTCTTGCCATGAGAGCGTCGATGCGCGGCTGGCCCCACTGCTTCACCGTCAAAGGTCCGGTCGCTTCCACGTCGACGCCTTGGCCGGGGCCCAGCACGACGCCGCGCCCACGAGCCCTGCGGCTGACGTCGACACGGCCGTCGGCGACGAAGACGGAGGTCTTGGCCTCAGCGACGTCGACGGCCCATCTGGTGCCGCGCACCGCGGCAATCGCCTGCGGCGTCAGCACCTTGAAGGGATTGCCGCCCGGCTTCCTGGGCACTTCGACCAGCAGGGCTTTGCTGCTCAACTCGACGGAGTCAATATGTCCGTCGCGGTTGGCGTCCTTTAGTTCAAATCTGGCGCCGTTTTCTGCAACGATGGTGATGCCGTTGTCGCAGCGCCAGGTCTGCGTGCCGCCGGCCGAGGCCGACGATGTGCAAGCTGCATTGGCAGGCTGCGCGGCCGCGTATCCCATCAACAACGACGACGCCAGAGCAAGATATCCGGCGCGCGCGAACCTTCTCATGCCAGCCTCCGTTTGCATGCCCGGCACAATTCAAGGCGATGTTGATACGGTACCGTATCACACGCAGAGGCTGCTGAAAAGTGCCGCTTTACGAGCTATTTTCTTGCCGAGGCCTTTTCCAGAGCGGTGCGATCAACTTTCGGTCAGGGCGCGGTCGCCGTGTGGGCGGTCCGAGCGCTGTGTGATGTGCGTGATCTTGCCCGCCGTTCTCGTGTCACCCACGCGCCGGCGGGAAGGCCGGCGCACCAGCCTCGCGCAACGCTTCCCCGCTATCTTCCGGGTATCGAAGGCCACGAAAACGACTTGGTTGGGTGGCCCTAGAGAGGCGGCGGGAGACGATCGCTGAATGCGCCGCTCCTGCCGAGAATTATAGTTAACAGACGCGGCTAAGTCCGTAGTTCTGCGGGCTTTTTTCTCGAAATGGGACGACGCTAACGAGCTGCCGCACATCTGCCCGAACTTAATCCGCATTTAACTAAAAGTCGCCTTAATGACGCTCCGACCCTCTGCGAGATGCTGTTCCCGGATCGTGACCAGCGGCACTTCGAAGGGGGACTGAGTGACACCGTCCTGGACGCAAGGCGAATGAGTAAGAGTATCGCTGCGCAGAGTAACGCGGCACGGAAGTCCAAGAATTCTCTTCGGAAGTCTTCCCGGAAAATGACCACGACCAATTGGCTTGGCGCCGCGGCCATCGGCTGCGTCGTGATGGGTGCCGGCTGGACCATCTACAGCAACGTCTTCGGCGCGAGCGTCTATCCGACCGTCGGCGGCATTGGCTACGACGAGCCGGTGATCAAGCGTGCGCCCAAGGTCGCGCTGCGCGAGGCCGGCGACGCCATCAAGGAAGCTTTTGCGCTCCTGCCTGACCGGTTGCAGGTCGCCGCCCCGATCTCGCGTGAGATGTTCAACGAGCGCTTTGCTGCCGCTGCGACCCAAGGCGTGGCATCGAACGCGGCCAGCGCGGCGCCAGCGACCCAGGTTGCGGTGGCCAAGGACGCGCCGAAGCAGAGCGTGATCGCGAAGGTCGCGGAAGCACTGAAGCCGTCGGCCCCGGCCAAAATTGCTGAGAAGTCCGCTGACAAGACCGGGGACAAGGCCAAGCGCGCTCCGGATGCCCAGATGCAGCTCGCCTCGGCCGATCCGGCCCAGATCGTGCCGGCACCGGAAGCGAAGAAGTCGTTCGCCGATCGCGCCAAGGCCGCGGTGATGTCGATCACCGGTCCGCGGCAGTCGATGGTCGAAAAACTCTGGGGCAAGCGCGAGCCGTCCGGCGGGCTGCTGGCCTACGCCTCGGCCGATGCCAGCGTGACCGCGTCGATCGCGCCGAAGGAGCAGAACCCGATGTTCGGCGGCGCGCCGCCCTATGAGCGTGACACCGCGGTCTACGACATCACTGCCAAGACGGTGTATCTGCCCGACGGCACCAAGCTCGAGGCGCATTCCGGCCTCGGCTCCAGTCTCGACGATCCGCGCTCCCAGCGCACGCGCATGCGCGGCGTGACGCCGCCGCACATCTACACGCTGAAGCCGCGCGAAGCGCTGTTCCACGGCGTGCCCGCGTTGCGCCTGACCCCGATCGGCGGCGAGAGCGCGATCTACGGCCGTGACGGCCTGCTTGCCCACACCTTCATGCTCGGGCCGAACGGCGATTCCAACGGCTGCGTGTCGTTCAAGGACTATTACGCGTTCCTCGACGCCTACCGCAACAAGGGCATCCGCAAGCTCGCGGTGCTGGCGCGGGTGGAGTGAGGCGCAGCGCGCCTCACCGCTCACTTCTCTGCATGATCAGCGCTTGACGAAGACCAGGTTGCAGGCGCGCGCCTCGTTGCGCTTGCCGGTGCCGCGGGTGCGATCGAACTGCGCGTCGACCGTAAAGGCGTAGGGCGAGCCGGGCGCAAGGTTGTTGAGCGTGTACGCGCTTGCCCCCGTTGTGCCGCGCGCGCTCAACGTCGTCTTGCCGTCGGCCTGGATTTGGCCGTCGATCTCCAGGCGGTTGACGCCGTCCTTGTTCTGAGCCTCGGCGTGAAACACGCCGTTGGTCACGGTGCCGGCGAGGGGCCTGGTGAAGCCCTGCGCCTTGCCGGAAGCCGGGCAGTTCAGCGTCACGTCCCAAGTGCCGTCGAAGTCCTTGCTGCCGCCGGCGCGGGTATTGGTCGCAGGCGCCAGCGCCACCTTCTGCTTCAGGCCCTCGATCCGCGCCTTGGCGAGACTGACGAAGCTGCAACTGGAAAAACGCGTCAGATGGTCCTCGAAGGCGCTGACGGTGCCGATGGTGTCGGCAGCCTTCCAGTGCGCCTCCGCGGATGCGCACGGGTCGGCCCGCGGCGCGGCCTGCGGAGCTGCGGGTGCGATCGTGACCGACACCGGTCCGTTCAGGTAGAACTTGCCGATGATCGACAGCGACAGCTCCGGGAGCTGCGTTTTTCCGCTGGCATCATAGACGTCGCTGCTGATGTCGCGAAACACATCGCCGATCTCCTGCGGCTCTTCGATGTGCTTGAGGAACGCGGCCGTGTAGGGGCTGTTGCGGCCGACGCCGTCCGCCGCGGTCTGCCCCGATTGCGTCGAGAACGACACGATCGTGCCGCGCGGAGCTTCGACCTTCGACAGGCCGCGCCCGATCGAGGCGGCCCGCGTCGCCGAGCGCTTGAGAGTTTCCGCCAGCGGATTGTCGCGGCAGGAATCGAGCACCAGGATGCGCAGGTTCTTGGCTTGCTGCAGATCGTTCACGATGTCGTCGACCCGCACGAAGCGCTTCAGGTCGGCCTCATCGGTGAGCGTGGCGTCGACAGGCATCAAATAGTTCACGCCGTTGTACTGCATCGCATGGCCGCTGTAATAGAATATGGCGACGTCAGCTCTGCTCGCGGCGCGCGCGAAGCGGATGGTCAGATCCTGCATGTCGGCCTGGCGCAGGTCGATGCCCTGGATTACCTCGAAGCCGCTGCGCTTGAGTGAGGCTGCGACGTCCTCGGCATCGTGTGACGGGTTGGGCAGCTGCGCCGTCGATGTATAGGCGCCGTTGCCGATCACCAATGCCACGCGCGTGTCCGCAGATGCAGTATCGGGAGACAGCCAGCCGGCGAGGAGGCCCAGGCAAAATAAAGATGAGGACAATCTGGAAAGAGCACGCATGAATGCCTTCCAAGAAAATATCGAAAAATATCCCTCCAGATTAGCGTAAGCCGCGCCGACTTCAATGCCCTCGCCGGGAAAACGATCAGATTTCGCGACCGTGACGTCCGGTCACGCTGCCATCGCCTTGCGCAGGGCCATCTCGGTCGCAATCGCTTCCCGCACGGCCGGCCGCGCCTGCATGCGCCCGAGATAGGCTGACAGAGACGGCCATTGCGCGATGTCGACGCCTGCGGGACGGAGCAGCAGCAAGGCCCAGGTGAGGTGGGCATCCGCGACGGTGAAGCCGTCACCCACGAGGAATTCGCGCTCCGCCAGATGCGCCGACGGCACCGACAATGTCTGCGTGATTCTGGCGCGCGGCTTGGCGAGCGAGCCGTCGTCCTTGTACCAGAAGGCCGGAAACAGAAACGCCTTGTGGATCTCGGCGCCGACGAAGCTCAGCCACTCCTGCAAGCGATAGCGATCGGGATCCCCGAACGCCGGCGCAAGGCCCGCCGTCGGCTTCACGTCTGCGATGTATTGCAGCACTGCCGCGCTCTCGGTCAGCCGTTCGCCGTTCTCCAGCGCCAGGACCGGCACCGCGCCCTTCGGCGACACGCCGAGGAAATCGCTGCCGTCGTCCACGATCTGCTTGGTCCAGATATGGGCGAGGTGATACTGCGCCTCGATACCGGCCTCCATCAGCGCGATGCGACTCGAGAGCGAGCAGGCCATCGGAAAGAAATAGAGTTGCAGCATCGGATGCTCCGTCAAATCAGCGCATCGCTGCGCGCGATGATCGCGAAGCGGTCCGAGAGCTCGGCCAGCGCGACCTCGTGAATCGTCCGGGCGTCCAGTGTGCCGCCGCGGCCATCCGGCAGGTCACGGGTGGCGCAGGCATCGGCCGCGATCGTCGTCCGCAGGCCGAGGTCGAGCGCGGCGCGGGCGGTCGAGGAGATGCACATGTGGGTCATGAAGCCGGCCAGCACGATGTTCTTGCATCCGGTCGCGGCAAGCCGGGCTTGCAGATCGGTGCCGGCGAATGAGTTCGGCAGCGCTTTCTCGATCACGGGCTCGCCTGCTTGCGGCGTCAGGCGATCGACGATCGCGCCGCGCGCCGCCTCGCGATCGAACAGGCTGCCGGCGCGGCCCTTGTGCGCGACATGGATGATCGCAGCGCCGCTCTCCCGTGCCCGCGCCAGCAGGCGCGCCGCCGCGGCGATCGCCGGCTGTGCATCGGGAAGGGCCAACGGGCCGGCGCAATATTCGTTCTGGATGTCGATCAGCACGAGGCAGGCCTCGTTGAGCTTCGGCGGATTGAGATCGGCGCCGGCGAGTTCGAGCAGGGTCTTGGGAGCGGTCATGCTGGTCAGGCCTTCCAGGGAGATCGGATGGCGTCACATTAGCGCAGCATGGGCCTGCCATTGTGCAGGACTATTGCAGCTAATGGCTGCAGATTTGCAGGACGCGGCATCGCCTGCTAGGCTCGCCCGGATGAACTGGGACGATCTGCGCATCATTGCCGCGGTGAGGGACGAGGGCACCTATGCCGGCGCCAGCGCGCGGCTGCGCATCGACGAGACCACCGTCGGCCGCCGGCTCGCACGCATCCAGTGCGATCTCGGCGTGCTGCTGTTCGATGCCGTGGACGGCCAGCGCCGTCCGACGCGCCATTGCGAGGCGGTGCTCGAGCATGTCGGCGCGATGGCCGTCCATGTCGCGGCGATCGACCGCATCAAGGAGAGCCAGCCCGGCCCGGTCGGCCGCCTGCGCATCGCCTCGACCAACGCGGTCGCCGAAGAGTTGCTGGCGCCGCACGCGAGCAGCTTCCTGCGCGATCATCCCGGCCTGACCCTGCAATTCCTGACGTCCAGCGGCAACGTCAAATTCTCGCGCTGGCAGGCCGACCTCGCCATTCGCCTGCGCAAGCCGGAGAAGGGCGACTTCACCATCTCCAAGCTCGGCGATGTCAGGCTGTATTTCTTCGAGCCCGCCGACCGCGCCGGCGGCGAGCCGGTCGCCTGCATCTATCCCGATGAGCTCGACACCATTCCCGAACAGCAGTTCTTGCGCGCGAAGCGGCTGACGAACGTTCGCTGCATCACCGACAATGTCCGCATCATCAGGACCTTGATCCAGTCGCATCAGGCCGTCGGCGTGCTGCCCGAGCACAGCTGCGAAGGCCTGTTCGCCGACCGCAGCCTGCGCGCGACGCTGCTGCCGAGGCGGCGCGACGTCTGGCTCTTGGTGCAGAACCATCTCAAGCGCGATCCCGCGACGCGCGTGACGATCGACTGGGTGAGGGCGTGTTTCCAGGAAACTTCGCGCCCTTGACGTCACATGGCGCTGTGATCCTCGCGTCACACTGCGCAAGCTGTGTCGAAAAATCTTCGAGCTCCCCCTTGCAACCCGAACGTGCCTGGTCTATTAGCCCGCTCCTTCGCTAGGCCATGTGTCCGGGCTCGTTGAGATCCCGGCTGGCGCGAGCCGGTCTCCGGTTTCGTGTTCCGCCGAATGAAGACGCAGGATGTAGCTCATGGAGAGCGCCGGAGTAAAATCCGGAGGCATCGGTTCGATTCCGATTTCTTGTACCAACCAAAGGATAGCTCAGTGGTAGAGCAGATGACGTTTAATCATCGTGACGCGGGTTCGAATCCCGCTCCAGCGCTACGGGTCAGCCTGAAAAACTGACACCTCTGACGAGGACCGGACGCGCGCTTCAGTCGCAGTCCGGCCGTTTTGCCGCAAGGCTTTCCGTCCGAACCTAGACACTATGAGACCGGCTTTGCGCCGCGGGTAGATACCGCTTGCGTTGATGCCGGGTGGCTCCGCTCGGCCGCGCGACATCCGTCGCGCGATCGCGCGCGTGCGCCCGTCGTCATGCGAGCTCAAGCCTCGGTCCGTCATCTCTCAGGAAGCGTCGTCCGCGTCCTCAAATCCTTTGCAAACGAAACCTGTTGTCCGGCATCCGGCCGGACGCAAAACGATGGAGGCGTGCCATGACTTCGAACAAGGGCTGGCATTTGCTGATGCTGAACGTGACGGTCAAGGATGGCGAGCGTGCGCTGCTCACGCGCAACGGGCAGCTCGTGCGCGTGCTCGCGCCCGGCAGGCATCGTCTGTTCGATCCCCTGCACGAGCTCAAGGCCGAGGTGCTCGATGTGGTCCGCAGCGAATTCTCTGCGGATCGCTACGCGGTGCTGAAGGCCGCACGGCCTGATCTCGCCGCCGAACTGTTCGAGGCGGTCGAGACCAAGGCGGACGAGATCGCCATCGTCAGCCTCGACGGCCGGCCCGTGCATCTGATGACGCCCTGGCAGGTGCGCGTCTACTGGAAGGTCGCAACGAGCGTCGATGTCGAGCGCATCGACGTGTCCAGCGATGTCAGGGTTGGTGCGCGGCATCTGGCCATGATCGAGCGTAACCGCTCGGCCGTGACGTCGGAGACGGTGGTCGAGAACCACGAGGCGGGCCTGCTCTATGTCGAGGGCCGGCTCGTCGAGCGGCTCGTGCCCGGTCGGCACGCCTTCTGGACCGTCGGCCGCAAGATCGAGGTGAAGCGCCTCGACCTGCGGCCCCAGGCGGTCGAGATCACCGCGCAGGAGATGCTGACCAAGGATCGCATCGCGCTGCGGGTGACGCTGACGGCGTTCCGTAAGGTGGTCGATCCCGAGCGCACGGTTGCGACCGTGCCCGACGTGGATGCGTGGCTGTACCGCTTGGTGCAGTTCGCGATCCGCGAGGCGGTTGCGGGCCGGACGCTGGACGAGGTGCTGTCTGCGAAGGCGGCGCTGGATGCGGAGCTGCGCGACTATGTGCGGGCACGCGTCGCGGAGTCCGGTGTCGAGGTCACCGAGCTCGGCGTCAAGGACGTGATCCTGCCCGGCGAGATCCGGGAGTTGGTGAACAAGGTGGTGGAGGCGGAGCGGGTCGCCAAGGCGAACCTGATCCGCCGGCAGGAAGAGACTGCGGCGACGCGTTCGCTTCTGAACACCGCCCGCCTGATGGAGGAGAACCCCCTGCTGCTGCGGCTCAAGGAGCTGGAGTCGCTGGAGCGGCTGGTCGAGAAGGTCGGCCGCATCGATCTCCACGCCGGCAACGGCGAGGGCCTCGATGCCCTTCTGACCCGGCTCGTGCGCCTGAAGGCCCCCGAGAGTGCGTAAAACCGAAGGGCCGCCCACGGGCGGCCCTTCACATATCCGTCGTCGTCGCTTGCAATGAACGCCGAACCGCGCCTGTGCGACCAAAATCACGGAGCCGGGATTGCGCGCGCGCGAAGGTTGCGTAAACTCGCGAAGACCACGGGTTTGATCAGGGCAGGCGCATGACGATTCTTCAGGACTCCATCCGGCCGTCGCGAGCGCAATCGCGGGAATGGAAGGTGATCGTCATCCTGATCCTGTTGGTCCCGGTGCTGTGGTCCCCGCTGATCCTGTTTCGCTTCGTCCTCTATCAGCCGTTCAGCATCCCCTCCAATTCGATGGCGCCGACGCTGATGGTCGGTGACTACGTCTTCGCCGCCAAATATGCCTATGGCTACGGCCGGTATTCATTGCCGTTCGCGTCGTCCTGGATCTCGGGCCGCGTCTTTGCTGCCGACCCGGAATACGGCGACATCGTCGTGTTCCGGACGGCAAAGGACAGCTCGGTCGACTACGTCAAACGCGTGGTCGGGCTGCCCGGCGACCGCATCCAGATGCGGCAGGGCCAGCTCATCCTCAACGACCGGCCGGTGACGCGCGTCGCGCTCGAGGACGGGCTCGCCGACAACGCCTGCGGTGGGGATGGCGGCGTCAGGGTCAAGCGTTGGCGCGAGACGCTGCCGAGCGGCGCGTCCTATGTCACCAACGACTGCCTCGACAACGGTTTCCTGGACAACACCAACGTCTTCACGGTGCCCCCGGGCCATTTCTTCGTGCTCGGCGACAACCGCGACAATTCCACCGACAGCCGCATGATGTCGACGTTCGGTTTCGTGCCGATGGACAATCTCGTCGGCAAGGTGACGCGCATCTTCTGGTCGCTCGACGAAGACGGCGAGCCGCACATGGACCGGCTGGGCAAGGTGGAGTGAGGGCGACCGTCATGGGCGCGAAGCGTTTGATTGTGCCGCACTGTCATTCCGGGGCGCGCCCACTTGGGCGCGAGCCCGGAATCCATAACCACAGGCCTTAGTTGGCTATCCCGGGATAGAGATCATCCCAGTTTGGATTCTGCTCCTCGATCAGCCGCGTCTTCCAGTCGCGACGCCACTTCTTGAGTTCTTTCTCGAGGGCGATGGCGGTAACTGCATCGTCGTAGATCTCGAACAAGACGAGCTTCGAAACGTCGTACTTCGTCGTGAATCCGGGAACGGCCTTTGTCTTGTGCTCTTACACACGGCGAACGAGATCGCTGGTCACGCCGATGTAGAGGGTGCCGTGCTTCTTACTTGCGAGGATGTAGACATAATAGGCCATTCCATCCGCCTGTGGTTATGGATTCCGGGCTCGGCGCTACGCGCCGCCCCGGAATGACGAACCCACCACCATCTTAGCGTGTATCACCCCCAAACAAAAACCCCGGCATCGCTGCCGGGGTTTCGTAGTTCTTGAGGTCGTTGGACCTTAGAAGTCCATGCCGCCCATGCCGCCGCCCGGGGGCATCGCCGGGCCGGCGCCGCCCTTCTTGGGCAGCTCGGCGACCATGGCTTCCGTGGTGATCAGCAGCGCGGCCACCGAGGCAGCGTTCTGGATCGCGGTACGGACCACCTTGGTCGGGTCGATGATGCCCTTCTTGACGAGGTCGGCATATTCGCCGGTCTGGGAGTCGAAGCCGTAAGCGTAGGTCTTGCTCTCCAGGATCTTGCCGACGATCACCGAGCCGTCTTCACCGGCGTTGATCGCGATCTGGCGAGCCGGAGCCGACAGCGCCTTGCGCACGATCTCGACGCCGGTCTTCTGGTCGTCGTTCTTGGTGCGCAGGCCCTTGAGCTGCTCGGAGGCACGGAGCAGGGCGACGCCGCCGCCCGGAACGATGCCTTCTTCCACAGCCGCGCGGGTCGCATGCATCGCGTCATCAACGCGATCCTTGCGCTCCTTCACCTCGACCTCGGTCGCGCCGCCGACGCGGATCACCGCGACGCCGCCAGCGAGCTTGGCAAGACGCTCCTGGAGCTTCTCACGGTCGTAATCCGAGGTGGTCTCCTCGATCTGCGCCTTGATCTGGGCCACGCGCGCCTCGATGTCGGCCTTCTTGCCGGCGCCGTTGACGATCGTGGTGTTCTCCTTGTCGATCATCACCTTCTTGGCGCGACCGAGCATGTTGAGCGTGACGTTCTCGAGCTTGATGCCGAGATCTTCCGAGATCGCCTGGCCGCCGGTCAGGATCGCGATGTCCTGCAGCATGGCCTTGCGGCGATCGCCGAAGCCCGGAGCCTTGACGGCCGCGACCTTCAGGCCGCCGCGCAGGCGGTTCACGACCAGGGTCGCGAGGGCTTCGCCTTCGACGTCCTCGGCGACGATGACCAGCGGCTTGCCGGTCTGCACCACGGCCTCGAGCAGCGGCAGCAGCTCGTTCAGCGAGGAGAGCTTCTTCTCGTTGATGAGGATGTAGGCGTCGTCCATCTCAACGCGCATCTTGTCGGCGTTGGTGACGAAGTAGGGCGAGATGTAGCCGCGGTCGAACTGCATGCCCTCGACGACGTCGAGCTCGGTCTCGAGCGACTTGGCTTCCTCGACGGTGATGACACCCTCGTTGCCGACCTTCTTCATGGCGTCGGAGAGGAACTTGCCGATCTCCTGGTCGCCGTTGGCCGAGATGGTGCCGACCTGGGCGATCTCGTCGTTCGAGGTGACCTTCTTGGAGTTCTTCTGGAGGTCCGCAACGACGGCCTCGACCGCGAGGTCGATACCGCGCTTGAGGTCCATCGGGTTCATGCCGGCGGCAACCGACTTGGCGCCTTCGCGCACGATCGCCTGGGCCAGCACGGTGGCGGTGGTGGTGCCGTCGCCGGCCGCGTCAGCGGACTTGGAGGCGACTTCGCGCACCATCTGGGCGCCCATGTTCTCGAACTTGTCCTCGAGCTCGATCTCCTTGGCGACGGTGACGCCGTCCTTGGTGATGCGGGGAGCGCCGAACGACTTGTCGAGCACGACGTTGCGGCCCTTCGGACCGAGCGTGACCTTCACCGCGTTGGCGAGGATGTCGACGCCGCGCAGCATCTTGTCGCGCGCTTCAACCGAGAATTTGACTTCTTTGGCTGCCATCTGGAATTTTCCTTGAGGTTGACTGGAGGGAGAGAGGGGCTCTTAGGCCGCCTTCTTCTTGGAAGCGGGGACGTCGAGGACGCCCATGATGTCGCTTTCCTTCATGATCAAGAGATCGACGCCGTCGATCTTGACTTCAGTGCCGGACCACTTGCCGAACAGCACGCGGTCGCCAACCTTGAGGTCGATCGGGATCAGCTTGCCGGCTTCGTCGCGGCCACCGGGGCCGACGGCGACGACTTCGCCCTGGGAGGGCTTTTCCTTGGCAGTGTCGGGGATGATGATGCCGCCGGCGGTCTTCTCTTCTGCGTCGATGCGCTTGACCACGACGCGGTCGTGAAGCGGACGGAATTTCATGCAGCTCTCCTAAGCATTTGCACGAGTTGATGATTTTCGTTTGTTAGCAATCTGTGCCCGCGAGTGCTAGCACAGGCGAGGCTGAAATAGGACAGGAATTTTGCGGGAGCAAGGGCTTCTAGCAGAAAAATCAGCACCCGGAAGCGCGGACTGCCAGAATCTCTTTTCCATCGTTAACCGAGGCCGAGCCGTATTAGCACGGTGACCCATCTGCTGCTAACGCATTGAATTTCAACAGCTTGTTAAACTTTTGGGCTTGAGATGGGTTGTCAGTTTGCGTCACATTTCTCTCATGTGAGCGCATCAGTACCGGGTGGCTCGTAAGGCGCACACCGACCAGGCCGCCCCTTGAATGCGCTCCTGCAAAGGAGGTTGGCATGGGCGTGCGGAGTGGGGGCGTTTCCGAGGACTTTCGGAAACAGCTTTTAGGTTACGGGCTGACGACGGCACAAATCCTCTACCGGATGCCGGATCATCCCTCGCTGCTCCAGACCTACGTCTGGCAGAACTACGACATGTTTCCGAAATTCCCGGCGCTGAAGGATTTCCTGGCCTTCTGGCAGGAAAAGCTCGACGGCCCCCTCCATTCGGTCACCGTCGCGCACTCCAAGCTGATCAAGCCGGCCGAGCTGCGCGCCGTGGATGGCGTGTTCCGGCTGCATTGAGACGAATATCGGTCTCGTAGAGTGGGCCAAGGCGCTTAGCGCCGGGCCCACCATCTCTCCATGATCGCGCGCGGAAGGTAGGCACGCTTCCGCCGTCGCTCTTCGAGCTATGGCGGACCAGTCGTTTTGCCCACCCTACGATATCTCAGTTGCAGGTCGTCGGACGAACGCACTATTCCCGGGATCGCCTGAGGGGCGATCAGGCGCCCTCGCTGCAATAGCGTCTCCACATCGCGCGATAGGCGTCGTCGACCGCTCGCCCGTATGCGACGGGGTTGCTGGCGGCTGCGGCCCGGATCTTGTCGGGCAGCTCGCGGCGCAACCTGTCGAGCTCGCTGATCTCAGAACCTCGGCTCGTTGCGATTTCGATATATGCCTCATGGCTGTCCGTGACCCAGTCCGGCAAGCCGAGTGCGGTGAGGATGGAGCCGGCAGCACGGCTGGGCAGGCTGTTGCCGAGCTTCGCCACCACCGGCACGCCCATCTGCAAGGCTTCCCACGTGCTGACGCCGCCGTTCTGCGGGAACGGGTCGAGGCAGATATCGACGCGATTGAACGATGCCAGATGTTCGCTTCGCAAGGTGGCGCCGAGCAGATCGACGCGTTCGGCCGGCAATCCGCAAGCCTCGAACCGCGCCAACAAATTTTCGCGGACCAGCTGGTCGTCCAGCGCAACATCCTTGATCAGCAGTCGCGAGCCCGGCACCCGCTCGAGAATCCTGGACCAGACTTGCGCCGCCTCGTCCGAAATCTTGCTGATGCGGTTGAAGACGCCGAAGGTGACGAAGCCGTTCGAGATCGCCGGCGTAGGTGCCCGTGGAATCTCGGTCGGCAGCGAGGCCAGCGTCACGAAGCACGGCAGGTCGACAACGGTCTCCGCAAACAGATGCCGAACCTCGAAGGGAATCGCGACCGGGTCCGAGAACAGATAATCGATCGTCGGCAGCCCGGTGCCAGTGCCGTGACCCCAGCCGTGCACCTGGATCGGTGCAGGCTTGCGCGCAAACACGCCGAGGCGGTTGCCTCTCGTATGGCCGGACAGATCGATCAGGATGTCGATGCCGTCGGCGCGGATCTCGGCGGTGAGGCGATCTTCGGTCCATTGCGAGGCGTCGCGCCAGCGATCGGCGATCCCCTGAAATTCGCCGGTCGTCGCATCCACTTTCGACGAACAAGCGTAGCACACGACCTCGAACTGTGCCCGGTCATGGTGTTGGAGCACCGGCTTGAAAATCAACGCAGCCGAATGCGCGTTGAAATCCGACGAGACATAGCCGAGCACCAGACGGCGGTCCGGATCGCGGTTGTTGTCATGCGGGCCCGCCGCGCCTGAAGCGATTTTCGCGCCGACACGCTCCCACCACACCTGACGCGCCTGCTGATGCCGTTCAACGGTGGCGTCCCCCGCAAAATCGAGCGTGAATATCTTGTTGGAGATCGCGCTCTGCAGGTCAGGCTGGATGTCGAGGGCTCTGTCGAAACTGGCGAGGGCTTCGTCGACCCGGCCAAGTCCGGCGAGGCAAAGACCCAGCACCAGATGAGCTTGAATGGAATCGGGATCGATCGCCAGCGCCTGCTGGCAGTCGTGGGATGCGTGGGCAATTTGCTGGATCTGGAGCAGGACACTGGCCCGCGCGAGCCACCCATTCGCGTCGTCGGGTGCCAGCGCAATTGCCTGATTGCCGTCTGCCAGCGCTTCGTCAAATCGCTGAAGTTCCCGTAAAGCCGTGGCACGGTTCGCCAGCGCCGCGGCATAGTCGGGCTTGATCGACAGCGCGCGGTTCAAGCTTGCGACGGCCTCGTCATAATTGCGTTGACGGCACAGCGCCCAACCCCGGCCGTTGTGGGCTTCGGCAAGGCTTGCGTCGAGTGCGATCGCCTTGTCGTAGCTGTGAAGTGCCTCCTCGTGAAGATCGAGGGCCACGCTCGCGTTACCGAGATTGGAGAGGGTTGCGGCGTGGTTGGGCCGCAAGGCGAGGGCCTTTCGATAGCTCGCGCAGGCCTCGTCGTGACGCCGCAGCCCGTTGAGCGCGACGCCCAGCCTCATATGAGCATCGGCAGATTGCGGATCCACGGCGACCGCCCGGCTCAGCAGGATTTCGGCTTGCTGAAAATTCTTGGCGTCGGACTCCAAAGCACCGAGCATGTGCAGCGCCATGAATTGGTTGGGCGCGAGCTGCAGGAGTTGCCGATAGGCAGCCTGGGCCTCGGCGAGAAGCCCCATCTTGTGTAGCTGGAGCGCATGCCCGAGCAACGGCAGCACTTCGGCCTTTTGCCGTTTCTGAAGCCGGGCATTTTGAAATGCACGCTGACCTACGCTGTTGCCCATGGCTTCAATCCCCCAGAATCTCTCTTCGAGATTAATTCAGCGGGAGAACGAATACGAGACGACGGCCGTTCGCCACGACAGCTTGGGACAAGCTACGACCGATCGGCTCATCGAGCCGCTAGCCTTGCGCCCGGCAATTGCCGCCTCATCCAAGACTGGATAATCTGTGCTCGGGTTGTACCCGTCCGGCGGGCGCGCTCAGATCAGGGAGGCAGACAATGGCCAAGCAAAAGGCATCAAGACCCGCAACGAAGACCGCAGTGAAGAAGCGGAGCGGCGCCAAAGCGGCGGCGCGATCCTCGGCACGCAAGGCGGTGAAGGCAAAGGCTCGCACTGCCGTACCGAAGAAGCCCGCACGTCCCAGGCAGCGCATCGCGATCAGCCATCACCGCGAGGAAGACTTCAAGGCCGATGGCCTGCGCGCTTACGCGAAATACCGCGACCTCGGCATCGCCGACGCTAGCCATGGCCTCGCGCAAGCGCACGTGATCCGGTTGCAAGGTCCTTGCGATCCGGCCGAGGTGTCAAAGCTGCATTTTCACGACGTCGACTTCCAGATGGTCTACGTGCTCAAGGGCTGGGTGAAGACTTATATGGACGGGCAGGGCGAGACGTTGATGAAAGAAGGCAGCGCCTGGACCCAGCCGCCGAAGATCAAGCACATGATCCTGGATTATTCGGATGACGTCGAACTGCTGGAGGTGATCCTGCCGGCGGAGTTCAGGACGGTGGAGTTGAAGGCGTAGGCCGATCTCTCTCCTTCGTCATTGCTGTGACGGGTACGTAGCCGGGATTGCGCTGCATTCCATCCGGGCTGCAGGACCGTCGCGACTCCAGCCCCCACACCGCCCATCAAACACGTCGTCAGCGTTCCCGTCACGATCGCTAAAAAGCACGCGATCTGGGAAACCGGGCAATTACCAGTCGGATGGTTTCGGCTGACCTGCAGGGCGGGCGCTAACCAATCGAAAATACCTCTCGCGGCAACTCAAGGATGTGAAAACGCGGGAGTGCTTTCATGGCGACCAACACTTTTGGCCGACGCGGCGTTACGGCGCCGCCGTCAAGAGCGTCGTTTCAACCCGTCGCCGCGCCGACCGTGCGGGAGATCGTGCGCGACCCCGCTCGGCCCTTGCCCAGCGAAGGGACGCTTTTTGGCGATAACAGGCTTCTGGCCGATATCCCTTTCCTCACCATTGGCCTGATTTTCGGTCTGCTTTTGATCTTCGCTCTGCAACGCAGCCTGGCCATCGACGTTGCGCGGGATGGTGACCTCGACGTCCGCTCGCTGATCGCCCAGGGCGCGTCGGGCTACGATCTCGTTGTCGGACGAGGAGAGTGGTGGAGGATTGGCCTTGCGCCGCTGCTGCACGGCAGCGGGTGGCACCTCGTCAGCAACTGCATTGGGTTGTTCATCGTCGGCGTCAGGCTGGAGTCTCTGATCGGCCGTGGCTGGTTTGCGCTGATCTTCGTCGCCAGTGCAGTGGCGGGCGAGGTCGGCTCTCTGCTGGGCAATGGCCCCGGCACGGTGGGCGTGGGCGCGTCCGGCGCCATCACCGGGCTCATCGCCGCGCTGTTCGTCGCGAGCTTCGAGCCCGAAGCGGACGCCGATCAAACCATATCGAGACTGAAGACGTCGCTCTTCTTCGGTGTTCCCGCACTGCTGCCGCTGGCCTTCGGCGCCTCGGGCAATGTCAACTATTATGCCCATGCAGGCGGTGCGGTGGCCGGTGCCGCGCTTGCGATCACGCCGTGGCTCGCCTTCTGGTCCTATGACAGCCTGCCGCGGAGCGCCGGCATGACGTTGCTTGCAGCATCCCTCGGATCTCTGATCTGCGCCGGCTTCGCCGCCGTTCATTATTCGTCCTACATGGCCGATGCCGTGCACTATATCCGCGCGTCGGAAGTGCCGGCGAAGGCTGACGAGATGGTCAGCCGGTCGTTCGATCTCGTCACCCGCTACCCAAAAGACGCGCGGGCCCACGTGTTCCGTGCGGTCTTCTTCCTGGAACAAGCCAACCTCAGTGCCGCCGAGACGGAAGCGCGAACCGCCCTGTCGCTCGCCGCTTCAGATGTGGCGGGTGGGCCGGTGCGCTCCGGGGCGCAGGGCTTGATGGCGGTGTTGCTGTGGGCGCAGGGACGAACGAGCGAGGCGAAGGCCATGGCGGTCGAGCCCTGCCGTGCCAAGCTGGCCGAGGTGCGCCGCATCTTGCAGAAGTCGAAATTGTGCAGTTGACCAGGCTACGGCATCACCACGGGTCACGTGATGACCCCCACCACCGCCCCCATCAAGCACGTCGTCAGCGTTCCTGATACGATCGACTTCAATCCCAGCGCGTTGATCTCCTCGCGCCGCTCCGGCGCCATCACGCCCAAGCCGCCGATCATGATGCCGAGGCTGGCGAAGTTAGCGAAGCCGCACATCGCGTAGAGCATGATCAGTCGCGAGCGCGGGTCGAGCGCATCGCCCGGTAGCTTCGCAAAGTCGACATAGGCGATCAATTCGTTGAGCACGGTCTTGGTGCCCATCAGGCTACCGGCCGTCACCGCCTGATCCCATGGCAGCCCCATCAGCCAGCACACCGGCGCCATCACGAGACCGAGCAGGCGCTGCAACGAGATCGCGGCGCCGCCAACATTCGGCAGCAGGCCGAGCATGGCGTTGACGAGATAGACCAGCGCCACCAGCACAAGCAGCATGGCGACGATATTGATCAGCAACTCGATCCCCGCGCTGGTGCCTTTCACGATCGCATCCATCGTGCTGGAGACTTCCATCTCCGGATCTTCGAGCGTGCCGCCGGTACGCGTGTTGGAGGTTTCAGGCACCATGATCAGGCTGACGAGGATCGCGGCCGGCGCGCCCAGCACGGAGGCGATGACGAAGTGCGCGGCCGCGTCGGGAATGAGAGGAGCAAGGAGCGTCGCATAGAGCACCAGCACGGTGCCGGCGATGCCCGCCATGCCGCCGGTCATCACCAGGAACAATTCGCTGCGGGTCATCTGCTTCAGATACGGCCGCACGAACAGCGGCGCCTCGACCATGCCGAGAAAGATATTGGCGGCGGTCGAGAGGCCCACCGCGCCGCCGACGCCGAGCGTCCGCTCCAGCAGCCAGGCCATGCCGCGCACGATCGGCGGCAGCACGCGCCAATAGAACAGCAGCGTCGTCAGCACGCTCATGACCAGCACGATCGGCAGCGCCTGGAACGCCAGGATGAAATCGGCGCCAGGCACCTTGAGGTCGAAGGGCAGGGCGCCGCCGCCGACATAGCCGAACACGAAGGCGGAGCCGGCGCGCGAGGCCGCGGAGATCGCGCCGACCGCATCGTTGATGGCGCCGAAGGCGTGCGCGACGACCGGCAGCTTCAGGAGCACGATCGCGGTGACGAACGTGGCGACGAGGCCGATCGCCGCCTGCCGCAGCGACACGGCGCGCCGATTCTCCGCCAATGCGAAGGCGATCAACAGCAATGCGAAAATGCCGAGTGCCGATTGCAAACGCAGCATGATGTCCCCAAACCCTCAATGATTATGGCCGGGCCGGCGCTGCAAAGGCAATGCCGGGAGCCGCCAGAAGCGCCCCACTGTTGACAAGCGGGGCCACCTCGGCCACGCGGGGGCCTTCGACAGTGAGGGGGAGAGCGGTCCGAGGGTGACCCAAAAGGCGATGCCAGAGCAGCTAAATTCCGGACATCCGCCGGTCAGCGCCCGCGCGCTCCTCGCCCACCGCGCGTTCCTGTTCTTCCTGCTCTCGCGCAGCCTGTCGCGCTTTTCCAGCCAGATCGCGGCGGTCGCGATCGGCTGGCAGATCTACGATCTCACCGGCTCGGCCTTCGACCTCGGCATGGTCGGCCTCGTGCAGTTCCTGCCCACCGCGCTCCTGGTGTTCGTCGCCGGCCACGCCGCCGACCGCTATGAGCGCAAGCGGGTGGTCCAGCTCTGCCAGCTCGTTGAAGCGGCGACCGCGCTCTATCTCGCAATCATCACCTATCTCGGCGCGGTCGGCGAAGTCCAGATCTTCATCGCGACCTTCGTGCTCGGCATTGCCGGCGCGTTCGAGAGCCCGACCACGGCGGCGCTGCTGCCGCTGATCGCGCCGCAGGGCTCGCTTCAGCGTGCCACCGCAGTCTCCAGCGGGGCGGCGCAGGTCGCGACCATCACCGGCCCGGCGCTCGGCGGCTTCGCCTATGCGGTCGCCCCGCATCTTGCCTATGCCATGATGGTGCTGTTCTGGATCTTCGGCATGATCCTGACCGGCTTCATCCGGCCGCGTCCGCAGGCGATCGCGAAGCAGGGGATGGACTCGGACAACATCTTTGCCGGCGTTCGCTTCATTCGCAGCAATCCGGCGATCCTTGGCACCATCTCGCTGGACCTGTTCGCGGTGCTGTTCGGCGGCGTCACCGCGCTGCTGCCGATCTATGCCCGCGACATCCTGCAGACCGGTCCGGTCGGGCTCGGCGTGCTCCGTGCCGCGCCGGCGGTCGGTGCGCTCCTTATGACCATGGTGCTGGCACGTCACGCCATCTCGAGGCACGTGGGCCTGCGCATGTTCCAGGCCGTGATCGTGTTCGGCCTCGCCACCATCGTGTTCGCGCTGTCCTCCTGGATGTGGCTGTCGGTGCTCGCGCTCGCCGTGCTCGGTGCTGCCGACACGATCAGCGTCGTGATCCGCTTCTCGCTGGTGCAGCTGTCCACGCCCGACGAGATGCGCGGCCGGGTCGGCGCGGTGAACTTCCTCTTCATCAACGCCTCGAACCAGCTCGGCCAGTTCGAAAGCGGAGTGGCCGCCGCACTGCTCGGCGCCATGCCGGCCGCCGTGCTCGGCGGCGTTGCCACCGTTGCGGTGGCGCTTTTGTGGATGAAGCTGTTTCCGAGCCTGCGGCAGGTGGAGAGCTTGGAGTAGGGGAATTTCTCGTGTCCCGGACGCGGTGCGGCACGAAGTGACGCGCCGCTGAGCCGGGACCCAGGAGGCCAAGCACGAGATCGCGGAGGCATTGGCCCCGGCTCAGCAGCGCGTCATTGCATGCCGCGCAGCGTCCGGGGCACGGGACTGGATGCCCCCCGAAAGTCTCGGACAAAGCACAGAGGAATCAAAGAGATCCCTACTGTGCATGGGGTTGTTTTCGCAGTTTTGAGTTCAGCCCCGCCCCACGAACGGCATCTTGGTCGCCATGACGGTCATGGTCAGCACGTTGGCATCGAGCGGCAGGCCGGCCATGTAGGCCACGGCATCGCCGACCGCTTTCGCATCCATGCGCGGCTCGTGCTTGGTGGTGCCGTCAGGCTGCAGCACGCCGGGGCCGTTGACCATGCGATCGGTCATCGGGGTCGCGGCGTTGCCGATGTCGACCTGGCCGACGGCGATGTCGTACATGCGGCCGTCGAGATTGCTGGCCTTGGTCAGGCCGGTGATGGCGTGCTTGGTCGAGGTGTAGGCCGCCGAGAACGGCCGCGGCGCATGCGCCGAGATCGAGCCGTTGTTGATGATGCGGCCGCCGCGCGGGCTCTGGTCCTTCATGATGCGGAAGGCGTGTTGGGTGCACAGGAACGGGCCGGTGAGGTTGGTGTTCACCACCGCCTGCCACTGCTCGAGGCCGAGGTCCTCGAAGTTGACGGCGGGGGCGCCCATGCCGGCATTGTTGAAGAGCACGTCGAGGCGGCCGTAGGTCGCCTTCACCTTGTCAAACAGTGCCGCGATCGAATCAGGCTTGGTCATGTCGGCGGTGACGCACAGGCTTTTGCCGGCGGGGCCGAGCTTTGCCGTCTCCTCGAGCATGTCGAGCCGGCGCCCGACCAGCACCACGGTGAAGCCGGTGTTCATCAATGCCAGCGACGCGGCGCGCCCGACACCGGTGCCGGCGCCCGTCACCACTGCGATCTTCTTTGCTTCGCTCATTGTTTCCTGCCTTTTCTCATGCTGTCAGGTTTTGGGTTCTTTTTCGTTCTTGTAGGGCGGCCGCGGAATGTTCTGGTGCGCCGCGCGCAGCGCCGCCGACCAGCGCGAGCGCAGATCGTGGAAATAGGGCTCGCCCGCCTCGATGCGATGGTTGAGATCGGCCTCGCAGGCATCGGCGCGCACCACCAGCACGTCGATCGGCAGGCCGACGCCGAGATTGGAGCGCATGGTCGAATCCATCGAGATCAGGCCGGTCTTCAGCGCCTCGTACAGCTCGACGTCGTAATGCATGGCGCGGTCGAGCACGGGCTTGCCGTATTTGTGCTCGCCGATCTGCAAGTACGGCGTATCGGTGGTGCACTCGATGAAATTGCCGGCGGTGTAGATCATGAACAGGCGCATGCGCGAGCCCTTGATCTGGCCGCCGAACAGGAACGAGACGTCGAACGAGACGTCCTCGGATCTCAGCGCGGGACCTTCGGTGGCGTGCACGGCGCGGATCGCCCGGCCGATGCGCTGGGCGGCCTGGAACATGGTCGGCGCGTTCATTAGCGTCTCGACCTCACCCGTGTTGGGGTCCTCCAGGCCTTCGGTCAGCGTGGACAGCACCGACTGGCTGATGGCGAGGTTGCCGGCGCTGGCGATCGCCATGATGCGCTCGCCGGGCTTCGAGAAGATGTGCAGCTTGCGGAAGGTCGAGACGTTGTCGAGGCCGGCATTGGTGCGGGTGTCGGCGATCATCACCAGACCGTCCCGAACCAGGATTCCGCAACAATAGGTCATTTCCAGTCCCCGAACGCGTTTGCGCGGAATTACTAGCCAATTTCGGAGGCCGGTCCAACCCCCGATTCCCATGGGAAGGTCGTCATTCCGGGGAGCGGCAGCTAGCTCTGTCACTCAATCCGCCGCATCCACGAGAAACGCCTCGTCGACCGGCACGCCGAGCGCCGTGACCAGCCGGTTGGTCTCCGCGGCCATGCCGACGATGGCGAGCATCTCGGCATATTCGGCCTCCGTCATGCCCTTGGCCCGCGCAGCGGCGGTGTGCGAATGGATGCAGTAGCTGCAGCCATGCGCGATGGAAACCGCGACATAAAGCATTTCCTTGACCTTGGGATCGAGTGCGCCGGGAGCCATCACCTCCTTGATGCTCTCCCACGTCCTGCGCAGCGTCTTCGGATCATGCGCCAACGCGCGCCAGAAATTGTTGACGAAGTCCGACTTCCGCACCTTGCGGATATCGTCGAAGACGGCGCGCGCTTCGGTGGAGAGTTCATCGTCCGAAAGCAGCTTTACAGTGGCCATTGGTACCTCGCGGGGGGCAGCTTCGATCCCCGCGAGTGTAGCACGACCCATGCGTTCGGACGGCTGCGCCTAGCTCTGCCGTTGGGATTGCGATTGCGACGGCCCGCCGCGGCCGGCCTGCTCGACCTTCACGGCCACGGCCAGCGTCTCAGCGCCGCCGCCATAGCGGGTGCCACGCACCGGGGCTGCGCCGAGATAGTCGAGGCCGATCGCGACGCGGACATGGGCGTCGGTGGCGCAGATGCTGTTGGCGGGATCGAATCCGACCCAGCCGAGATCGGGAACGTAGGCTTCAGCCCAGGCATGGCCGGCGTCCTGATGCACCGTGCCGTCCGAGCGCAGGAAGTGGCCGGAGACGAAGCGCGCCGGTACGCCGCCGGTGCGGGCGCAGGCGATGAAGATGTGCGCGTAGTCCTGGCAGACCCCGCGCTTGAGCGTGAACGCCTCCGCCGCCGAGGTTCCGCTGTTGGTCGGGTCCTCGTCGAAGGTCATGTGATCGCCGATCTCGGTCATCAGCGTATGCAGGAAGCCGAGCGTGTCGCTCTCGGCCTCGCTGCGCAACTGGCGCGCAACCGCCATCATCGCCGGATTGACCGAGGTGAGATCGGTGGCGCGCAGGAACATGCCGGCCGGAAAGCGCTCGTCGGTCCCGCGCAGCACGCCGCCGGTGTCGTGGGTCTCGATCAGGCCTTCTGCGGTGATCTTGATGTCGCCGACAGGCCCGCAGGACAGCACATGGGTGACGTTGCCGAAGGCGTCCTCGTGGGTGTCGAGCTTGGTGTCCGTGGAGACGTCGATCTGCCATTCCGCCACATACTGCCCGTCATGGCTGCCGGGCGTCATGCGCAGGATCTGGATCACGCTGGTGGCCGCCAGCTCGTAGCGATAGGTCGTGGTGTGCAGGATTCGCAGGCGCATGGTGGACCGTGTCGTTAGTGGTTAGGCCCGACTGTCGCCGCAAAGAAGCTCGTCGTGCCCGGGCTTGTCCCGGGCATCCACGTTCTTCCTCGTCGCGCGAAAGCAAGAACGTGGATGGCCGGGACAAGCCCGGCCATGACGGTATCCCATGTCGTCAGCCGGGTGACATCAGATCAAATACTGCTTCGTGATGATTTCGCCCAGCCTGGAATTGTCGGTGATGAATTCCTGAATGAATTCATGCACGCCATGCTGGAAAATGTCGTTCATATTGCTGTGTTCCAGCCGGTTGCGGATGCCGCGGGCGTGGCGCTGGGCCGGGCCCTGGCGGCCATAGGCGACACCGATCTGGTCGAGGTTGCGCACGAGATTGCCATAGCAGCTGGCCAGCGAGCGCGGCAGCGTGTCGTTGAGGATGAGCAGGTCCGCGATCAGCCATGGCTTCAGCGTCTCGCGATAGACCCAGTGATAGGCCGTCAGCGCCGAGACCGAGCGCAGGATCGAGCTCCACTGATAGAAATCGAGCGGGCCGCCGACATGCTCCTCCTCGGGCAGCAGCACGTGATACTTCACGTCGAGAATGCGCGCGGTGTTGTCGGCGCGCTCCAGATGCACGCCCATCCGCGAAAACCAGTAGGCGTCGTTGCGCAGCATGGTCCGGTACGCCGAGCCGTCGAAGCGCAGCGAGGTCTCCTGCACGAAGCGCAGGAATTTTGCGAGGTCCTCGCGCGTCGAGGTGCCCTTGCTCCAGACCGCCTGAAGCTCGATCCAGGCCGAGTTGATGGTGTCCCACATCTCGCTGGTCAGCGCGGTGCGGACCGAGCGCGAGTTCAGCCGCGCCGCCTCGATGCAGTTCCTGATCGAGGATGGGTTGTCCACGGAGAAGGAGAGGTAGTCGACGACGTTGTGCTCGTTGGCTTCCTCGTAGGTCTGATAGAAGCTGGCAGCGACGCCGGCGGTGAGCAGCGCCGAGTCCCATTCATTGGTCTTGCCGATATAGGCGGCGGGAAGCGCGGTGACGCGCAGCGTCGCATCGATGGTGCGCGCGAGATACTCGGCCCGTTCGACGTAGCGGGCGAGCCAGTAGAGGTTTTCGGCGGTACGCGACAGCATCTGACTACTCGTCCAGGATCCAGGTGTCTTTGGTGCCGCCGCCCTGGCTCGAATTCACCACCAGGGAGCCTTCCTTCAGCGCGACGCGTGTCAGGCCGCCCGGCACGATGGTCGTGCTCTTGCTGCCGGTGAGCACGAAGGGGCGCAAATCGACGTGGCGCGGGGCGAGGCCGCTTGCGGTGCAAGTCGGGCAGGTCGAGAGCGCGAGCGTCGGCTGCGCGATGAAACCTTCGGGCTCGCGCTTGAGCTTCTCGCGGAACGCTTCGATCGTCGCCTTCGTCGCGGCGGGCCCGATTAGCATGCCGTAGCCGCCGGAGCCGTGCACCTCCTTGACGACGAGCTCGCTCAAATGATCCAGCACATAGGCGAGGTCCTTCGGCTCGCGGCAGCGCCAGGTCGGCACGTTCTTCAGGATCGGCTCCTCGCCGAGATAGAATTTCACGATGTCCGGCATGTAGGAGTAGATCGCCTTGTCGTCAGCAATCCCGGTGCCGACGGCGTTGGCGAGCGTGATGTTGCCGGCCGCATAGGCCGACATCAGCCCGGGCACGCCGAGCGCGGAATCGGGACGGAAGGTGAGGGGATCGAGGAAGTCGTCGTCGACGCGGCGATAGATCACGTCGACCCGCTTCAGCCCTTCCGTCGTCCGCATGAACACTTCGTTGTTCTTGACGATGAGATCGCGGCCCTCGACCAGCTCGATGCCGAGCTTGTCGGCGAGGAAGGAGTGCTCGTAATAGGCCGAGTTGTAGACGCCGGGGGTGAGCAGGGCGACCGTCGGCTCGCCCGAGGCGCTGAGCGGCGCGACGGAGCGGAGCGCCGAGAGCAATTCGTCCGGATAGCGCTCGACCGGCGCCACCTTGTGGCGGGCGAACAGATCCGGAAACAACCGCATCATGATCTCGCGGTTTTCCAGCATGTAGGACACGCCGGACGGCGTGCGCGCATTGTCCTCGAGCACGATGAAGTCGTTGGCATCGACTCGGACGATGTCGATGCCGGCGATGTGCACATAGACGTCGTGCGGCACCTGCTGGCCGTTCATCTCGGGCCGGAACACCGGGTTCTGGAAGATCAGATCGTCGGGCACGATCTCGGCGCGCAGGATGTCGCGGCCATGATAGATGTCGCGCAGGAACATGTTGAGCGCGCGCACGCGCTGCTTCAGGCCCTTCTCCAGCAGTGCCCATTCCTTGCCCGACATGATCCGCGGGATCACGTCGAAGGGGATCAGGCGCTCGGTGGATTCGGCCTCTCCATAGACCGCGAAGGTGATGCCGATGCGGCGGAACAGCAGCTCGGCCTCCTGGCGGCGATATTCAAGCGCCTCGGGAGGCGTCTCCTTGAGCCAGCGCGCCAGCTCCTGGTAGGCGGGGCGAAGGTCCCCGCCCGGAATATTCATTTCATCAAACGCGACTGCCATAGATGCCGACTGTTCTCCGCAAGGCGTTGCGCCAATGGACAGGTCGCCAGGCCCTGGTGAAGCCGCAACGTCCTGACCATGCGGCAAGAGTGCATGACTTTCATGTGGTAGCAAGGGCCGGGCCAGCGCGATAAGCATGGACTGGCAGCATTTGTCGGGGATGGCCGGCGGCTTGCCTGAAAAAATGGCTGAGGACTGCTTATTTCGACAGCAAAACCGCGTGACTTCAACGCGTTACCTCGGCAAAGTCGGCGCCACAGGTGAGGGACTTAAGTTATGAGCGAGATCGTCACGGCGGGCATTCTGGTCATTGGGGACGAAATCCTGTCCGGCCGGACCAAGGACAAGAATATCGGCTTCATCGCCGAATACCTGACCAATATCGGCATCGACCTGAAGGAGGTCCGGGTCGTCTCCGATGACGAGTCCGATATCATCGCTGCCTTGGATGCACTGCGGCATCGCTACACCTACGTCTTCACCACCGGTGGCATCGGGCCGACCCATGACGACATCACCGCCGACAGCGTCGCCAAGGCGTTCGGAGTCGGCATCGACCACCATCCGGAGGTGGTCGCCCGTTTCAAGGAGCGCTGGAGCGAGCAGGATCTCAACGAGGCCCGGTTGCGCATGGCCCGCATCCCCGACGGTGCCGAGCTGATCCAGAGCGCGACCATCCTCGCGCCCGGCTTCAAGATCGGCAATGTCATCGTGATGGCCGGCGTGCCCTCGATCATGCAGGCGATGATGGACATCGTCTCGCCCAAGCTGAAATCGGGCGTGCGCATGCTCTCCGAATCGGTCCGCGCCAATGCGCGGGAAGGCGACATCGGCAGCCCCTTGCGCGCGATCGCCGCCGCCCATCCCGACACCATCATCGGCAGCTACCCCTTCATGGACGAAGAGCAGAAGCCGAATACGAACCTCGTGGTGCGCTCGCGCGATGCTGACAAGCTCGCGGCAGCCATGAGCGCGGTGAAGGAAATGCTGGCAGGATTGAACATCACTCGTTAGCAGGGAATTTGCCGGCAGGCGAAGCAGGAGACGACAATGGCAGGTGAAGCACCGGAACTGAGTGCGCAGGAGCGGGCGGGCAGGGCCTTCCCGGTCTCGTGGGACCAGTTCCACCGCGACTGCCGGGCGCTGACCTGGCGGCTCAACGAGGTCGGCCCGTTCCACGCCGTGATCGCGATCACCCGCGGCGGCTTGGTGCCGGCCGCGATCGTGGCGCGCGAGCTCGGCGTGCGCATCATCGATACGGTCTGCGTCGCCAGCTACGACCACGACAAGCAGGGGGACCTCCAGGTCCTCAAGGGTATTTCGGAACAGGCCATGAAGCTTGGTGGTGGCACTGGCAAGGGGCTGTTGATCGTCGACGATCTCGTCGACACCGGCAAGACCGGCAAGCTGGTGCGCGAGATGTTGCCCGACGCGCACTTCGCCACGGTCTACGCCAAGCCGAAGGGGCGCCCGCTGGTCGACACCTTCATCACGGAAGTCTCGCAGGATACCTGGATCTTCTTCCCCTGGGACACCGCGCTGTCCTACCATCCGCCGCTGCGCGACGGCGCGGCGTGACTGCCGTCGTCATTGCGAGCGAAGCGAAGCAATCCAGAGATGTATCCGCAGAAGCAGTCTGGATTGCTTCGTCGCTTCGCTCCTCGCAATGACGGGGAGAGACGGCCATGCCCCTGCAAAACCGCGTCACACCGCTCGGCGACATCATCGCCACCCCGCATCGCGGCACGTTCACCGGCAATCGCGGCATCATCCACGATCCCGCGACGAAGACGCTCCTGAAGAAGCGCTGGTCGTCGCCGGCCTGGATCACATGCCTGTGTGAATTCCGCGGCTGGCGCCGGCCGGTGATGGCGCGGCGGAGCTGGACCGAGCTGTTCTTTCTCGACGAGGCCACCGCCTTTGCCGCAGGTCACCGGCCCTGCTTCTTCTGCCGGCGCGAGGATGCCAACCGCTTCCGCGCGGCGTGGGAGACGGGGAATGGCGTCAGCAAGGTGAGTGCGAAGGCGATGGACGCCCAGCTCCACCTCGAGCGTCTGGATCATGGCCGCAAGCGCCTGCACGCAGTGCCGGTGCCGCTGGCAGAATTGCCCGACGGCGCGATGGTTCAACGGGGCGAGGAGAGCTTTCTGGTGGTGCAGGGAAGGGCGCTGTTATGGTCGCCAGCCGGCTATGCCCGCGCAAGGACCGAGCTGGACAGCCCAATGCTGCTGACGCCCCCGTCCACACTGCATGCGTTGCGCGCCGGATATCAACCGGCGCTGCATCCGACCGCGCTGGACTAGCAGGGCGGCCGGCGGATCACCGCCATCACCCCAGCTTCTCGCGCGCCAGCGCGGCGCCTGCGCCGAGCGCCATCAGCTTGGCTTCGGCGATCTCGCGCCGCATCGGGGCCATGCCGCAATTGGTGGTGGCGATGATGTTGCTCTTGGGCACGAATTTCGACACCGCGTCGATCACCTTCACGACATCCTCTGCGGTCTCCACGGTGTCGCTGGCAACGTCGATCACGCCGGCCTGCACGATCTTGTTCTTGAGCAGCGCCAGCAGATCGAGCGGCACTTTCGAATTGCGGCATTCGATCGCGACCTGCTGGATCGGGCTGGCGTCGATCGCCGGAAAGATCTGCTCATACTGCCGCCATTGGCTGCCTAGCGTTTCCTTCCAGTCGGTGTTGGCCTTGATGCCGTAGCCGTAGCAGATGTGGACGGCGGTGGCGCAGGTGAGGCCCTGCGCAGCGCGCTCCAGCGCCTTGATGCCCCAATCGTTGACCTCGTCCATGTAGACATTGAAGGCGGGCTCGTCGAACTGCACGAGATCGACGCCGTCGGCCTGCAGCGCCCGGGCCTCCTCGTTGAGCAACTCGGCAAAGGCAAACGCCATCTTGACGCGGTCGCCATAGTAGCGATCGGCAATGGTGTCGATGATGGTCATCGGGCCGGGCAGGGTGAACTTCAGCTTCCTCTTCGTGTGCGTGCGCGCCGCGCGCGCCTCGAAGGCATGGACGCGGCCCTTGAGCCGGAGCGGGGCGACCACCTGCGGCACCATCGCCTTGTAGCGGTCCTTGCGGATGCCCATCTCGACCTTGTGCGCGAAATCGATGCCGTCGATCTTCTCCAGAAAACCGTGCACGAAATGCTGGCGGGCCTGCTCGCCCTCGGTGAGGATGTCGATTCCGGCGTCCTCCTGGATCTTCAGCCAGATCAATGTCGCGTCGCGCTTGGCGCGGAGCAACTCCTCGCCCTGCGACTTCCAGGGCGCCCAGAGCATATTGGGTTCGGCAAGCCATTCCGGCTTCGGCAAGGAGCCGGCGATCGTGGTTGGAAACAGCATGGCGGCCCTCCCGGCAGGTTGTGTTGCGCCCCTTCCTGCCATGTCCTAACGTCGAGGTACAGAACAACAAAAGTCGTTATTTTAGCTGGCGGCATCGACAGGGAAGGCCAAAGGATGCCGAGGGAAAGGTCATGATCGATCTCCATTACGCGCCGACGCCGAACGGCTGGAAAATCTCGATCATGCTGGAAGAGCTCGGACTTCCCTATACGGTGAAGCCCGTCGACATCCGCGCCGGCGAGCAGTTCAGTCCCGAGTTTCTGGCGATCTCCCCGAACAACCGCATCCCCGCGATCGTCGATCACGCACCCGCCGACGGTGGCAGCCCGTTCCCGGTGTTCGAGACCGGCGCAATTCTGATTTATCTCGCGGAAAAGACCGGCCGCTTCCTGGCCGCCGACTTGCGCGGGCGTTCCGCCACAATTCAATGGGTGATGTGGCAGATGGCCGGCCTCGGGCCGATGCTCGGCCAGCACGGGCATTTTGCGCTCTATGCGGCGGAGAAGATCCCCTATGCGATCGAGCGCTACCGCGACGAGGCGGCCCGGCTCTACGGCGTGCTCGATCGGCAGCTGGAGAAGACCGGCGCATATGTCGCCGGCGACTATTCCATTGCCGACATCGCCTGCTTCCCCTGGACCATGACCCACAAGGCGCAGGGCTTTACGCTCGACCACTATCCGAACGTCAAACGCTGGTATGCCGAGGTCCGCGCCAGGCCGCAGGTGCAGGCGGGGCTTGCGATCGGAAAATTCGTGAAAGAGCCGTTCGACGAGGAATCACGCAAGATCATGTTCGGCCAAAGGGCTAAGGAAGTGTTGGGAAGGAAGTGACGGCCACGCCGTCATTCCGGGGCGCGACGAAGTCGCGAGCTATGGTGCGCAATTGCGCACCCGAGAATCCATCGGGCCGCAGAGCCAGGAGCGAATGGTTTCCGGGCTCGCGCCCAAGAGGGCGCGCCCCGAAATGACGAGAGCAAAGGAAACGCCATGATCGAATTCTTCTTCGACTGCTCCAGCCCCTGGACCTATCTCGCCTTCCACAACATCCGGCCGCTCGCCAAGGAGCTGGGCGTCGAGATCGTCTGGCGGCCGATCCTGGTCGGCGGCATCTTCAACACGGTCAATCCGAGCGTCTACGCGCAGCGCGAGACGCCGGTGCCGCTGAAGGCGCGCTACATGAAGAAGGATCTTCAGGACTGGTCGCGGTCGGCTGGCCTTGCGATCAAGATGCCCCCGACGGTGTTTCCGGTGAACAGCGTCAAGGCGATGCGCGGCTGCATCTGGTTGGCCGCGGACATGGTGCCGTTCGCGACCGCCGTGTTCGAGGCCTATTGGGGCGAGGACAAGGATATCTCGCAGGACTCCGTGCTCGCCGAGATCTGCAGGAAGGTCGGCATCGACGAGCCGAAATTCTTCGCCGGCATCGCCGAGCAAGCGATCAAGGATCAGCTCAAGGCGAATACGGAAGAGGTCGTCGCGCGCGGCGGCTTCGGCTCGCCGACGATTTTCGTCAACAAGACCGACATGTATTTCGGCAATGACCGGCTGCCGCTGATCCGCGAGGCGCTCGAGCGCAGCAAGGCGAGTGCGGCCTGATGGTGCGCGCCGTCGTCTGCCACTCGCTCGGCGAGCCCGAAACCTTGCGGCTGGAAGAGTTTCCGTCGCGCGCTCTGAAGCCGGGCGAGGTGCGGGTCGCGATTCGCGCGGCCGGGCTGAATTTTCCCGATGTGCTGATGGTCGCCGGCCAATATCAGCTCAAGCCGGAGCTGCCGTTCACGCCCGGCATGGAAGCTGCCGGTGACGTGACCGAATTGGGTGCGGAGGCGAAGGGCGTTTCTGTTGGCGACAAGGTCATCGTGAAGATGCGGCACGGCGCATTCACCGACGAAGCCATCGTCGCGCCGTCGCAGCTCACCCTTAAGCCGTCGACGTTCGACTACGCCGAGGCTGCGACTTATCTTGCCGGCCATGGCACGGCCTATCATGCGCTGATCGATCGCGGGCGGATCGAGCCGGGAGAGGTGCTGCTGGTGCATGGCGCCGGCGGCGGCACGGGACTGGCGGCCGTCGAGATCGGCAAGATGCTGGGCGCGACCGTGATCGCGACGGCGTCCAGCGACGAGAAGCTCGCCATCGCCAAGGCCCGCGGCGCCGATCATCTCGTCCGCTATGACCGCGAGCCGTTTCGCGACGCCGTTAAACGCATCACCGACGGTCGCGGCGCGGACGTCGTGTTCGATCCCGTCGGCGGTCAGGTTTTTGAAGACTCGATGCGCTGCATCGCCTGGGGCGCGCGGCTGCTGGTGATCGGCTTCACCGGCGGCATCGGCTCGGCCAAGACCAACCTCCTGCTGATCAAGGGCGCCAGCGTGCTCGGCGTGCGCGCTGGCGAGGCGGTACGAAAGAACCCTGCGCTGGGAGAGGCGCGCCTGAAGGCGCTGCTGCAATGGGCGGAGGAGGGCAAGCTGCGCCCCAACGTTTCGCATCGCCTGCCGCTGGAAGGTTACGCGAAGGCAATGCGGCTCTTGATGGACCGCAAGGCGATCGGGCGTGTGGCGCTGATGATGGAGTGAAAGTGCCGTAGGGTGGGCAAAGGCGCTCTTGCGCCGTGCCCACCATCTCTCTCGATGGCGAAAAGTGCGTGGGCACGCTTCGCTTTGCCCACCCTACGAGAGCGTCACTTGTACTCCCGTTCCGTCCACCACGGGAAATAGTCCGGCATATCGCTGGACACCTTGTTCTTGAACTGCGCGGGGCGCTTTTCCAGGAACGACACCACGCCTTCCTTGACGTCGTCGGAGCGGCCGCGGGCGTAGATGCCGCGGCTGTCGACCTTGTGGGCTTCCATGGGATCGTCGGCGCCCATCATGCGCCACATCATCTGGCGGATCAGCGCGACCGACACCGGTGCGGTCTTCGCCGCGAATTCCTTGGCGAGCGCGCGGGCGGTCGGCAGGAGATCGTCAGGGGCGACGACCTTGCTGACGAGACGACCCGCCAGTGCCTCCTGCGCCGGGAAGACGCGGCCCGAATAGCACCATTCCAGCGCCTGCGAGATGCCGACGATGCGCGGCAGGAACCAGCTCGAGGCCGCCTCCGGCACGATGCCGCGCTGGGAGAACACGAAGCCGAACCGCGCGGCATCCGAAGCGATGCGGATGTCCATCGCGAGCTGCATGGTGACGCCGATACCGACCGCAGGGCCGTTCACTGCGGCGATGACGGGCTTGAGGCACTTGAAGATGCGCAAGGTCACCTGGCCGCCGCCGTCGCGCACCTGCGGATCGCTGTAGTCCACCTTGCCGTCGGCGAAACGTTTGACGGGGCCGCGCCGCGCGTCGCGGTCGAACGTGTCGGCGCCGGACGACAGATCCGCGCCGGCGCAAAAACCGCGGCCGGCGCCGGTGACGATAATGGCGCGGACGTTGTCGTCCTTGTCGGCGGCGTCGAACGCGTCGATCAGCTCTCCTTGCATCTGCGCGTTGAAGGCGTTGAGCTTGTCGGGCCGATTCAGCGTGATGGTGAGAATCTGCTCGGCGACCTCGTATTTGATCGTCTCATACGCCATGGCGGTTTCCTTCCTTGTTTCTTTATCGGTCTCTCTACCACGTCATTCCGGGGCGCGCGAAGCGCGAGCCCGGAATCCATCTCTCGGCATCAGTAGTGCTGATGAATGGATTCCGGGCTTGCGCCAAGAGGGCGCAACCCGGAATGACGACGGTGCGATTAGTTAGCCGGCGGCTTCGGCCAGGGTCGTTGCGGCCCGCGTAGGCCCTCAAAAGCCTTGGCCATGCCGAGCACGCCGATGTCGTCGAAGCGGCGGCCGACGATCTGCACGCCGATGGGAAAACCCTTGGCGTCGAAGCCGCCGTTGATCGAGATGGCAGGGTTCTCCGACATGTTCCATGGCACGGTATAGGCGATGTGCTCGAACGGTTTCATGGGGTCGTTGGTCGGCGAGGCCCAGTCCGCCGGATAGTTCACGTTCGGTGCGGTCGGGGAGATCACGTAATCGAGCTCGCAGAAAAGCTTCGACGCCGCCGCGCGGATCGCCATGGTCTGGTTGAAGCCGCGGATGACATCCACGCCCGACAGCTTTGCGCCGGATGCGCCCCATTTGAAGATATAAGGCAGCACCTTCGCCTGCTCGGCCGGCGTCAACCTGGCCAGATCATCCCACATCCGCGCGCGCCAAAAGTTGTCGAGGCCGTCGAGCATCTCGCGGGTGAGGATGCCGTCGACCTCGGTCACGACGCTGCCCGCGGATTCGAACGCTTTCGCCGCCTTCACCGCGACCTCGCGCACTGGTTTCTGCAGCGCCAGGCCGCAGCCGGGATCGAGCATCAACCCGATGCGGAGTTTGCGCGGAGACTTCTCTGCTCCCTTCCAGTTCAGCGGCTCGGCGGGCAGGCTCATGCCGTCGCGCCGGTCGGGCTTTGCGATCACGCTCATCATCAGCGCGCAATCGTCGACCGTGCGGGTCATCGGACCGGCGACGCGGCCGACATAGGTGGGGTCGATCGGCACGCGGCCGAAGCTCGGCTTCAACCCGACGAGGCCGCACCAGCCCGCGGGCAGGCGGACCGAGCCGCCGATATCGGTGCCGAGATGCAGCGGACCGTAGCCGGCCGCGGCCGCAGCGCCTGCGCCCGCGCTGGAGCCGCCGGGATTCTTCGAGAGATCCCAAGGATTGCGCGCGA
Organism: Bradyrhizobium sp. CCBAU 65884; assembly: GCF_028128835.1. NCBI lineage: Bacteria > Pseudomonadati > Pseudomonadota > Alphaproteobacteria > Hyphomicrobiales > Nitrobacteraceae > Bradyrhizobium > Bradyrhizobium sp. CCBAU 65884. Next base: position 68,223 of record NZ_LBJU01000123.1, on the reverse strand, counting down.
GTGCGTGGAAACTGGAGAGTCCGGACGACAGCATGCCGTAATCGGGCATGGTGGTCTTGGCGAAGATGACCGCGCCGGCCTCGCGCAGGCGCGCGGCGGGCGGGGCATCCTTCTCGGCCGGCACGAGCTTGACGCTGGCGGCGCCCAGCGGCACCGGCACGCCCTTGGTCGCGATGTTGTCCTTCACCGTGACCGGCACGCCGTCGAGCGCGCCGGACGGCTCGCCGCCGGTCCAGCGCGCGGTCGAGGCCTTGGCGGCCTCGCGTGCGTCGTCGGGACCGAACGCATAGAGCGCCTTCAGATGCGGCTCCCACGCAGCGACATGCGTGAGCAAATCCTCCAGCACCTCGCTCGGCGAGAACTGCTTGGCGCGATAGCCCGCGATCAGATCGACCGCGGACAGATCGTGCAGCGAGGTGACGGCATCTTCGACGCTCTTCTTATGCATCGCTAGCCCACCGGCATGCGCGTTTCGATGATCCGGGCGAACATGCTGGCGCCGATCGGCAGGATCTTGTCGTCGAGCACGAAGCCGGGATTGTGCACGGGCACGTTGCCATCATGGCCGACCCAGAAATAGGCGCCGGGAATGGTCTCCAGCATGTCGGCGAAATCCTCGCTGCCCATCTTGGGCTGGGCGCGGGTGATCACGTTGGCGGGGTCGACGATGGTGCGCGCGACGTCCTCGACCACCTTGGACTGCTCGACCTGGTTGACCAGCACGCCGAAGGTGTCGCGGATGTCGACGTCGATCACACACTGGTAGGCGCTTGCGATGCCGGCGCAGATGGTGCGGATGCGTTCGCTGACCAGGGTGCGAACTTCCTTCGAAAAGGTGCGGATGGTGCCGCAAAGATGCGCGTCGCCGGGAATGACGTTGTAGGCGGAGCCCGCGTGGATCTGGGTGATCGACACCACCGCGGCCTGCAGCGGCTCGACATTGCGGCTGACGATGGTCTGGATCGCCTGCGCCAGCGTGGTCGCGATGATCACCGCGTCCTTGGACCGCTCGGGCATCGCGCCATGCGCGCCATAGCCGGTGATGCGCAGGTCGAAGAAGTCGGCGCTGGCCATCGCCGGGCCGGGCAGGATCGCGATCTCGCCGTGGTTGAGGTCGGGCGCGTTGTGCAGGCCGTAAAGCTCGTCGCAGGGGAATTTTTCGAACAGGCCGTCCTTGATCATCGCGCGGGCGCCACCGAGACCTTCTTCGGCCGGCTGGAAGATCAGATGCACGGTGCCGTCGAAGTTTTTGGTCTCGGCGAGGTAGCGCGCGGTGCCGAGCAGCATGGTGGTGTGGCCGTCATGACCGCAGCCGTGGAAGCGGCCGGGGATTTTCGAGCTCCACTTCAGATTGGTGTTCTCTTCCATCGGCAGCGCGTCCATGTCGGCGCGGAGGCCAATGCGCTTGTTGCCCGAACCCTTGCCCTTGATGACGCCGATCACGCCGGTGCCGCCGAGACCGCGATGCACCTCGATGCCCCAGCTCTTCAGCTTGTCGGCGACGATGCCGGAGGTGCGCACTTCCTCGAATCCGATCTCGGGATGGGCGTGCAGGTCGCGGCGGATGGCGGTGAGCTCGTCGGCGTAACCGTCGATGCGGTCGATCGTGGGCATGGGTTCTGTCCAGTTAGCTTGAGGGAGGCGAGAAAACGGGGCCGTTCGGCTTGATGCGAATGCCCGGCCGCAAACGCGTCCAGGGCAGGGTGGCGGTGTCGGCCGGCATCGCGCCGGGCGCGGCGCAGATCATCAGCTTTTCCGCGATCGGCTCGAAATCGGCGCGGAAGTGCACCGAGCTCTTGTTGACCAGAATCTTCTGTTCGGTCGGCTCGATGCCGACATAGCGGTACATCGCCTGGTCGGCGAGCTGCGCCTTGTGCGAGGAGACGACGACGCGGACGTCGCCGATGCGCAAGGCTGCCGAGGGGCCCATCTCCATCTCGCGGCCGCCATAGTAAGGGCCCGGCGCGATGAAACGGCCGTCGGACAGCTTTTCGACCACGAAGGTCTCGCGATAGGGCTCGTCGCCGGGGATGCCGGATTTGCCGCCGAGCGACAGCGTCACGGTGGCGCCGACGCCGGCATCATGCGCGGCCTTGGCCGAGACCGGATCGTAGATCGCCCCGGTCGCGGCGCTCGCTCTGTTGCGCACCAGCGCGCGCAGCATGCCTGTGGTGTCGGAATCGCCGCCGGCACCGGGATTGTCCTGGGTGTCGGCGATGATGATCGGCTTGCTCGCGCTCTTCGAAAGCTCCATGGCATGGCGCACGCCGTCATCGGGCGACCAGATCTTGCCGTCGAAATCATCCTCATGGCTTTCGATCAGCTTCACGATCGCATCGGCGGCGCGGTCGGCATCCGCTTGCGTCCTGCCATAGGCGAACACGCTGGGGCCGCAATCGCGGAAATCGGCGGCGGGAAAGCCCGGCGCAAAAGACAGCGTCGGAACCGCATCGCTCTCCAGCACGGCGAGCTTCTCGTAGATGCCTTTGGTCGGCTGGTCGTTGGTGCATTGCCAGCTGATCGGGATCAGGAACGGCAATTGCCGAAACGATTTGGCAAAGCGCTGCTTGGACTTGAGCAGCAGCGCGAGATGTCGCGCAGAGGCGCGGCCGGTCTCGGCCATGTCGACATGGGGGTAGGTGCGGTAGGCGATCAGCGCGTCGGCATGCGCGATCATTTCGGGCGTGACGTTGGCGTGCAGGTCGAGGCTCGTGACCAGCGGAACGTCCTTGCCGATGACGCGGCGCACGCGCGCCAGTATCTCGCCTTCGCCGTCGTCCAGATGCTCGGTCACCATCGCGCCGTGCAGGTCGAGATAGACCGCATCGAGCGGGCCGGCAGCTTTGATGCCGTCGACCATCACCTTCACGATGCGCTCGAAGGCGTCCCTGGTGACGTGCGCCGACGGGCTCGCGCCGCAGGCGATCGTCGGAACAAGTTCCCAACCGTTGGCCTCGGCGCTGTCGACGAAGCCGGCAAGGCCGACATTGATGCGCCGCATCACCTTCAGCACGTCGGCGCCTTCAGTCATCGCCGGCCAGCCGCCGCCATGCTGGAAGTCGGCGAAGGTCGCCTTGGTGGGAGCGAAGGTGTTGGTCTCGTGCAGGAAGCCGCCGACGGCGATGCGTGTCATTCAGTTCAGTCCAGTCCAATCAATCAAGAGGGCGCGAAGTTAGCCTTGGCCCTGCGGCGAGAGCAAGGTGGGACGCACTCGCGCCGCGCATAGGGTCAAGCTGTTTTGGGAATGCTGCTCCGCCGTCATTCCGGGGCGCGCCCGCTTGGGCGCGAGCCCGGAATCCATCCGACGACAGACTCTGAGGCGCGATGGATTCTCAGGTGCGCAATTGCGCACCGTAGCTCATCGCTTCGCGATGCCCCGGAATGACAGCGGTAAGTGTCGCTACGCCGTGGCCGCCACGCCCTCCGACACCGGCCGGAAGTTCGCAAAATCCCAGTCGCGCCCCGGAGCGGCGTCCAGCAGAGCCCTGGTGTAGGCCTCCTTCGGATGCGTCAGCACCTCGGCAGCCGGGCCCTGCTCGACGACGCGGCCGTGCTGCATCACCACGACCTCGTCGCAGATCTGCGCTGCGACACGCAGATCGTGGGTGATGAACAGGATCGCGATGCCGAGACGCTTCTGGATCTCGTCGAAGAGTTCCAGCACCTGCGCCTGCACCGAGACGTCGAGCGCGGAGACAGCCTCATCTGCGACCAGCACGTCCGGATCGAGCGCGAGCGCGCGCGCAATGGCGATGCGCTGGCGCTGGCCGCCGGAGAACTGGTGCGGATAGCGCGATACCGCGTCAGCGGGCAGGCCGACGAGCTCGAGCAGCTCGCGGGCACGTTTCATCGCATCGGCATGCGCGACGCCGTAATTGATCGGGCCCTCCGCAATACTCTCGCCGACGGTGACGCGCGGGTTGAGCGAGCGATAGGGATCCTGGAACACGATCTGGATCTTTTGCCGGTGCGGCTGCAGCAGGCGACGCGAGATGCCGGCGATCTCGCGGCCGGCGAGGCGCACGCCGCCGGAGGTCGGATCGATCAGGCGGACGATGCAGCGCGCCACGGTCGACTTGCCGGAGCCGCTTTCGCCGACGATGCCGAGCGTGCGGCCCTTGCGCAGCGTCAGCGTCACCTTGTCGGCGGCGACGACTTCGCGGCCTTTGCCGAAGAAGGCGCGCTCTTTATAGACCTTGCTGAGATCGTTGGCCTCCAGCACCACCGGTTCGCGGCTCTCCTCGCGCGGCGGCCGCGGCACCAGGCTCGGCACCGCCGAGAGCAGATTGCGGGTGTATTCCATGGTCGGATTGCGCAGCACGGTCTCGAGCGGGCCGGTTTCGACCAGCCGGCCCTGCCGCATCACCGCGACGCGGTCGGCGATCTCGGCGACCACGCCCATGTCGTGGGTGATGAACAGAACGGCCGTGCCGTGATCGCGCTGGAGCTCGCGGATCAGGGACAGGATCTGCTTCTGCGTGGTGACGTCGAGCGCGGTCGTCGGCTCGTCCGCGATCAAGAGCTTCGGCTCCAGCACCAGCGCCATCGCGATCATGATGCGCTGGCGCTGGCCGCCGGAAAGGCGGTGCGGGTAGGAGGCGAAGATGCGCTCGACCTGGGGCAGGTGGACCTGCTCCATCATGTCGAGGATGCGCTTCTTGCGGGCCCTGGCGTCGAGATTGGTATGCGCGCGCAGCACCTCGTCGATCTGGCGGCCGACCGGCACCACCGGATTGAGCGCGGTCATCGGTTCCTGGAAGATCATCGCCATCTGCGTGGCGCGGAGCTGCCGCAAGCGGCGGTCGGTCGCGGTGAGCAGCTCTTCGCCGACCAGCTTGATGCTGCCGCTGGTCGGAACCAGCGTGCCCTTCGGCAAGAGGCCCATCGTGGTCAGCGAGGTCACCGACTTGCCCGAGCCGCTTTCGCCGACGAGGCACAGCGTCTCGCGCTCGCGGACCTGGATCGAGATGCCGTCGATGATCTTTGGGCCACCCGGCTTCTTGCCGACGGAGACGACGAGGTTGTTGATGTCGAGGACGGTGTTGGTCATCAGGTCACTCCATCGTCATGGCGAGGAGCGAAGCGACGAAGCAATCCAGAAGTCCTTCCGCGGATGCAGACTGGATTGCTTGGCTTCGCTCGCAATGACGGAATAAGGGGCAGGGCCGGCGAGACAAATCACTTGCCTTCCCGCTGCTTCATGCGCGGATCGAGTGCGTCGCGGGCGGCGTCGCCGATCAGATTGATGCTGAGGATGGCGATCGAGAGCAGAAGGCCCGGCCAGAAGATCAGCGACGGCTTGATCTGGAAGTACTGGCGGCCCTCGGCCATGATGTTGCCCCAGGTCGGCGTCTCCGGCGAGATGCCGGCGCCGAGGAAGGAGAGGATCGCCTCGGTGAGGATGGCGCTGGCGCAGATATAGGTGCCCTGGACGATCAGCGGCGCCACCGTGTTCGGCATCAGATGCCGCCACATGATCTTCGGCAAGGACGAGCCGACCGAGATCGCCGCCTCGACGTAAGGCTCCTCGCGCGCCGACAGCACGACCGAGCGGACCAGGCGCGCCACGCGCGGAATCTCGGGGATCGTGATCGCGATCAGCACGGTCCAGAGGCTGGCACCGGACAGCGACACCACGGCGATCGCGAGCAGGATGCTCGGCATCGCCATCAGGCCGTCCATGACCCGCATCAGCACGGCATCGACCAGCTTGAAGAAGCCGGAGACGAGGCCGATCGCAAGGCCGATGACGATCGACAGGATCGCCGAGCCGATACCGATCAGCAGCGAGATGCGGCCGCCATAGACGACGCGCGACAACAGGTCACGACCATAGGCATCGGTGCCGAGCAGGAATTGCGCGGACGACGGCTTGAGCCGTTGCGACGGCGCGAGCTGGATCGGATCATGCGGCGCGATCAGCGGCGCCAGGATCGAGATCAGGATGATCAGTGCGAGCAAGACTGTCGCCGTGGCGATGATCGGCGTCGAGGTGAGGAAGCCGAAGCGCGGCCGCAGCGGCGACGTGATCGGAATGGAGGACTGGGGAAGGGTATCGACCGACATGTTTGTCCTTATCCTTGCCTCAGTACCGGATCCGGGGATCGAGCAGGGTGTAGGCGACGTCGATGAGAAGGTTGACGACGACATAAATCAGCGACGTCAGCAGGATCATCGCCTGGATCACCGGATAGTCGCGCGCCAGCACCGCATCCACGGTGAGGCGGCCGATGCCGGGAATGTTGAACACGCTCTCGGTGACGACGACGCCGGAGATCAGCAGCGCAAAGCCGGTGCCGATCACGGTGATGACGGGCACGGCGGCATTGCGCAGCGCATGGCGCATCATCACGGCGACCTCGTTGATGCCCTTGGCGCGCGCCGTGCGCACATAGTCCTCGCCGAGCACGTCGAGCATCGCCGCGCGCGTCATGCGCGCGATCAGCGCGATGTAGATGAAGGAGAGCGCGCAGGTCGGCAGGATCATGCGCTCGAAAAACGGTCCGAAGCCGTTAAAGATGCTGCGGAAGCCCTGCACCGGCACCCAGCGCAGTTCGATCGCGAAGATCTGGATCAGGATGTAGCCGACCACGAACACCGGCACCGAGAAGCCGAGCACGGAAAGCCCCATCACGAAGCGATCGATCCAGGTGCCGTGCTTCCACGCGGCGATCACGCCGAGGGGAACCGCCACGATCACGGCGAGGATGATGGTACACAGCGCAATCGAGATCGACGGCTCGACGCGCTGGCCGATCATCTTCATGACAGGCAGATTGGAGATCAGCGAGGTCCCGAGATCGCCGTGCAGCAGCTTGTTCACCCAGGTGATGAACTGCACGATCAAAGGCTCGTTGAGGCCTAGCGAGGTGCGGATGCGCTCGAGCCGTTCCGGCGTTGCATTGTCGCCGGCGAGGATCGCGGCGGGATCGCCGGGGGTGAGGCGGAGCAGGAGGAAGACGAACAGCGCGACGACGCCCATCACGGGCACGGCGGCGAAGATTCGGCGAAGGAGATATCCGAGCAAGTTGGATCCGTCAGATTAGAGTAAATCGGCGGCAGCGGTCATAGCCTGTTCTGCCACCAGCCTAACATTTCAGCAATTCCCGTGCCATCAGGGCCACAGTTTTTGCAGTGCGGTCAGCTGTTTTGGCGACCCCTCTTCAAGGGGGCCAGCGGAGCGTGCCCGCCAGACGAAATATCGCCGCGCGCCAGGCGCGCTCATCCAATCCGGTCACTCCAACGTCGCAAGCAGCCCGGCCATCAGCCGGCCGCGCTCAACGAGACTCTCGACTTCGATATACTCCTCTAACGTGTGGCCATTGGCTCCGCGCACGCCCAGGCCGTCGAGCGTCGGGATTCCCATCGCACCGGTGAAATTGCCGTCGGAGCCGCCGCCGGAACTCGCATGCGGCAGCTCGGCGCCAAGCGACTTGGCGATGCCGCGCGCCTTCTCATACAACGCCATGGTGCCGGCATCCGGCTCCCACACCGGACGCGTCACCCCGCGCGTCACCTTGAAGGCGACATCGTTGGCCGTGCCCGACAGCGCCAGCATCCGCTCGACGCCGCGATCGAGATCGGCCTGCCGCTTGGCCATGGAGAGCGCTTCGCCGGTGGCGGTCGTGGCAACGCAGTTGACCCATTGCCCGCCATGCACGACGCCGACCGAGAAGGTGCAGTCCTCCGTCGTCATCGCGTCGATAGCGAGAATCTGCCGCGCCATCTCGCGGATCGCCGAGCGTCCCGCCGACAGCGTCGCGCCGGCGTGGCTCGGCCGGCCCGTCGCCTCGAGATTGAAGCGCGCGATGGCGTAACGTCCGGTGGTGACGCCGTTGTCGGCACGGCCGGGCTCGGGCACCAGGACATATTTGTTGCGCGCAGCCTCGGCCTCGATGATGTCGCGCGTCGAGGGCGTGCCGACCTCCTCGTCCGGCGTGAATAGCACGGTGATCGGCAGCGGCGTGGTGAAGGATGCACGCGCCAGTTGCCGGATCGCTTCCAGCGAGAGGTAGTTGCCACCCTTCATGTCGTAGATGCCGGGGCCGTAGCACCGGTTGCCCTCGCGCCGCCATTTCAGCTTCTCGATGGTACCGACCGGGTGGACGGTATCCATATGGCCGGCGATCAGGATGCCCGGCTCGCCCTGTTTCGGATGCGGAAAGCGCGCGCGGATCACGCCGCCGAAACCTTGCCGGCCGGCGATGCGCTCGATCGTCGCACCCATGATCGCCATATCCCGCGCTGCGATATCGAGCATGCGATTCACCGCACCGGCGTCCCAGGTCGGGCTTTCGCATTCGACCCAGCCGCGCAGACCCTGGAGCATCGCCTCGGAATCGAAAGGAAGATTGGCTGGATTCATCTCAATGTCTCTCAAGCTTCGAAAGATGGAATGCGCATTGCATTGCTGCGGGGCAGGACGAGTGGAGAGTGTTGTAGAGCCAAACCGATCCTTGTGGAGCCCGTGCCCGCGCCGCCAGGGCTTGCAGCGAAACCGGATTGACGCGCTCGGCACTGTCTGCAAGTCTCGAAAGATAAAGGCATTGCATGAGGTTAGTTCGCCCAAGGAACGAGCCGCATGCTTAACCAATAACCTGCCTTTGAACAGTTTCACGTCAGGAGAAACTTTTTATGTTCCACTTCATGCGCCGGGGGCCTCGCGCGTTTGCCTCCAAACTTGCGCTGTCTGTCGTTGCGCTTTCGACGGCGCTTGCCTCGCCAGTGCTTGCAGCCGGCAAGACCATTACGGCGGTGATGCATTCGGATCTGCGCATCATCGATCCGATCTTCACCACGGCCTACATCACGCGTGACCATGGCTACATGGTCTACGACACGCTGGTGGCTCCCGATTCGAGCTTCAAGATCCAGCCGCAGATGGCGGACTGGAAGATCTCCGACGACAAGCTCACCTACACCTTCACGCTGCGCGACGGCCTGAAGTGGCATGACGGTGCGCCGGTGACGGCGGAAGATTGCGTCGCCTCGCTGAAGCGCTGGGCCGCGGTCGACGGCATGGGCCAGAAGCTCCTGGACTTCACCGCGAGCATCGAGGCGACCGACGCCAAGACCATCACGCTGAAGCTGAAGGAGCCCTACGGCCTCGTGCTCGATTCCATCGGCAAGCCGTCCTCGCGCGTCGCCTTCATGATGCCGAAGCGCCTCGCCGAGACGCCGCCGGACAAGCAGATCCCCGAGCAGATCGGCTCGGGCCCCTTCAAGTTCGTGGCATCGGAATTCCAGCCCGGCGTGAAGGCCGTCTACGTCAAGAACACCGACTACGTGCCGCGCAAGGAGCCGGCGAGCTGGACCTCCGGCGGCAAGGTGGCGAAGGTCGACCGCGTCGAATGGATCACCATGCCGGACTCGCAGACCGCCGTGAACGCGCTGCAGTCGGGCGACATCGACTTCATGGAAAACCTGCCCTACGACATGCTGCCGGTGCTGGAGGCAAACAAGGAGATCACGATCGAGGTCTCGAACAAGTTCGGCTTTCAGACGCTCGGCCGGATGAACTTCCTCTATCCGCCGTTCGACAACGTGAAGGTGCGACGTGCCGCTCTTCTGGCGATGAACCAGAAGGACGTTCTCGACGCGCTGGTCGGCAATGCCAAGTACCAGAAGATCTGCGGTGCGTTCTTCGTTTGCGATACGCCGTTCGCGACCGAGGTCGGCGCCGAGACCCTGGTGAAGGGCAATGGCATGGCGGAAGCCAAGAAGGCGCTCGCCGAGTCAGGCTATGACGGCACCCCGGTCGTGGTGATGGCGCCCGGCGACGTCACCACGCTCAAGGCCCAGCCCATCGTCGCGGCCCAGCTGCTGCGCGAAGCCGGCTTCAAGGTCGATCTGCAAGCGACCGATTGGCAGACGGTGGTGAGCCGCCGTGCCAGTCAGAAGCCGCCGAAGGAGGGTGGCTGGAACATGTTCTTCACCAACTGGGTCGCGGCCGACGTCTCCAACCCGATCGCCAATCTCTCGATCGGCGGCCAGGGCAAGAAGGGCGGCTGGTTCGGTTGGGCGGAAAGCGCCAAGATCGAGCAGCTCAAGGACGCGTTCGTCCGCGCGCCGTCGATCGACGAGCAGAAGAAGATCGCCGCCGACATCCAGAAGGAAGCCTATGAGCAGGTGATCTACATCCCGCTGGGGCAATACCTGCTGCCGAGCGGCTGGCGCAAATCGCTGACCGGCGTGCTCGACGGCCCGGCGACGCCGCTGTTCTGGAACGTCGACAAGTCGGAGTAAGGGAGGCGAATTCACGTAGCCTTCGTCGTCTTCACCACGCGGCGCCGCTGTCATCAGCGGCGCCGTTGTCTTTTGTGGTCTTGCGACGGCGGAAAAGGCGTTGCGGCTTTTAACCTTTCCAGTTTCCAGTCATTGCTATTTGTTTCAATCTTGAAATAGATGCGTCGTCCTTACGCATCACTTTCCCTCCTCAACCTGGTTCCCGTGCCGATCGATTTTGCATTCCAGGCGATGGCCGAACGGTCCGATCGCGCGCCGGCACGTTGGCGGCGGCCTTTCCTGCATTGGCTCGATGGCGTCGAGGCGGGCTGGGCCGTTCCGCTCCTCATCGGCTGCTTCGTCGCGATCTGGACGCTCTATCTGGCGATCGCCTATGCCGGCGGCGGCCTGCACCCTGATACGCTCGAGGCCTGGATGCTGGGGCAGCATTTCGCCTGGGGCTATCACAAGCATCCGCCCTTGACCGGTTGGATTGCCGCCAGCTGGACCTCTGTCTTTCCGCTCAGCGATTGGTCGTTGCAATTGATGGCGATGGCCAATGCCGGGCTTGCGCTGATCTTTGTTGATCGGATCGCGCGGCAATTCGTGACCGGGCACAAGCGCATCCTGGTGCTTTTGCTCCTGATGCTGACGCCGGTCTATCAATTCCATGCCCAGCGCTTCAATGCCAATTCGGTGCTGCTGGCGGTCTGGCCGCTGGCGACCTGGTGCTTCCTGCGCGCATTCGAGACGCGCGCCCCGCTGTGGGCGGTCGCAATGGGATGCACGACGGCGCTGGCGATGGTCGGCAAATATTATTCGATCTTTCTCGTCACGAGCTTCGCGTTTGCCGCGCTGGCGCACCCGGCGCGGCGCGCTTATTTCACCTCCGCTTCGCCCTGGATCTCGGTCGTCGTCGGGCTCGCGGCGCTGTCACCTCACGTCTATTGGCTCGCGACGACGGGCGCGTCGACCTTCACCTACGCGCTGGCGCACACCGGCGGCAACGCTGCGACCTCACTCGGCGAGGCGAGAAACTTTCTGCTGGGGCTGGCGGCGGCGATGAGCATGTCGGCCGTGTTCTGGGTGCTCGTCGCAGGAACGCGCTTGAAGCGGTTTCCCGCGGACTTCGCCGCAATGGGCCCGGGCCTGCGGCTCTTGTTCTACGTCACGATGGGCACGATCGTGCTGCCGGTGGTGACGTCGCTCGTGATGGGCACCGATCTGCCGTCGCTATGGGCGCTGCAGGGACTGTTCCTCTTCACCGTTCTCGTGGTCTGCGGGACGAGCTACCCGATCGAGCGCTTCTACACGGTCAACCTCACCGTGATCGTGGCCGGCGTCGCGCTCGCGGCCGTCCTGATCGCCGCGCCGATCCATGCCGTCTATCGCAATGATCACGGGTATGAGGAGGGCCGGAATCTTTACGCCCAGGCGGCTAGTGAATTGACGCGCGAGTGGCGGGAGCAGACCGGCGTGCCGCTGAGCGCGGTGAGTGGTGATGGTTCGCTGGCCTTCGCCTCCGCGTTCTACAGCCCCGACCATCCACGTCATGCGGCGCCCTTCGAGTACGAACAGACCTTGGGCTTGCCGCGCAAGACGTCGCTCGACCGCGGCTGGGCCGCGCTGTGTTTCCGCGACCAGGAATCTTGCACGCGGTGGATGGCGTGGGCGTCCTCGCAGACCGGGCACTTCGTCAGGCGCGAGTTCACCGTGCGGGCCACCCTGTGGGGGCGGCCCGGTCTCTCGCGGGAGGTGGTTGCTCTGATCGTGCGGCCCCGGGGAATGCGGATGATACCCAAGAGCGCTGCGGATGATTTCAGCGCCAGCAGGCGCGGTTCGGAATAGGCTCCGCGCTCAGCAATGACTGTCGCGGATCTGCTCGAGGCCCTCGCTCGCCAAAGGCGTCGTCAACGTGGCCTGCTCTGCGCTCGGCTCCGAACGTTCCGTCTTCCGCCGTTCGACGTCGTGGTGGTCGTCCCGGTGTTCCGGTTCCATTGAATGTGACCTCTCGAATTGCTGCAGGACAACATCGAGGCGATCGGGAAGTTCCTTAAGCGACGGGACGATGATGCGGCTTGAACAGCCGGCCCTTTTCCACCACCAGCACGATCGCGAGCGCAGCGAGCGTCGACAGGAAGAAGCCGATCGAGAACGGCAATAGCGTTCCGTCGAAGCTCTGTCCGATCGCCATGCCGACCACGATTCCGATCAGCGTCGTGATCGAGCCGTAGAGCGAGGAGGCGGTCCCGGCGATGTGGCCCTGCGGCTCCATCGCGAGCGCCGTGAAGTTGGCAACCATCATGCCGAACGAGAACATCATCAGAGCCGAGAGCACCATGAACAGGGCAAGCGGCAGGATGCCGAGCATTTCCGTCAGCAGCATCACGGCAGCTACGATTGTGTAGAGCGTCAGCGCGCCATGCGAGATCACGCGCATGCCGAGTCGCCCGACCAGTCTCGCATTGAGGAAGCCGGCGACGGCCGTGCCGGCTGCAATCGCGGCAAAGGCGAGTGGGAAGTAATGGCCGAGGTGATAGATGTCGGTGAAGACCTGCTGGGCGCAGAAGACAAAGGCAAAGAGCGCGCCGATGACGCTGCCGGCGGCCGTGGCATAGCCGATGGTCTGGCGATTGGTCAGGGTCTGCCGAAACGCCGAAAGCACGTCGGCGGGTGCGAGCGACCGGCGCCCGGATTCAGGAAGGGTTTCCGGCAGCCGCAGCACGCACCAGGCGAGCGCGAGCAGGCCGTACAGCATCAGTACGACGAAGATGCCGCGCCACGCCGTCACCAGCAGCACCGCCTGCCCGAACGAGGGGGCAATCACGGGCACCGCGATGAACACCATCATGGCAAGCGACATCACGCTCGCCATGCGGCGGCCGACATAGCAGTCGCGCACGATCGAGGTCGCGATCACGCGCGTGGCCGAGGTGCCGAGCCCCTGCAGCGCGCGCGCCAGCAGCAGCGTCTCGAATGAGGGTGCCGCGACCGCCAGCACGCTCGCTACCGCATAGACCGCCATGCCGCCGAGCAGCACCGGCCGGCGGCCGAAGCGGTCCGACAGGGGGCCCATGACGAACTGGCCGGCGCCGAAACCGATCAGGAAGGTCGACAGCACCAGCTGGAGATGGTTGGCGACGGGAATGTTGAAGGCTGCCCCGATATTGGGCAGTGCAGGCAGCATCATGTCCATCGCAAGCGGATTCAGCGCCATGATGGACGCGATCACGATGACGAATTCTGGAAATCCCATCGGGCGGTGTCCCGCGGACACCCAATCGTCGGCATTGACGTCAGACAAGAAGCTCACCTCTGAAATTGAGCGACTTTATCCATCGCTCATGCTGCGTTGCACAACCCATGTTTCGGGATGGCTGGCAGGCGGAGGAGGGGCGGCAAGAATTGGTGAGGGGAAGCCCCCGCGCGAGCCGACCGCGGGTCCTGCTATGGCCCCGGAAACCAGTGATTCACCATCCCTCCCTAAAGATCGACGCCGAGCGGGGCAGGTCGGGTCCGGCGGGATGAAACGGAAACGCCTCCTGTCCACTGTGGCGGCCGATCGATGAGGCGCCGCGCCGGCGCCGAGAGAAACCAGGCCAAACAAGGTATCCGATTGTGTCTGATGTCAGCGGTACAGCACGTTGGTTGGAGCCCTCGGCCGACATGGCTTCGAGGCGTAACCTCTGGCTTGCCTGCCTGATCGCACTGACCGCGCTTCTGGTGATCGGCAATCTCGCCAGCGACGTCGGGCTCGATGTGAAATATGGCTGGGACACCCGCGTCAATTGCGCGGCGGTGGATGCCTATGCCGGCGGACTCGATCCCTACTTCGTCAAGAACCTGAAGGGTACCAAGCTCTCTTACCCCTATCTGCCGGTGACGCTGGAGGCCTTCCGTCCCTTTTGCGCGGATGGCATTCTGGTCGCTCATTACAAAACTATCTTTCCCGTGCTGGCCGTGCTCTGCGGCCTCCTCCTGCCAGGTCTTGGCTTGCCCGGTCTTGGCGTGCCCGGTCTTGGCGTGCCCGGTCTTGGCCGAGCGCGCCCGAGCGCTCGCGACGTTGGGCTCAGGGTGCTCTGCGCGCTCGGCGCATTCGTCGGTTTCGAATGGGTCCAGGCGTCGGGCAACTTCGCGATCCTGAGCGGCGTGCTGACCGCGATCGCGCTGAGGCTTCTGCTTTCTCCGCCCGCATCCGGAGCGGCAGAGGACCGCAGCTTTCCGTCGCGCCTCGCCGGCGCCGCGCTGCTCGGCCTCGTGATGTCGTTCAAGCTGGTGTTCTTTCCCGTGCTGGCCGCGCTGTACTTCCTGCCGCTGCCGCGCCGCCGCAAGCTGATGCTGATCGCGATGGCGGTGTTCAGCTTCGCCTTGCCGATCCTGATATCGCGGCTGGCATACCCCGATCTGTTCGCGAGCTGGCAACTTGCGGTGGCCGGGAAGATTCCGGACCAGCACCTCGTCGAGCTGTTCGAGAGCAATCCGTCCCTGCTGCTGCTGGCGCGGGATCTGATGGGGCATGTGGGCCTGATCGATAGCAAGCCGGCGATCTTCGCAACCTATGCCTTCGCCGTGACCGCACTGGTGCTCGTGCCGTTCGCCCTGTCCATCCTGCGCTTGATCGGGAGCCGCCCGGCGCACGAGGGAGATTCGCTTCCTGCGCGAGTGGATCGCTGGCTGATGGATCACCCCCGTGCAGCCATGCGCATCACGGTGCTGGCGATGTTTGCGCTCTATCTCAGCTCGCCGCGCCTCAAGGAATATGCCTTCTTCGAACTCGCGCTCTATGCCGCGATCCTGCTGGTCGATCTTCCAGCCAGGGCACTGGCCGCCGCGCTCACCGTCGGTCTCCTGATGCCCTCATTGATCTTCGTGACGGGGAGTTCCCCCGAGGACAATTCCATCCAGCTCTTCAGCGCGCTGATGTTCTTCTGGGTCCTGCTGCTCGACGCCCGTCATGCGGGCCGGGTGCCGGACACGGTCCAGCTATAGCCGTGGCGGTGGTAGAGCCGAACATCCCCGAATCCGCCTTCCGACAGCAGTGCCTCCGCTTGGGCGCGCGTGTAGTATTTCGCGTAGGCGGGATTGAGCTGATCGTAGATGGTCAAGCGGCGAACGCTGCGCGGAAACTTCGCCAGCACCGAACGCATGTAGGACCGCATCGGTAGCGGCAATATCCGGCACAGCCCGATATAGGCTGTCAGCGCCCATTCCAGACCATGCGACAGCACCACCAGCAGCCGGTGCGGCAGCAGCACGGTGAGCTTGCGCAGCGGGATCGCGAGCGACAGATAGGTCTCGTTGCCTTCGTAGCCGTAGAGCCAGACGATGCAGCGTCCGCCGGGGCGCAACGCATCATAGGCCGCGCGAACCACCGGCGCCGGCTCGGGGATGTGATGCAGCACCCCCATCGAAACCACATAGTCGAGCCCGAGATCGGGCGGCAAGCGGTCGCCGGGAACCTGCAAATAGTCGATGCGCTCCGCGCGGGCCGCCGTGTTGTCCTTCAGGACCAGCATGGCATCGGAGGGTTCGACCGCGACGACACGATCCGCTCCGGCATCGAGCAGCATGTTGACGATGCGTCCCGTGCCGCTGCCGATATCGGCGATCCGCTTGCCCTTGACCTCGTCGAGGGAAAGCAACGGACCGAACAGATCGGCAAGCAGGTCCGCCGAGCCGTAATAGGCGGGGTTTTCGCGGAACGCGGTCCATTGCTCGCCGAAATCGTTGATCGTCTGGTCCTTCAGGTCCGGCATGTGCCCGCTCCCTACGCTCGGCGCGGCGAGGGGGTCGCAAGCCCCGTCAACCAGATGCCCAGCGTCAGGATCGGCCACAGCGCGAACGCATTGTCGCTCCTGGCCTCGCGATGCGCAGTCCACAGCAGCCGGATCGCCTCCGGTTTCAGGAAGGGCGCAAAAACGTCGGCCTCCCTGTCGAGCACCCGGTCGCAGATCGGCCGCAGCCCACCGCGTCGCATCAGTTGCGCGATCGGCACGTTGAAGCCGCGCTTGCGCGACCATGCGGCCTCTCCCGGCATGCCCAGGCGCTCGGCGAGTTTGCGCAACACATATTTCGGTGCGCCCTTGGGCCAGGGATTGAGCAGCGAGACATCGAGGCTGCCGGCGAGGTCCATGACCCGTCGATCGAGGATCGGCACGCGCACTTCGAGACCATGCGCCATGCTCATGGCATCGACCTTGGTGAGGACGCTTTGCAGATGGAAGCGCTGGTCGGCGATCAGCGCCCGATCCAGTACGTTGTCATGCGGCTCCGAATAATATTCGGCGTATTCCGCGAACGGGTCAGTCGATGCAAGATCGGCCATACCGCGGTCATAGATCTTCTCGGCGAGAAAGCGGGGAACGAGCCGCCGCCATTGCAGATGCGGGCTGTTGCCGGCTTCGCCCAATCCGAGTGCGAAGCGGGCGAGTTGCGCCGCTGCCGGAAGCCGCTTCTCGTTGCCGCGCACCGACGCATAGGCGAGGCGTCCGGTCAGGCCGGCAAGGCCGCGCGGAACGACGTGGCGCGCGCGCTCCGCCATCATGGTCGCGGCATAGGTCTCATATCCGGCGAAGAACTCGTCTCCGCCATCGCCGGACAGAACCACCGTGGAATGCCGGCGGACCGCACCAGCCAGATGATAGAAGCCCAGCGCGCCCGTGTCGGCGCATTGGCCGTCGAAATGATAGACCACCGCCCGCAGCGACGCCTCGGCATCCTCGCCCGCTTCCCCGTCGATGACGTTGAGCGACAGGCCGGCGGCGGTGGCGATCTGCTGCGCCACCGCGGTTTCATCATGGCTTTTCTCGGTGAAGCCGGCCGTGAACAGCGGCGGCTTCAAGCCGAGCCGGCCGAGCGTCAGGCTGATCAGCGAACTGTCGATGCCGCCGCTCTGCAGCACGGCGAGCGGCACGTCGCTCACCATCTGGCTCTTGACCACGGTTTCGATCGTCGATTGCAGCCGGACAACGGCTTCGTCGAGGTCGCGGATCGCAGGCGCACGCACCGGCCGCCAGAAGCGTCGCTCGGTTCGCTCGCGCTCGGTGAATCCGATCATCGTGCCGGGCGGGAGCTGCTTGATGTCCTGGTACAGGCTCGTTTGCGTCCCTGGATGGCCTGCGGCGAGATAGGTATGCAGGGCCACGGGATCGATCCGCGCGGTGAGGTCTCCGCCCGCCGTAAGTCCCTTGATCTCGCTTGCGAACAGAACGCGGCTGCCGTTCTCGGAATAATACAGCGGCTTGATCCCGATGCCGTCGCGCGCCAGGATCAGGCGGCGCTCCTGCCGATCCCACAGGCCGATCGCGAAAAATCCCTCCAGGCGTTCGAACATCGCCTCACCCCAGGCGAGATACGCGTAAGGGAGGATCTCGGTGTCGCAGGTGCTGCGAAAGCGGACGCCGAACGATCGCTCGAGCTCGCTGCGCAACTCGTGATCGTTGTAGATCTCTCCATTGTAGGTGACGACGATGCGTTCCGAGGCATCGAGCATCGGCTGGCGCCCGGCATCGGAGAGATCGCGGATGGCGAGCCGGCGGTGGGCGAGGCCGACGGGGCCGTCCAGCCAGGTGCTCTCGCCGTCGGGCCCGCGATGGACCAGCGCTGCCGACATCGCCGCAACCGCACGGCCGTCGGCGGGCCGACCGTCACGATGAAAGATGCCCGCTATGCCGCACATCGCGTTCCCTTGCCGCGGGAGGTCATGGTCGCTGATTCATGATCTGCTTCAGCAGCACCGCGAGCAGTCCCATGGCGACGACGAGAATGCTGAGCAGGATCGCGCCGACGCCCAGCACGAAGGCGCTGACGACCTGCAGGATGATCCCGCCGATCAGCGAGACCAGCGCGAGCGCCATGCACATCATCGCCAGCAGCACGAAGATCTTCAGCGGATTGTAGTAGGTGCAGGCCTCTAGGACGTATTGCAGTGTCCGAATGGAGTCGCGGAACAGGTTCACCTTGGAGCGGCCGATGCGCTCCTTGTAGTCGATGTCGATGTAGTCGACGAACTTCGCGTTCATCATGTAGGCGAGCGTCAGCGACGTCGTGAAGCTGAAGAGGTCGCTGACATGCTCGAAATAGGAGATCGCGACCTGCCGGCCGAACACGCGCAGGCCGGAATTGATGTCGGGGATCTCGCGGTTGGCGGTGAATTCGACGATCGCCTTGAGGATCGCGCGCAACGGCGATTTCAGCCTCGACTCGCGGTAGTTGGGCCCGGTCCGGGCGCCGACGACCATGTCGAACCCCTGGTTGAAGCGCGCGACCAGCGCCGGGATCGTCTCCATCGGGTACGAGCCATCCGCGTCGCTGATGACGATCGTGTCGTAGGACGCAGCGCGAATTCCATCCTTCAGCGAGCGGCCATAGCCGATGTTGTGGGGATGCCTGAGCACCTTTGCACCGGCCTGTTCGGCAAGCTCGCCGGTGCCGTCGGCCGAACCATCGTCGACGATGATGATCTCATAGGGAGTGAGCTGAGCGCCGTCGAGGGCCGCCTTGGCTCGATCAATGGTTTCAACGATGCCGTTGCGCTCGTTGAGCGCAGGAATGACGACTGAAATCATAAGCGGCGTGCAATGCAGGTGACGGATTGCCCAAAGAAGCTTCGCGAGAGCGGATCGAGCGCCCGCGACAGCGGCACGGCATATTTGTCGAACAGGGCGATCTGCCCATTGACGGCGGCATCGTTCAGCGACTGATGCCGCTTCAGACGATTGGCAAGCCATCCCAGCCCGCCGATCGGATTGAAGTAATTCAGCCGGACCAGCTCGACCGGTTGATCGGCGAGCAGCTTGGCGAGGCGCGCGGTGGTGTAGCGGCGGCAGTGTCCCGCCAGGCGATCGAGATCGTTGTAGAGCAGCATCAGGGCGGGAACGCTGATCAGGAGATGGCCGCCGGGCTTGAGCACCTGGACCAAATTGGCAACCGCCGTGGCGTCATCCTCGATGTGCTCGAGCACATTGATGGTGAAGACCGCATCGACGCCTTGGGGAAACAGGGAACTCAGCTGATCGCGGACCAGAATGTCGCAGACGGCGAACTTGCGATCGGGCATCGCCTTGGCGGCACGTTCGACGCTTTCGCGGTCGTGGTCCACGCCGCAATAATCGCCCAGTTCGCCCAGCACTCTGCTGTAGAGCCCATGCCCGAACCCGACCTCGAGGATCGCACCCTTCAGGTAGGGACGGAACTGGTCGATAACCCAGTTCATGTAGTTCTGCGCGTCGGCGATTGCGCTCGAATACGTATCGGCCCCGACTTTCAGGCCTTCCGTCGTGGACTGGGCGGGAAAGGAGGTTTGAGCCATGGAGCCTGCGCCTTGTTCTCGCTCGGGTTAGCAGCGAGCGCCATATTTCTCAAGGACATGTGCAGCACAATCGCCTTAAAGTTGACGGCTCATGCGACAGGAACATGATGTGCTCCGACGCGCGCTCGATGCGCTGAAATCCCGCCTCGATCATCGATCCGTCGCCTGCTTTCGGTGAAGCGGCTGCTTGGACTCGGGCGAGGGCGATCTTCAGATGCTGAAGCCGTGCAACAGAGCTGTTGGGCAGATCGAGTCGGCACCGGAGGCGTGTTCGATGCTCAGCTGAAGCGGAGGGTAGACCGCCTTCATCGCGGAGCATCAAATCTCGTGGTGCGGGCAGCCGGGGTCGAACCGGCACAGCGCTTGCGCACCGAGGGATTTTAAGTCCCTTGCGTCTACCAATTCCGCCATGCCCGCTTGATCCAACGAGATCAAACACTTAAGTCCATCCTGGCCGTCTGGAATTGGCGCGTTGCGAGCCCGGAGGGACGGTTCTTCCTTAAGCGAGCCGGGCGCACAAGGCAAAGCCTCAATCCGGACATCTGTTGTTGCTTTAGGCATTCTCAATCCAAGGGGACTATTCATCCGGCATGGCTGCTTCGTTTTCCACTTCGCCGCGCGGCTTCGGCGCGCTCCTCGCGCTGCTTGCGGCCGGCGCCGCGCTGTCCGGCTGCGCCGGCATGAGCGAGACGGTCGCGCCGGCCTTTGCCGATCCCGCCAAATACGAATTGTACGACTGCAAGCAGCTGGAGGCCGAGCGCAAGTCGCTCGCCAAGCGCACTGACGATTTGCGGGGGCTGATGGAGAAGGCGGAGACCGGGACGGGTGGCGCCGTGGTGTCCGAGCTCGCTTATCGCAACGACTATGTTGCCGTGCGCGGGTCGGCGCAAATGGCCGAGGACGCCTGGCGCCGCAACAAGTGCCGGGAAACGCCGCCGGAGGCGACCCCGCCTGCCACGCAATTGTCGCCCGCGGCGGCTGCCAAGCCCGCTTCGAAATCCGGGAAAATGTCCCGCTGAGGCGCCGCGCTGGCGGCGCTTCGCATCAGGGCCGCCAGCCGTAGATCCAGTCCTGCCGCGCCAGCATGCGGTCCGGGCCGAGCGCGCGGATCGCAAGATCGCGTGCGGCCGCAAGCGGCCCGCTGAGATGATAGATGCGGCCCTGCTGCCGCGCGGTCCGCTGCACCCGCCGCACCCGCGCCTGACGGGCACGGCCGTATTGCGTCAGCGCAGCACTGATGCCTGCCGTGCTCTCGGCGGCTTCAAAGCTCAGATGCCGGGCGAGCACCGCGGCATCCTCGATCGCCATGCCGGCGCCCTGGGCCGCAAAAGGCAGCATCGCATGCACGGCATCGCCGAGCAGCGCCACCGGACCTTTGCTCCAGGGGCAGCCGTCGGGCACGCCGAACAGCGCCCATTTCCGCCAGCTGTCGACCGTGGCCAGCATCATGCGCGCCGAGGCCGGCCAGCGCGGCGCGGCGAAGGCGTCCATCACTTCCAGCGGATCGCCGGGCGTGCTCCAGCCCGGCCTGTTCCAGGTGCCCGGCAACACAGCGACCACGTTGATCTGGCGTCCGCCCGCGATCGGATAGGCGACGAGATGGGCATTCGGCCCCATCCACAGCTGCACCCGGCGCGCGGTGTAGTCCTTTGGCAGTTGCGTG
Organism: Bradyrhizobium sp. CCBAU 65884; assembly: GCF_028128835.1. Taxonomy (NCBI): domain Bacteria; kingdom Pseudomonadati; phylum Pseudomonadota; class Alphaproteobacteria; order Hyphomicrobiales; family Nitrobacteraceae; genus Bradyrhizobium; species Bradyrhizobium sp. CCBAU 65884. The sequence continues at coordinate 47,026 of NZ_LBJU01000123.1, read as the reverse complement.
GCATCCAGCGTGCCGCGCCAGGCGATCAGCCCGGAGAAGCGCGGCTGCACCTCGGGAAACAGATGCTGGCGGACCGTCGACCAGATGCCGTCGGCGCCGATCAGCGCGCTGGCGAGATCGCTGCGGCGGATCGTGCCGCTGCGATGGACCACCGTCAGCCCCTTGGCATGAGGCGCGACATCTTCGAAGGTCGCGCCCAGCTTGAGGTCGATGTCGGGATGATCGGCGACAGCACCGGCCAGCGCGGATTGCAGGTCGGCGCGGTGCACCACCCAATAGGGAGCGCCGGCCCGCGCGGACGCTGCCTCGCCGAGCGGCATGCGCAGCAGCTCGCCGCCGGTCCGCGCGCTCATGATCGAGACCGCCTCCGGGATGACGGCGCGCAGCCTGAGGCGCTCGGTGAGGCCGAGCTCGACCAGCACGCGGCTGGCATTGGGGGAGAGTTGCAGGCCGGCGCCGACTTCCTCGAGCCGCTCGGCCTTTTCCAGCACGACGATGCGGAAGCCGCGGGCTGCCAGCGCCAGCGCGGCCGTCAGTCCACCGATGCCGGCACCGGCGATGACAATCGTGCGGGAGAGCGCCACCCCTGACCGATGGAAACGGTCAGGCCACCTTGTCCTTCAGGACGCATTCCGGCGGGCGGGCTTCGCCCGCCTTCAGATCGGCCGCGAATCGGTACAGCGTCGAGCAGTAGGGGCAGATGATCTCGTTGTCGTTGCCGAGGTCGAGGAAGACGTGCGGATGGTCGAACGGAGGGTTGGCGCCAACGCACATGAACTCTTGCGAGCCGATCTCGATGACGGGGACACCGGCATCGTTATGGAAGTGCGGGACGACATGGTCGGACATCGTAACTCATCCTGGAGTGGCAATGGCGGCAGACACAATCACGAACTGACGCGGCATCTTTAAGGCGCCGCGGACCATACTGGCGGGTGTGGATGATTGCTAGTCCAGCGGAACCGAAAGGTTCGCAATTGCCCCATGCTCATTTGCTCATGCAAATTCGACACAATCTTAAGGCCTGAGAGAAGCCCTTCTTTCGTCGGGGACGTTGTGTCGCAATTTTGGCATACTATGTCTGTGGACGAGCAAATTTGCGCCGAATGACGAATCGACCGGCGCAAGGGATCCCAGGGACTTCCGGGCTTTTCCACATGAAGTGGCTGCGAATCACCACAGCGTTGACCGGTATCGCCGCGTGCGGCTTCATGCTCGCGCAGGTAGCACCGCACGCCCGCGAGGCCGGCGCGATCCTCGCCGCCCAGGATGATCCGGCCGTGCTCTCCGAGCTGAAGCTCGATGCATTGCTGCGGCAGAACGACCATCTGGTTCAGGACAACATCGAGGCCGCACTCGCCGCCGGCGATGCGGATCTCGCCGACAGTTTTGTCGCGCTCGCGCGCGACCGCAACATCGCGCTGCCCGACGACCTCCTGGGCCGCGTCAATGACGCGGTCAAAGCCGAAAGCTCCACCTCGCATTTCGCCAAACGTTTCGCCACCGGCCTCGTCACCGGCAATGCCGACGATGTCGCGAGCCTCTCGGGGACGGTGGCGGGCGATCTCTTCGTGATCGGCGACATCAGGGACGTGGTGCGCGAGGGCAAGCATCTTGCCATGGGCGAGGACACCGACCGGCTCGTGCTCGGGCTTGCGGCGGCCGGCCTTGCGGTGACGGCGGCAACCTACGTGTCCGTCGGTGGTGCCGCGCCGGTGCGCGCCGGACTGACGCTGGTGAAGGATGCACGCAAAGTCGGGCGGCTCGGCGAGGGGCTGGCGGTCTGGGCCGGCCGTTCCGCGCGCGAGGTCGTCGACACGCCGGCGCTGCGGAATGCGGTGGTATCAGGCTCGGTGCTGCGGCCGGGCGAGACCGTCAGCGCGATCAAGGCGGCGTTCCGGGCCGAGAAGGCCGGTGCGCTGGTCCGGCTCGGCAAGGATGTCACGCGCGTCGCCGAGAAGACCGGCACGCGCGGGGCGATGGACACGCTGCGCATCGCTGAAGGTCCCAAGGATGTCGCGCGCGCGGCGCGGCTTGCCGAAGCGCAAGGCGGCAAGACGCGCGCGATCATGAAGCTTTTGGGTCGGGGCGCGCTGCTGCTGATCGGCGGCGCGTTCAATCTGGCGCTCTGGCTGCTCAGTGCGGCACTGACGCTGTTCGGCCTTCTCTCCTCCATCAAGGCGACCACCGAGCGCCTGACCCAGGCCTGGTGCGATCGCAAACGGGCGCGGCGGCTTCGCCGTGCCCGGATCGCCGCCGAAGCTGCTCTGGCCAACGCGGCCGTCACGGCGTGAGGCGCGCGGCGCTCCAGGCTATTGTTTGAGCATGATGTTGCCGGAAAACCGCTGCACGCTTTGCCGGATCGTGCTCTAAGATCAATCACTCCCCACAACACCACGGAACTGCTGATGCCGAGCTTTCACAACGGCGCCGTTGAAATTGCCTATCTCGATGAAGGCGAGGGCGATCCGATCATCCTGGTGCACGGCTTTGCCTCGAGCAAGAACGTGAACTGGGTCTATCCGACCTGGGTCTCGGAGCTGCGCAAGAACGGCCGCCGCGTGATTGCGCTCGACAATCGCGGCCATGGCGAAAGCGCAAAGCTCTACGAGCCCGCGCAGTATTCGATCCCGACCATGGCCGGCGACGTGCTTGCGCTGATGGATCATCTCGCCATCCCGCAGGCGGACATCATGGGTTATTCGATGGGCGGACGGATGGCGGCGTGGCTCTCCCTCAACGAGCCGCAGCGCCTGCGCTCGGCAATCCTCGGCGGCATCGGCATCGGCGGCCTGATCGAGGGCACGGGCCCCGGCGAGAACGTCGCCAAGGCGCTGGAAGCGCCGGATCTCGACGACGTCACCGATCCCGTCGGCCGCACCTTTCGCGCGTTCGCCGATCAGACCCGCTCCGACCGCCGTGCACTGGCCGCCTGCCTGCGCGGCACACGCGACCTCATGACGAGGGACGAAGCTGCGCGTATCGACGTGCCCGTGCTGATCGCAGTCGGCACCACCGACGACGTCGCAGGAAGTGCCAGCGCGCTCGGCGCGATCATCCCCGGCTCCGAAGTGCTCGACATTCCGAACCGCGACCACATGCGCGCGGTCGGCGACAAGGTCTACAAGACCGGCGTGCTGGATTTCCTCTCGCGCCGCGGCTGAGGCATGGTGTCTGACGCCAGGAGGTTGTTGCCCCGCTATCCTGAAATGTCCCATCACAAGGGGCTGTCCGCTCCCTTCAGGTCCGCGCGAACCCGGGGCGCTTGCACGTAAGATGCCCCCCGCGTGAGGCGGCTATTTTGGGAGGCGACTGTAATCTATGCCCAGCCTGGGCGCGTCGCTCCGCCTCTTCGACTCGAAGGCGGAGATCTTCCAGTTCTGAGAGTCGGGAAGAGAGGCCGTTCAGCCGTTGGGCGAAAAGGATCGCGCAAGACTCCTTCATCAACGCCTCCCGCTCCAAGCTCGGGCCGACTGCGTTGCCCTAGGGTGTGGGCGGCGGGAAAACAGGATACCCGTCCAACCGTTCCACTTGCCGTTGAGGCTATGACTTTCGGCATATGGTCCTAACCTGGCGAGGACACCAAAATTCTCGAAAGAGAGACTTAGCTGGTACGCCGGCCAAATCTCGATTTTTGGCATCGAGGTGTTTGTATGTCCTTTGACGCGATGGCCGCGGCGGTCGATTGGTTAGACGCCTACCGCGCCGGCGATGTCGATACGATCTTGCGGATGTACGCTGAAGATGCGGTCATCGTCTGCGGCTGCGGTTGCACGAAGACCATTACAGGGCCCGAAGGTCATCGCGCGTATTGGGTCGATCGCATGATCCAATATCCTGCGTCGACGCTCGACAACTTACAGCAGGCCGGGGAGGGAGCGCTGATCTCTTACGTCGTGCCCGAAGGCCTGGTCAGCGCGGTCTTGAAGTTCAACGCCGCTGGCCAGGTAGCGATGCATACCTGCGGACCTGCAAACTGACGTGCGATAGGAAAGGCACCAGTTCGCGGTCAATGCGATGCGAACTGATGCCTCTCCCGGGAGCACGGTGCGTTCAGGATTGGGCTCGGAGGAGCACCGCTATAAGCGCGGCAGCCAAGATCACTAGCCATATCAACGAGACGATCGTGGAGGCGAAGTGCCAATCTACGTCGCGGCGCCTGGGCTGCATTGTGTCTCCTTCCGGAGGTCGCGCGTCGGCTCAGCGGCCTCCATCGTCCTTCCCGTTGGGGCTGCCATCGCGGCCGCCGTTGCCCCAGCCATTGTTGCCATGGTGCTGATGGTGGTGGACCGCCCTCCCGCCAGACTGTGCAATCGCGTTGGACGTGAGGGAGGTCGATAGCAAAAGGGTGATGGTCGGCGGCGTCACGGCGGCGAACTTTCCGCAGGTCTTCAAGAATTCCCGTCGGTCGTCGTCCTGGTCTGGCATTGCAGTTTCTCCGGAAGGGGTAAAAAACGATTAAATCACATTAAATAAATTAAATAAATTAAATTTTGTTCCTAGGAACGTGCGGGAATTCCGGCGCCGGCCGCTGACCTTTTGGCATCCTGGAGCCCGCTAAGGGCGGTTATCGGGCCTCAGCTCGAGGCGGGCCGGGGGCAGCAAAGGGCCAAACAGGCGGCATTCCGCCCCGATGCTCTAGCCGTTGGCGCCGGCTACCAAGTGGGAGGCTGTGGTGTGCGTTGAAGCGATGCAGGAGGGAGTGTTTTCTCGTACTCCGCCAAATAGTGCTCCAGCGGCCTTGCTGTGCCTGTTACACGTAACTCACCCGTATTTCTGTCCACGATGAGCGGCGCGTTACCAACAAGCACTGCTGAACCGTCGTCGGCATCGAGGTACTGGTTGGATTGATAAAAAAATATCCACCCGTAGGGTTTCGCAATGGTGGCTTCACGCATAATGCGTGCCTGTCCCTCGCAAAGAATGTCCACCCAGGCTCCTGCAAGTGCTGCCGCCTTTTCGAAGTCCATGTGTCACTATTCCACGGGGCTCTGTGAAGTGCCGCCAAGCTCACGGCTGGACTAAGCGGCAAGCATGATTGGCCAAATATTCGTGAGACCGCAAGCCGCCTGCGTTCGCAACGGGGATGCATCGCCCCAATCTCATCGCGCTTTGACGTCGTCGCCAAACCGCCGCCCCACCGCCATCAGCACCACGAACGTCGCAACCCACACCATCCGCGCGCCGTAGCGGTCGTGCGGGCCGGAGATGACGGCGCAGATGAAGGCGTTGCCGAGCAGGGCCAGCGTCACGGTCGCCGCCAGCAGCGTCAGCTCGTCGAGCCGGCGGTTTGCCAGCGCGTTGCCGAGCAGCGCGACCAGGGCCAGCATCGAGGCCAGCGCCACCGGCACGTGCAGCCAGTTGATCGCGGTGAAGTCGAGCTGCCAATTCTGCTGTCGCGCGGAGCGCATCGGCGCGGCCTGCGCGGGGATGTAGCGCTCGATGATGCCACGGGTGTGCGGGATCCAGCCATTGGTGCCTTCGCCGGTCGCGACATGCAGCAATTGCTGGCCCATCGCCCGCAACGCCGCGCCGACCTGCCAGGCCGGATAATCCCTAAGCGACTGCACGACGATGTAACCCATCTCCTCGTTCATGCCTTCGAAGCGGCCAAGCGTGTTGAACATGCTCTTGCCCCACAGGAACTCGTCGGCGCTCGCCGGCAGCTCATTGCGATAGGGACAGAGCTTGTAGCGTTCGCGCGGGCAATGGTCGTCGAGGTAGCGCGCGACGATGCCGTCCTGCATCATGCGGCCGAAGGCGACGCCGTAACCGCCGGGCGTCCAGGCCAGCTTGCCGGACAGCGCATAATTCGCCGAGACCAGCATCAGGCCGCCCGCAACGATGCTGAGGCTGGCCTGCGCCAATCCCGCCAGCGGTAGGCGCTCCTTGAGAAACGGCCGGGCGATCCAGCCCGCGACGCAAAGACCGAGCAGCACGCCGAGCGTGGCGCTGTGGGTGGCGGCGGCAAAGGCGGTGAAGACGAACAACGAGATTTTCTCGAGCGCCGAGGTGCGGCTTGCGCCGACGACCAGGAGAAACAGCGACAGCACCGAGAGGCCGGCAAAGATGTCGGTGAGCAGCATGCTCGCAAGCCAGGGCAGCGCGGTCGACAGGATCAGGCCAAGGCTGATCGCGACGAAGCGAAAGGTCTGCATCATCGAGAGCACGCGCAGGGTGAGCTGCAACAGCCATAGCGTTGCCAGCGACTGGACCGCGAGGTTGATCCAGAAGCCAAAACTTTCGCCATAGTGCAGATAGAGGCCGAACACCGTGGAGCGGCTCGGGACGAGATAGCCCTCGTACCAGCGCGCCAGATAGCCGCCGGTATCCCATTGCAACAGCGGGTAGCCGTTCCAGAACGCCGGCGCGATCATCAGGAGGGGCAGGGCCATCGCCGCCAGACGCAGCCAAAGCGTATCCGCGGCGCGCCCGCGCAATTGATCGGTGGTGATGCTCAAATCTGCTCCCCGTCCTCGCCCCGAACCATGCTCGCAATAACGGTCGGGAGAGAATTCACCAATAGTTTGACGCCGCCCGACTTGAATTTGGCAAAACTCTGACCACTTTGAGCCAACCTTGCCGCTTGGGGGCTTCGAAAAAAATCTTTTGTTTCAACGTCTTGGCATGCTTCGCGGGGCAAGGCGCTGTTCACTCTCAGGCAAGCCGGTCAGGACTTCGTCGCCTAAACTATGCTATAGAGCGGGCAAAACGAGCCCACTCGAAAGAGCAAATCCCAAAGAGCAAATCCATGGCAGTGCATCAGGTCAATCCGGGAGGAAAGCTCGCATCGCTCGATCCGATCTGGGATCGGATCCGGGGCGAAGCGGAGGACATCGTCCGTCGCGAGCCGGAGCTTGCGACTTTCATCTATTCGTCCGTGCTGCATCACAGCCGCCTTGAGGATTCGGTGGTCCACCGCGTCGCCGAGCGGCTCGATCACTCCGCATTGTCGGGCGACTTGGTGCGCCAGGCCTATATGGACGCGCTGCGCGACGATCCCGATCTTGGCAACGCCTTCCGCGCCGATCTCGTGGCCGTCTACGACCGCGATCCCGCGACCTCGCGCTTCATCGATCCCTTGCTCTACTTCAAGGGCTTTCACGCGATCCAGACCCATCGCCTCGCGCACTGGCTCTATCTGAGAGGCCGCAAGGATTTCTCGTATTATCTCCAGAGCCGCGCCTCCGCGGTGTTCCAGACCGACATCAATCCTGCCGCGCGCATCGGCCGCGGCATCTTCCTCGACCACGCCACCGGCTTCGTCTGCGGTGAGACGGCGGTGATCGAGGACGACGTCTCGATCCTGCACGGCGTCACGCTCGGTGGCACCGGCAAGGAGAACGAGGACCGTCATCCGAAGATCCGGCACGGCGTCCTGATCGGCGCCGGCGCAAAGATCCTCGGCAACATCGAGATCGGCCATTGCGCGCGCATCGCGGCCGGCTCGGTCGTGGTCAAGCCCGTGCCGCACAACGTGACCGTCGCGGGCGTGCCTGCCAAGGTCGTCGGCGAGGCCGGCTGCGCCGAACCGTCGCGCACGATGGATCAGATGATCAACGCGATGGGGCTTTAAGACCTGGCCTTGAAGGCGAAAAGGGCCGGATTTCCGGCCCTTTCGGTCCCCAAATTCTTTGGCAATTCATGCTGGCGGTTCGTCGCGTCTCGTCCTAAAACCCGCCGACCATTTTCGATCGGAGACTTGCCGTGGACGTCAAAGAAGTCAGAAAGTTAGATGCGTATTTGAAGCGCGTATTCGGCAATCCCAAGATCCGCGTCGTGCCGCGGCCGAAGAAGGACGATTCCGCCGAAGTCTATATCGGCGAGGAGTTCATCGGCGTGCTCTTCGTCGACGACGAGGACGACGATCGCTCGTTCCAGTTCCAGATGGCGATCCTCGAGGACGATCTCGTCGATCAGGAGTAGATGCGAGCGTGGTCCGGAAAAGTGCGCAGCGGTTTTCCGAAAAGATCATGCTTGAACAACAACCTGAAGCGCGATGACGATTCATCCTGATCGCATCGCGCTTTAGCGCGGTCCGGTAGCGCGATCGGTTCCGGGGTTACGCGCCCACCGCTGCGAGCATGTCGGGGATTGTGACGAATTTTTCCCGCGGCTTGCCGAGCAGGGCTCCCCTGGATTTCTCGGCAGTATCGATCACCATCCAGTCCGGATAGCTCACGACGCGGGTGACGCGGCCGACGACGCGTGCCAGCAGCGCATCCGGCGTGTCCGGGCGCGCTCGCCGATGCGCAAGATCTGCCAGCACGGCCTCTGCCGTGGCGATGCCGCAGCCGCGATTGGTGCCGATCGTGCCGTTCGGACCGCGCTTGCTCCATCCGCAGGCATAGAGGCCCTCGATCACGCAATGCCCGTTCGTGACACGTCCATTGGCATTGGCATGAACGCCGCGATGTGTGTCGTAGGGTACGCCGGTGACGGGCGCCGTCCTGCGGCCGACGCTGCCGAACACGAGGCCGCCGGCGATGTCCTCGACGGCGCCGGACCGGTGCGTCACCGAGAGGGTCTCCACCCGGCCTCGTCCGTGGATCGCGAAGGGCGAGAAGCCAAATCGAAAGACACAATGGCGCGGCCTGGTCGCAGCCGCTTGCGAAAATCCGCGCAGCAGCGACAGCTTCTCGACCAGCTCCGGATCTGCGGGATGCTGCGGTTCGAAGTCCTTCGGCGTGACATCGCGGTCGTCGACGAGCGTGTCGCATGACCTCAATTCGAGGAAATCGCGCAATTCCTTGGCGCTGAATTTGGCCTGCACCGGTCCGCCGCGGCCGACGATGGAGATCTGGCGAATCCGGCTCGCCGCCAGCACCTCGAGCGCGTGGCGCGCGATGTCGGTCTGTCGCAGCTCGTCGGCGGTCTTGGCGAGAATGCGTGCGACGTCGAGTGCGACATTGCCGTGACCGATGATGATTGCCGCCTGATGGTCGAGATTGAAGCTGAGATCGGCGAAATCGGGGTGTCCGTTGTACCACGCGACGAAATCGCCGGCGCTGTGGCTCCCCGGCAGCGCCTCGCCCGGAATGCCCAGCGGCCGGCTCAGTTCGGCGCCCGTTGCCAACACGACGGCGTTGTAGGCCTCACGCAGCTCGTCGACCGTGACATCGTCTCCGACCGTGACACCGCCGAAGAAGCGAAAGCCGGGCATGGCGGCGATGCGGTCGAACGCTGCCGTCACCTGCTTGAGCTTCGGGTGGTCGGGCGCCACGCCGAACCGCACCAGCCCGTACGGCACCGGGAGCCGTTCGAACATGTCGACCGTCACAGATGCACCCGAACGCAAGAGGGCCTCGGCCGTGTAGAAGCCGCTCGGTCCGCTGCCGACGATGGCGACGCGGACTTCGCTTGCAGCGAGGCCTGTCATCGGCCCAGCGCCTGCCGGCGTTCGTCCGCTCCGGGCAGCGCCGGCAGGCGGCCACTGATGACGGGAGTTTCGGCAGCGCGCTTGCGGTTGACGTCGATCCAGAATTTTTTGTCGGCTGCGAGGCGATAGTCGGGCTCGATCGCACCGACCGGGCAGGCCGGCGCGCAGCCGCCGCAGTCGATGCAGTTTTCCGGATCGATATAGGTCATGGACTCATCGAGGTGAAAACACTCGACGGGACACACCGTGACGCATTCGGTGTATCGGCACCCCCGGCAATTGTCGGTGACCACATAAGTCATCGTCAGGCCCCGCTGACTTGGACGAGGATGTCGGAGAAGGTCGGGGCCCGGCCGAGGTCGGCGAACGCCGGCGGCGTCAGCACGTGGACCGTCGCGCCCTTGCGATTGGACCGCTGCCAGTAACCGGACGGCGCCACCACGACTCCAGGCATGATATCGGACGAAACGGTCGCAAAGGCTTCGAATGAGCCCCGATCGTTGAACACGCGAATGGGCGCGCCGGCGACGATCCCGCGCTGTGCGGCATCATCGGGATTGAGAAGCACCGCCTGTTCTTCGCCGGCCTGGGCGGTTTGCGCGGGAAGATTGCCGTAATTCGAGTTCAGGAAGGCGTGACTCTTCGGCGAGATCAGGCTGAGCGGGTAGCGCGTCGCGAGCACCGGCGCCGTGCGCGGGTTCTCGTTGGGCGGGATGTAGTGGGGCAGGGGATCGACGGGCGTGGCATCCTGGTCGCCATTGTAGCCCTGGCGGAACAGCGGCACCACGAAGTTGCCGCCGCCCGCGATCGTCGATTTGAATTCGCACTTGCCGGAGGCGGTCGGGAAATTGCCCTCGCGATGCGGCGCCCAGTCGGCGGGCGCCGGCATGTTGAGGCGCGCATAGCCCTTGGTCTTGACGCCGTCGAGCGTGATGCCTTCGAGAACCGGATTGCTCCAGTCGAGCGAAGCTTCGATGATTTCGTCGTCGGTCCGGAAGAAAGTGGGGTCGGTGATGCCCATTGCGCGCGCCAGGCGGCGGAACAGCTCGGTGTTGGAGACGGCTTCGCCAAGCGGCGCGATCGCCTGGTTGTTGTAGGAGAGGTAAAGGTGCCCCCAGGAGAACATGATGTCCTTCTGCTCGAGCTGCGTGGTTGCGGGCAAAACGATGTCGGCATATCTGGCGGTGTCGGTCAGGAAGTGCTCGCTGACGACGGTGAAGAGATCCTCGCGTCCGAGCCCATTTTCGAGCTTGGCCTGTTCGCTCACCATCGCCATCGGGTTGGCGTTGTAGACGAACAGCGCCTTGATCGGCGGGTCGAAGCCGAGTTCGCCGGTCAACGCCGGGCCGAGGCGCCAGGAGTTCAGCACGCGCATCTTCTCGGGCTGGAGGTCGGGCCGCATCAAGACGTCCCATCTGACCGGGAAGGCCCAGATCGGCAGCTGGAGCAGGCCGCCACCGACATGCTTCCAGGCGCCGATCAGCCCCGGAAGGCAGGCGATCGCACGCACGGTCTGGCCGCCGCCGGCATGCCGCTCGACCGCGACGCCGATGCGTATGACGGCGGGCGGTGTGGTCGCAAATTCTCTGGCCAGCTTGAGGATGTCGTCGACGGGAATGCCAGTTTCCTGCGACGCAAATTCCGGGGTGTAGCTCGCCGCGCGGTCCACCAGCTCGTCGTAGCCGATGGTGTATTTGTCGACGTAATCGCGATCGACCAGGTTCTCCTTGATGATGACGTGGATCATCGCCAGCGCGAGCGCGGCGTCAGTGCCGGGCCGGATCGGAATGTGCCAGTCGGCGAGGCGCGCGGTGCGGGTGCGGACGGGATCGATCACGATGAGCTTGGCGCCGGCCTTTTTTGCCTGCTCGATGAACGGCCAGTGATGCGAGTTCGTGCTCAGCGTGTTGCAGGCCCACAGGATGATGTATTTCGAGTGCACGAAGCTTTCGGGGTCGACGCCGGGCGTGTGCCCGATCGTCATCATGTACGCTGTGCAAGAGGCAGAGTCGCAGAAGGTGCGCTCCAGAACCGTCGCCCCTAACTTGTTGAAGAGGGGATCTCCGACATTCAACCCGTTGATGATGCCCTGCGTGCCCAGATAGCTGTAGGGCAGGATCGCCTGCGCGCCGTGCTCGGCGATCACTGATTTCCAGCGCGATGCGATGGTGTCGATGGCTTCGTCCCAGGAGATCCGCTGGAATTGCCGGGAGCCCTTCGGGCCGACCCGCTTCAGCGGAAAGAGGACGCGCTTGTCGCTGTAGACGCGCTCCTCGTAATTGTTGACCTTGACGCAGAGGCGTCCGCGCGTGAACGGGTGATCAGGATTGCCGCGGACGGCAATCGCCTTGCCGTCCTCGACCGTGGTCAGGATGGAGCAGGTGTCGGGGCAGTCGTGGGGGCATGCGCCTATGACCGTGGACCTCGCCATGGATCTCTCCGCTTCCTGATTCAAGACGGTCCGAAGGATGCGGCGGCCGGGCGCGCCCTGGCTTTTCAAAACGTGCGGTGTTGTTGTCCCGGACTGCTCTCGGCCGGTGGACGCCTTGCCGGTTCTCTGGCATGCTAATTGCCTGAACCGGCAATACCTCTCTACCCATACATCGCGTGATCTGGCGGAGATTTCCGATGGGTATGCTTGGCAACTCTGTCGATAAATATGTGACCGGCAGAATGCTCCAGACGTCCAACGACCGGCGGTGGGGGCATCTCCTGGCCGAACGATGGAGTCATGAGCCGGGCGACCTCCCTCCGCAATTGCCGCGCGACACCGAGATCGCGATATTGCTCCGCGGCAGCTCGGTCGTCGACCGCGAAGGCGCCGGCATGCGGCAGCGCACCTTCGGCAGGAGAGGCACCGTCTGGCTCTGCCCGGCCGGCATCCGCGAAGACTTCATCCGCGTCGAGGACCAGATGCAGGAATGCCTGCATCTCTTTCTTCCGGGCAAGCCGTTCGACGACACCATGCTCAGGGATCTCGACATCGATCCCTCGGGCATGTCGATCCGCTACGAGAGCATCGACCGGGACATGTTCATCGAGCACGTCGCGGACCGCATTCTCGCGGAGCTCGCGCAGGAGACCTCCACAGGCCGCCTTTTGATCGAAAGCCTGGGGCGGGCCTTGTCCGCCCATCTGGTGCACAGCTACGCCGCCAGTTCAGTCCGGCTGAAGCAATCCTATGCCGTGCAGAAACCGCTCGATGCGAGGCGCCTGTCGCGCGTCACGGAATTCATCGAAGCATCCGTCGAGCGCGAGTTCACCGTGAAGGATCTTGCATCTGTGGCCTGCATGAGCCCGGCGCATTTCTCCCGCAGCTTCAAGGCGGCGACCGGAACTGCACCGCACGAATATGTCAGCCGTCAGCGCCTCGATCTCGCCAAGCGGCTCCTGTCGACCAGCGATCGCCCGCTGGTCGATATCGCCTTTGCCGCGGGATTTTCCTCGCAGGCCAATTTCAACCGCGCCTTCCGCAAGGCGGTCGGGACGACGCCGAGCCATTATCGGGCGCGGAAGGGGCAGGATTGAGCCTGCCCGCATCAAGTCTGGATGATGTGGCCTTGAGATCCCCACGGGTTTTGCCCGATGGGTCAAGCTCTAATTCGGAAATAATGAATATTTAAAAATACGAAGTGCGGCCGTGACTTGGCTACTGTGCATGGGGTTGTTTTCGAGATTTTGTTCGGTGAGGGGTTGAGCCCGGCCTGCAAGCCGATCTCGCGGCCGCGCTTACCCCTTCGGTCCGCGCAACTGCGCCGTCAGCCTGTCCATCGCCTCCGCCGCATCGCGCCACTGTGACAGCCAGCTGCGCGGAAAGCGGAAGGTGAGGTCGGCGCCGCCGACGCGGCGCTCGGACAGGCACATGCCGGGCGTTGACGCATCGCGGGTGCAGCGCGCGGTCAGCGCGGGGCTTGCAGCCGAATAGAAATCTTCGCTGCCGTAGGGCGTGTCAGCACGGAACATCCGCATCGTCAGGCCGTCCGCGGGCATCGCTGCTGCCTGGTCGAGATAGCGCGGATAGATCGTCGCAGTTCGCTGCTCGGGCGAGAGCGCATCGTGATGGGCTGTGATCGACAGGAAGATGCGGTCGATCGATTGCACCGCCGCTTCCACCGTGTCGGCGGTGACGTGCTTTGGCGTGCCGGGCGGCTCCAGAGAGGGATAGAGGAAGTCGAGGTCGATACGCTCCTGCGGTCCGGAGTGCCGCTGGATCTTCATGCGGATCGCCGTCACCGGCAGGTTGAACAGCGTGCCGCCGACGCTCACCGGCAGCTTGTCCGGGGCGTTCGCGCCGCGGGTGCCCCAGGTCGGCCACAACAGATAGGCGACGAGCGCGACCGCGCACACCGCAGCAATGCCGCCGAGCACGATCGGGACGGCATGCGCCCAGGTGCGCGTGCGGGGGGACCTGTGGGGAACTGCCGAAAACACCGTCATGAGCTTGCGCGAGGTCGAGCCGGAAGTCGGCCGGTGGCCGACGAATCAGCGGCGAATATGCCATGCGGCGCCGATTTCGCGCAGCGTTCCCGGCTGCGGGGGGCGGGGACGGCCCTGCGTGGACGGGACGGCGGCGTTAACCTTCCCTTAAGGATAATGTAGCGTTAACCGGCACCATTTGTCACAGGAATGCTCGGCGTTGCGTAAGGGCGGACCGTTCCGATGACACCTGAAGCTTTCAACACCTTCTTCTCGATCTGCATTGGTTTCGCGCTCGCGGGTGCGCTCGTGAACGGATACCAGGCGCTGGCGCAGCGGCCCGCCGGCTTCGGCCTGCTGCAGGACGGCGTGGCGCCGAAGACCTTCGCTGCGGTGCCGTTCCTGGTGTTCGCCGCGCCCTTCATCATCATGCGCAACACGCTGCGCGGCATGCGCGTGGAAAGCCGCCGTGCCGAGTTCGTGATGATGGCGACCCTCATCGCCGGCTTCTGGAGCATGATGAGCGGCACCTTCTTCCTGATGACGTTGCGCGCGGCCGGCGTTCTGGGCTGACGCCCGCGCATTGAGCGCTGCCGGCGCGGGGCCTTTGCGTCGCGGCTGCCGTTTGGCTATGCCAGTGGTCAACGCGACAGGAGACCTCCATGGCGATCTACGAACTCGACGGGCAGGCGCCCGACCTTCCCGCCGACGGCAATTATTTCATCGCCGAGACCGCCACCGTGATCGGCCGCGTGCGCCTGAAGCCGGGTGCGAGCGTCTGGTTCGGCGCGGTGCTGCGCGGCGACAATGAATGGATCGAGATCGGCGAGGGCGCCAATGTGCAGGACGGCTCGACCTGCCACACCGATCTCGGCTTTCCGCTTCACATCGGCCGGAACTGCACGGTTGGCCACAATGTCATCCTTCATGGCTGCACCATCGAGGAGGGCGCGCTGATCGGCATGGGCTCGATCGTAATGAACGGGGCGAAGATCGGCCGCAACAGCATCGTCGGAGCCGGTTCCGTCATCACCGAGGGCAAGGAGTTTGCCGAACGTTCCCTGATCATCGGCTCACCGGCGCGCGTGATCCGCACGCTCGACGACGCCCAGGTGCAGCGAATGGGAAGCGCGGCCAGGTTCTACGTCGCCAATGGTCCGCGCTTCAAAAAGGGCTTGAAGCGGATCGGTTGAGAAAGTCTGCGCGGCCGGTCCGCCCAGTGGCACGGTTCCGTACCGTACAAATACAGGCCGGTACTTTAATCCTCCGCTAGCGCGATCACGCTTATTGTTGAGCGTTTTCAACCAGGAGGAGCGGCGCCATGGATGCGACGGCGCTGGGATCCGGCTTCGGTGCCGGAACCAATCTATTGAAGAAGTTCGTAAGACTCGCGCGCGGCGCCGACACGCTGACGGTCGCCGAGAAGGTCTACAGCATTGCCGCCTTCCTTGCGATCGTCACCACCTTCCTCCTCGTGATGTCGGTCCAGTCCGTACGCTTGCAGACGACGTATCGCCACATGCATGTCACCGCCGCCGAGGCGGCGATCGGCGTCGGGCGCATCAATGCGCTGATCTATGCCATCGTGATGGAATCACGCGGCATCTACATGTCGGCCGATCGTCGTGCGATGAAGCCGTTCGCGGACGGGCTGGTGCGGCGCAACCACGAGCTCGCCGAGGCCGTGAAGAGCATGGAGAAGAACGTCGGCAACGACGACGCCGAGCTGTTCGCGAGCTTCCGCCAGCGCATCATGCAATTCATCGACTTCCGTCAGGAACTGGTGCGGCGCGGGATCGAGATCAGCCCGGCCGCGGGGCGCGAATGGGGCGACAACGACGCCAACCGCACCGTGCGCAGCAAGCTCAACAGCGATATCGAGGCGCTCGAGCGCATCTACCAGCAGCGCGCCCGCGAGGCGGACGAGCTTGCCAATGAGAACCGCTATGCGGCTGCCTATCTGTTCGCACTCGGACTCGCCGCCTTGATGCTGGCGGCGCTCAACGTCGTCGTCATGCGCAGTTCGGTCGTCGGCGCCCTGGCCGATATCACGCAGGCGACCGACCGGATCGCGCAGGGCGACGTCAAGAGCGAGGTGCCGCATCTCGGCCGTCACGACGAGATCGGACGTCTTGCGCGCGCCGTGCAGAACTTCCGCGACGCCGTCGCGCGCATCTTCGAGCTCGAGGAGCTCGAGCTCGGCACCGCCCAGGCGCGCGACGCCGCGAGGACCGAGCGCGACCAATTCAACGACAAGTACCAGGCCAAGAAGTGGCAGCTCTCGGCCGCTATCAACAGCATGCCGCAGGGACTGATCATGCTCGACGGCAAGGCGGTCGTGGTCGCGATGAACTCGAACTACCGGCAGATCTACAATCTGCCCGAGACGATCCAGGCTGGATCGACCCTCGAGGATATCCTCCAGCACCGGGTCAAGAGCGGGCTGTTCAGCGGCGACGTCGCGAAATATGTCGCGGCCGTTCTCGACCGGATCGCCAGGCGCGAGCCGGCGGCCTACGAGATCGCCTTGAACGACGGCCGCATCATCAAGATCTACGAGCGTCCGATGGACGGCGGCGGCTGGGTTTCCGTGCAGGAGGACGTCACCGAACAGCGTCAGCGCGAGCGCATTCTCGAGCGGATGGAGCGCTTCCTCGCCACCATCATCGAGAACGTGGCCGAGGGCATCATCGCCAAGGATGCGCGCAATCTGCGCTACGTCTTCGTCAACAAGGCGGCCGAGAAGATGATCGGCATGTCGCGCGGCGAGATCATCGGCAAGACCGCGCGGGAATTGTTCTCCCCGGAGGCGGCCGAGCTGATCGAGCGGCGCGACAAGCAGCTGCTCGCGCAGAAGCAGCAGCTCGCGCCGATCATCGACACCATCGACAATCCCGCGCGCGGGCGTCGCGTGATCTCCGCACGGCGGGTTCAGATCGGCGGCGCCAGCGAAGAGTCCCACATGTTCGTGACCATGGTCGAGGACCGGACCGAGAATAGGGTGGCGGCCGCATAGCGATCGGTGCGCGATCCGGAGCGGGACGTCAGCTTCCCTCGGATTCGCGCGCTTCGGTCGCGCCTGCGACCTTCTCGTGGCCGGCGGCCCACAGCGCATGCTCGTCGCTGCCGCCGAGGTAGGGATTGGCCTCGGCCGGAATGTTGTCGCGCGCGGCGCGTTCGCCTTCTGCAAAAGGATCGCGATCGGTCATCGTGATTGAGCCTCCTCGCTTTCAAGCTGATGTGACGGCATTTGTTCCGGAACCTGCCTTCGCCGCGGCGGTTGACCGGCAAAGGAGAATTCTCATGGCTGCATCGCCTGCAACCGTCTCGATCAAGACCATGATGGTGATCTTCGCCCTCGCAGCGATGCCGGCCGTCGCGTTCGCGCAGGCGAGCGGCGGTTCGGCCGGATCGACCGGAGGCGCCGCGGGATCGACTGGAGGCTCCGTTGGATCGAGCGGTGGCGTCGCCAACTCGCCGGCTCCACCGCCCGGCACCAACAGCCTGGGTACGGCTCAGTCATCCGGCCCGGGCTCCGGCGGTACGACTGGCAGCGGCACAGGAGGCGGCGCCGATGCCGCCGTCAATGCCGAGAATCGGATGCTCGACAAGAAGCTCAAGAGCATCTGCCGCGGCTGCTGATCCTCGCGCGGAAGTGAGACAGCGTGGCTGTCCCGAATGCCCAAGTGACGTTAGCTTGATCCCGCTTTGAAGCGTGGAGCGTGTCCACGCGGAGGATCGAGTGATGTTACGCAGGATGATGATGGCGGCGCTGGCCGTCGCGGCAGTCGGGCTGTCGGCGCCGCAGGTGGCCCACGCAGGGGGGGGCGGACATGGCGGGGGACATGGCGGCTGGGGGCACGGCGGGGGCGGCTGGGGCCATGGCGGCCATTGGCATGGCGGCGGCTTCTGGCCAGGTGTCGCGATCGGAGCGGGCATCGCCGGCGCCGGCTACTATGGCGGTTATTACGGCTACGGCTACCCCTATTACGGCGGTCCCACCTATTATAGTACCGGCTACGACGACTACAACGATGGCTATGGCGGCTGCTACGTCGCGCGCAAGCGCGTCATGACGCCGGCGGGCTGGCGTATCCGCCGCGTGGACGTCTGCGAATAGCGTCCCACAAAAAACAAGGCCGTTGACGCAGTATACCGTCAACGACCTTGCCAGCCCCGGACATTGAAATCGGCTCACGCCATCCGGTAAGCGCGACCATCGCGCGGAATCATACGGCCGAATGTGATCCAGTTCACAAGTGGCAAAAATAAAGTTCCACGGCGAGGTGGGGAGTTAGCCGCGCGAGCGCTTGCGCGCACTGGCGTGGACACGGTGCCGCGCCGGTTTCCTGCGGGTAACCGAGGGCGCTTCAACCTCGCTCGCCCGTGCGCTGGCGAACGATTGCCGCAAGCCGTCGATGGACTCGTTCAGCGAGGCGACCTGTTCGGACAGGCGCTTGGTGTCGGCCTGCTGCGCCGCCATCAGCCGCTTCATCGTCTGGAGCTGGTCCTGCACGACCTGGAGCTGGTCGATCGATTCCTGCTGGGTCGCCTCCAGCCCCTTGGTCTTCTCGACCAGCTGCTCGGAGGCCTGGGCCGTACGGGCCTGGAGCTGCCGCGATGCCACCACCCGGTCAGCTTCCGGTGCGGCGCCGGTATAGGCCCGCCAGATCGCGATCGAGGTTACCCCCGCGATCAGGAGCAGCAGCGCAGCGGCGGTCAGCGCGATGGGCTGGGCGCCAAGGCGAAGCAGGGGGTTCGACGGTGTGTCCTGGGCGAGATCGATCATCGCTGACAAAACCCAAATTGAAACTTGGTGAGTGGCGAAGACCGGCAACCAGAGGTCGCCGGGGCGTCCCGAAAGTGTTACGTTTCCGCAAGGAATGGGACCAAAAAGAGGCTAAGGGCCAAAAAACCAGGAATTAGCGGGCCTTGCGGCTTCCAAGGCTCCGCCCTGGCGCGGGAATCAAGGTTGAAAAGGCGCAAACGGCCCGGAATAGGTCTTCGCGCGCGGGGCCGCGTAGGGCCCCAGCCGGGAGGTCTTCAGGCCCAGCCGCACCAGTGATTCCGCCAGCGTCACCGCAGCAGCGACGCCGTCGATCACGGGCAGGCCATGGGTGGTGGCAAGCTCAGCGGCGAGATCGGCCATGCCGGCGCAGCCGAGCACGATGGCTTCCGCCCGGTCGTCGCGGATCGCGGCCGTGATCTCCGTGGAGATCTTTGCGAGCGCGTCCGTGTTGCGCTCCTCGAGCGCGAGCACCGGGACCTCGGCGGCGCGGACGCGGGTGCAGCGTTCGGCGAGGCCGTACTTCTTGAGATTATGCTCGATCGGGACGATGGAGACACCGAGCGTCGTCACCACGGCAAAGCGCGCGGCGACCAGGCTCGCCATGTGGAAGCCAGCCTCTCCAATGCCGATCACCGGCGCCTTCGCGATGGCGCGGGCGGCATCCAAGCCGGTGTCGTCGAAGCAGGCGATGATGTGGGCCTC
Organism: Bradyrhizobium sp. CCBAU 65884; assembly: GCF_028128835.1. Lineage (NCBI taxonomy): Bacteria > Pseudomonadati > Pseudomonadota > Alphaproteobacteria > Hyphomicrobiales > Nitrobacteraceae > Bradyrhizobium > Bradyrhizobium sp. CCBAU 65884. The sequence goes on along the minus strand of NZ_LBJU01000123.1, from coordinate 27,740 downwards.
CGCACCATCGCGGTCGGCCTCGCGGATGCAGCCGAGCATGCCGGGCACGGCGAAGGCTTCGTCGTAAAATCCCTCGATCGAGACCGGGCCCATCGTCGGCTGCCGCGCGTCGATCAGCGTGCCGGGCAGGGCGACGCTGCGCGCTGCAGCGGCGATCTTCGCCGTCATCGTAACAGTGGTGTTGGGATTGACGATGTGCAGTCGCATTTCGATCAGACGAGTCCCTTCGCAGACAAGTCCCTTGTCAGACAAGGCCTTTGCCGGCGTCCGAACCCTTGGCCGCCTGCCGCTTGTTGAGCATGTGGATGGTGCCGAGCGCAAGCGTGATCACCGTGAACGAGACAGCCGAGATCACTGTGCCGAGCGCATAGATGTCGGGATTCGTCACCGTGGTGGTCAGGCCCTGCAGATCGAGCGGCAGCGTATTCACCGCCCCGATCGCCTGGCTGGAGCGGGCGAGTTCGTCCCAGGATAGCGTGAAGCCGAACAGGCCGATGCCAATCACGGAAGGCAGGATGATCGGCAGCACGACATGGCGGAACGTCTGCCACGGCGTCGCCCCGAGATCGCGCGCGGCTTCCTCGAGGCGGGGATCGAAGCGGTTGAAGATCGCGAACATGATCAGAAGGCCGAACGGCAACGTCCAGGTCAGGTGTGCGCCGAGACCCGATGTGAGCAGGCCCATCGAGGTCTCGAAATTCTCGTTCCAATGCGCCTTGATCAGATCGTCGATGATGCGAAATTCAAGGGAGATGCCGAGCGAGGTGATGATCGAAGGCACGATCAGGCTGGCGATCGCCGAATAGAACAGAATGCTCTGCGCCCTGAATTTCCTGCGGAAGGCCATGCCGGCGGCGACCGACAGTACGACGGTGACGATCATCACGATGATGCCGAGCAGCAGCGAGCGGCGGAAGGCCGCGCCGAGATCGACGATGCCGGTGCCCTGGAACAATTTTGCGATCCAGAAGGTCGACACGCCATTCATCGGGAAGGTGAGGCCGCCCTGCGGCCCCTGGAACGACAGCACGTAGATCGCGATCATCGGGCCGTAGAGGAACAGCACATAGGCCGCGAAGAAGATCGCGAGGATGTAGAAAGAGCGCGGGCGTCCTTCCTTCATGCTCAGAGCTCCTTCTTGATGTCCACGATGCGCGACATCATGGTGATGATCAGGAAGGTGATCGCGAGCAGGATCACGGCGTTGGCCGCGGCGGCCGGGAATTGCAGCGCGTTGACCCGCGTCTCGATGATCTTGCCGGCAGCGGCGATCTGCTGGCCGCCCATCACGCCGATGGTGATGAAGTCGCCCATCACGATGGTGATGACGAAGATCGAGCCGATCACGATGCCCGGCTTTGCCAGCGGGATGATGACGTTGACCAGCGTCTGGAAGCCGGTCGCGCCGGCATCATAGGCGGCCTCGATCAGCGACTTGTCGATGCGGATCATCGAATTGAAGATCGGCACCACCATGAAGAAGGTGAAGAGGTGCACCAGCGCCAGCACCACCGAGAATTCGGAGAACAGCAGCCATTCCAGCGGGTGGTTGATCAGGCCGGTCTTGACGAGGCCCGAATTGACGAGGCCGTTGCGCCCGAGCAGCGGGATCCAGGCGATCATGCGGATCACGTTGGAGGTCCAGAACGGGATCGTGCAGAGCAGCGACAATCCCATCTGCCAGGTCTTGGACTTGACGTGGAAGGCGAGGAAATAGGCGACCCAGAAGCCGATGAACAGCGTGATCGCCCAGACCAGGAAGCAGAGCTTCAGCGTCTTCACATAAGTCTTGCCGATCGTGCAGAGATCGGGCAGCTGCGCGATGCAGCCTTCGAACGTGTCGGTGTAACCGCGGCCGGAGAGCGCCGGCAGCAACTGGTATTCGTTGTAGTCCCAGAACGAGACGATGACGACGAAGACCAGCGGAATGAGAAAGAAGGCGAGAAACACCAGCATCATCGGCCCGGCCTGGAGCCAGGAGATGAAGGACGGCGACAACCGCGCGGCCTTTGCGGCGCGCGCGGTGTCGGGTCCCCGGACGAGGTCCGGGGATGCCTGTTGCAGGATGTCCTCTGACGTGTCCATCAAATTACGCTGCGATGAACTCGTTCCACTTGCGGACCATGTAGTCGTTCTCGTCCATCACCGCGTTCCAGCAGGCGACGCCGCCCATGCGGTCCTCATAGGAGCCGCCGTCACGCACGGCGCCCGCCTTTTCGAGCAGCGAGCCGTCGGGTGCCTTGATGTCCTTCTCGGCCGGCTTGCCTTCCATCCAATACGCCCACTCGTAGGGCTCCATATGCGCCTTCGCGGTGGAGAGCACGGCGGAGTAATAGCCCTGGCGATTGAGATAGGCGCCGGCATAGCCTGATAGAAACCAGTTCACGAACTCATAGGCCCATTCGAGCTTCGCGCCCGAGACGCCCTTGGAGACGCAGAAGCCCGAGGCCCAGGAGCGATAGCCTTCCTTCAGCGGCTGGAAGGTGCAGGCAATGCCCATCGAGCGGACCTTGGTGACTGCCGGCGACCACATCGACTGGATCACGGTTTCCCCTGATGCCATCAGGTTGACGCTCTCGTTGAAGTCTTTCCAGAACGCGCGGAACTGGCCGGCTTTCTTGGCCTCGGTCATCACCTTCATGGTGAGATCGATCTCTTCCTTGGTCATGTTGCCCTTGTCGGCATATTTGTACTTGCCGGTGGCTTCCACGACCATTGCGGCGTCCATGATGCCGATCGAGGGGATGTTGAGGATCGAGGCCTTGCCCTTGAATTCGGGGTTGAGCAGCTCGGACCAGGAGCTGATCGGACGCTTGATCAGGTCGGGGCGGATGCCCAGCGTGTCGGCGTTGTAGACCGTCGGGATCAGCGTGACGAATTCAGTCGCCGACGTCGCGAACTTCTTGGAGTCCTTGCCTTCGAGATAGAGGACCTTCCAGGGCGCGGTGCCCTGGCCGCCGATCTTCTTGCCACCGGGCGTCTCGCCCTTGGTGAAGACAGGCGTGATGTTGTCGAACTGTTTGATCTTCCTGGCGTCGAGCGCAAGGATGTTGCCCGACGGCACGATCTTCTTCAGCGAGAAATATTCGGTGTCCAGCACGTCGAAGGAGTTCGGCTGGGTCATCACGCGCTTGGTGACGTCGTCGGTGGTCGCGGTGATGTATTCGATCTTGATGCCGGTGTCCTTCAGGCACTGCTTGGAGATGTCGTCGCCCTCGTTCACGGCGGTGCCGAGATAGCGCAGCACCTTGGTCTCGGCCGACTTCACATAGGGAAAGCCGGTGATGGCGCCGGAGCCGGCGGCAAGGCCGGCCAGACTGGCGGTGCCCTTGAGCAGCGTGCGGCGGCTGACGCCCTTTGTCCTGGTGGTCTCGCTCATGTCAGTCACTCCTCTGTTGCGCATTCCAGTGATCGATCGGCGCTATTGCAGGCGTTGCGCCTTGGCGGGATCCCAGGTGGCCAGCACGCGATCGCCCGGACGGAACGGGTGGACGTCGAAAGTGGCTTCGGGAACGTGGGAGAACAGGGCGGTGCCGTCGTCGAGCGTGAGCGAGACGGCGATGTAGGAGCCCTGGTACTCGGTCTGGACCAGCCGCGCCGGCGCGCCGAACACGCCGTCAGCGAACGGCGCGATGCCGAGCTGATCGGCCCGCACGGCGATCAGATTGCCGGCGTCGCTGAGCACGTTGTGGCCGCCGATGAAGCGCGCCACGAATTCGGTGCGGGGATGGTGGAAGATGTCGCGCGCGGTGCCCTGCTGCTCGATCCGGCCGTGGTTCATCACCACGATGTGGTCGGCGAGCGCCATCGCCTCTTCCTGGCCGTGGGTGACCTGGATGAAGCTGATGCCGAGCTCGCGCTGCAGCCGCTTCAATTCACCGCGCATCTTCACCCGCAGGAACGGATCGAGCGCGGAGAGGGGCTCGTCGAGCAGGAGGATCTGCGGCTCGGTGATCAGCGCGCGGGCGAGTGCGACTCGCTGCTGCTGGCCGCCGGAGAGCTGTGCCGGGAGACGGCCCGCATATTGGCTCATCGCGACCAGCTCGAGCAGTTCGCCGGCGCGCTTGTGCCGCGTCGGCTTGTCGACGCCGCGCATCTTCAGGGCGAAGGCGACGTTGTCGATCACGCTGAGATGCGGAAACAGCGCGTAGGACTGGAACATCATCGCGGTGCCGCGTTCGGCCGGCGGCAGGTCGGTGACGTTCTGCGCGCCGAGGATGATGTCGCCCCCGCTGACCGCCTCGTGGCCCGCGATCATCCGCAGGGTCGAGGTCTTGCCGCAGCCGGACGGGCCGAGCAGGCAGCAATAGGTGCCGGCCGGGATCTTCAAATTGACGGTGTCCACCGCCAGCGTCGTGTCGTAGCGCTTGGTGACGGCGACCAGTTCGAGAGCGGCGGGAGTGGCCATGGCGTGTCCGGGGAGGGGCGGTGCTTCCGGCCTCTCTCCGCAAGGTCCGTGCCAACCAGCTTCGGTCCGCCGATTTCTCAAAACTGTGCAGCGGAGTCAGATCGTTAGATGGAATCCGGTGCATCCGGGCTGCCCGCCGGCTGCACGGTCATTTGCACACAAAATAGGCGAAGATTGTATAAAGTTTCGCCTGTGATTGGATACAGGTCGTCGACTAACATTCGAAAGCGAACGTCGTCGACCGAGCCCTCTAGCCCAACTCTCGAACCAATGGCCGCTAAGACCCGCCCCAAATCCGACGCGCCAGACGCGAGCGATCGCGTCAGCCGCATCCGGGAGGGCGTGACCGCCGCGATCCTCGAGCATCGCCTGCTGCCGGGCACGAAGCTCGGCGAGGACGAGATCGGCGAGATCTACGGCGCGAGCCGCACCCTGGTCCGCACCGCGCTGCAGCAACTTGCGCATGAGGGCATCGTCAACATCGAGAAGAACCGCGGCGCGTTCGTCGCGCGCCCCACGCCCGCCGATGCCCGCGAGGTGTTCGAGGCGCGGCGCCTGATCGAGCCCACCATCGTCGATCATGCCATCGACGCGATGTCGCCGGCCTGGCTCGATCGTCTCCAGCAACATCTCACCGAGGAGCGCGAGGCCGAGCTGCGCGGCGACGCGCGCGCCTCGGTTCGGCTTTCCGGTGAGTTTCACAAGCTCGTCGCCGAGATGAGCGGCCACAGCATCTATATCGGCTTCCTCAAGGAGATGATCGCGCGCTCCTCGCTCATCATCCTGCTGTACCGCCGCCACGACACGCCCGCTTGCGGCACCGATCATCACGCCGGCATCGTCGCCGCGATCCGCAAGCGCGACAAGCAGGCTGCGCGCGCGCAGATGCTCTCGCATCTGACCGAGATCGAGGACGAGCTGTTCCTCAAGGACCCCGCCGCCGACGAGCTGCGGCTCGCGGACGTGCTGGGCGTCTGATCCGCATCGATCGCAAGCGCCGGGAATCGCCGCCGAGAGCTGCGATCCCGCGTCAGTGGCTGAGTTCGCGTTCTGCGGCGAGCTGCCCGTCGGGGGTGATCTCGTAGTCGCCGCCTCGCTTTGTCATCCATCCTGACCTGACCATCTCCCGTGCAAGCTGCACCGAGCAGATGGGATGGTTACCTCCCGGGTAATACAGCCTGTCATTTCGGACGAGCAAGTGACCGTACAGTTGGGCATGACGTAATGCCCTGCGCATCCCGGGTGATGGATCTTTCATGCCGGTTCAAGCGCGAGCGCGACGAAGGTTCCTAATCAGCGCCGGGACTTTCGATGGCGTTTGCGCTGCGCAGGGTGGGCAGGAACCCACATTCTGCCGCATCGTTGTTCTTTTCGAAGGAGCAGCGTCATGAACGTACGGGACGAGTACACGCGATCGCTCTGGATGGATGTTTCGGTCGCGGATGCCCCCGCGCTGTCGCGCACCGTGGCCGTGGACGTCGTTATCATCGGTTCTGGAATAGCCGGGCTGTCCGTGGCTTATGAACTGGCCTGCCATGGACGCTCCGTCGCGGTGCTCGATCGCGGCGGCATTGGTAGCGGGATGACGGCGCGCACCACGGCGCATCTGGCGACGGCGCTCGACGATGGCTACGGCGAATTGGTCAGGGTCCGCGGCCCAGATTGTGCGCGGCACTATTATCAGAGCGTCGAAGCCGCAATCGCCCGCGCCGAGGCCATTCAGCGCGATGAGCACATCGATTGTGATTTTCGGCGTGTCGACGGCTACTGGGTGCAGGCGCCCGAAACGCCCGCATCCGAGCTGGATACAGAATTGGATTGCTGTCGCAAGCTCGGGATTCCCGTCGAAAATTGCGCCGAGCCGACCGTATTCCATTCTGGAGGTCTGGTGCGCTCGTTGCGCTTTGCCCGCCAGGCGCGCCTGCACCCGACCAGATATCTTGCCGGACTGGCCGGCGCACTTCAGCGCCGCGGGGCGCAGCTCTACGCCGACACCTGCGTTGAGAGCATCCGTCAAGCGCGTGGCGACATGATCGTGACGACCGGCTCGGGCTACGAGGTCCGCGCCGCCGACGTGGTCGTCGCGACGAACTCGCCGGTCAATGTGCAGGTCGCGATCCATACCAAGCAGGCGCCTTACCGCACTTATGCGCTCGCCGCCAAAATCCCGGCCGGCGCGCTCAAGGATGCGCTGTATTGGGACACGCTCGATCCCTATCACTATGTCAGGCTTCAGCCGCTCTCTGCGGAGGAGGATCTCGTCATCATCGGCGGCGAAGATCACAAGTCCGGTGAAGCGGACGACGGCGCACAGCGCCTTGCCGCGCTCGAACGCTGGGCGCGCGAGCGATTGCCGGCGCTGCGCGGGGTCACTCACCGATGGTCAGGTCAGGTGCTGGAGCCGAGCGATTTCGTCGGCTTCATTGGCCGTAGCCCCGGCGAGGAGCATCTCTTCATCGTCAGTGGTGACTCCGGACAGGGCATCACGAACGGGCTGGTGGCGGGCATGCTGATTGCGGATCTCGTCATGACCGGGGCGAGCCCGTGGGAGGAAGTCTACGCCCCGGCACGCAAGATTCAGAAAAACATCGGCGAGTTCATCAGCGAGAACATCACGCCGCTGAAGAATTTCGCGGAGTATCTGACGGCGAGCGAGATCGCGGGCGTCGAACGTCTGCGCCCCGGGGAGGGGCGCCTCGTCCGGAGCGGCCTGAAGAAGATCGCGGCGTGCCGGGACCGGAACGGACATTTGCATCTGCATTCGGCAAGCTGCACCCATCTCGGCTGCGTCGTGCACTGGAATGCGCTCGAGCAATGTTGGGATTGCCCGTGTCACGGTTCGCAATTCGCCCCGGATGGCACCGCGCTCAACGGCCCTGCGGTGTCTCCGCTCGGCGACATCGACAAACCCGCCAATCTTGAAGCCGCAGAGTGAGGCGTGCAGTCCTTGCGGACGCGCTGGGCGCGTTCCCTGATTTCGCACAACGGCGATATCTGTTTGATTCAAATTGGAGCCGATCGCGGCGACCTCTCATCAATGTAGATGGCAGGACTGCATATTTGCCGCTGTGGTGGCCAGTTGACGGAGGCCAGACGTCGGCGTCAACTGGCGCCGAGACGTTGCGTGCCTGCCATCACCCCTCGCGTAGCCCTGCACCTCAGCGGAGGCCGGCCATGTCGGGTTTGAGGATGCCGGCCAGAGTGTCCGGAATCGCCACGCTGCTTGCGGCCGTTGCAATGATCCTCGGCAGCGCCTCCTCGGCGAAGGCCCAGCAGGACTCCGTCGTCCTGTTTCGCAACGTCCGGATATTCGACGGCAAGAGCGCCGCGCTGTCAGCCGCGTCCAACGTCCTCGTCAGAAATGGGAAGATCGAGAAGATTTCGACCGCGGACATCGCGGCCGCCGGTCAGGTGGTCGACGGCGGCGGCCGCGTGCTGATGCCGGGACTGATCGATGCGCATTGGCACGCGATGCTGGTGCGCCCGACGCCGATGGCCGCGCTTGCGGGCGATGTCGGCTACAACAACCTGCTCGCCGCCAGCGAGGCGACGGCCACGCTGATGCGCGGCTTCACCTCCGTGCGCGACATGGGCGGGCCGAGCTTCGGCCTGAAGCAGGCCATCGACGAGGACCTGGTCGCCGGCCCGCGCATCTATCCCTCCGGCGCCATGATCACCATCACCAGCGGGCACGGCGACTTCCGCCAGCTCTCCGATCTGCCGCGAACGATCGGCGGCATGCTGAGCCGCATGGAGCGGATCGGCGGCAGCATGGTGGCCGACAGTCCGGATGAGGTGCGTGTGCGTGCGCGCGAGCAGCTCATGCAGGGGGCCTCGCAGGTCAAGCTCACCGCAGGCGGCGGCGTTGCATCGCCCTTCAGTCCGCTCGACGTCTCCACCTTCACCGAGCCCGAGCTGCGCGCGGCGGTCGAAGCCGCCGACAATTGGGGCACCTATGTTGCTACGCACGCCTATACGCCGGTCGCGATCCAGCGCTCGGTCGCAGCCGGCGTCAGATGCATCGAGCATGGTCATCTCATGGACGAGCCGAGCGCCAAGCTGATTGCGGAGAAGGGGATCTGGTTGAGCACGCAACCGTTCCTGGATATCTCCGGTGCCGCCGCGCTCGGCCCCGCCGAGCAGGACAAGATGAAACAGGTGGTTGCCGGAACCGACCGCGTCTATGCGCTCGCGAAGAAGTACGGCATCAAGACCGCGTGGGGCACCGACGTCCTGTTCTCGCAGGCGCTGGCGGATCGACAGGGCGCCATGCTGGCCGCACTCACGCGCTGGTACACATCGGCCGAAGCGTTGGCGATGGCGACATCGGCCAATGCCGAATTGCTGAGCCTGTCGGGTCCGCGAAATCCCTATCCGGGCAAGCTCGGCGTGGTCGAGGAGGGCGCGTTCGCCGATCTCCTTCTGGTCGACGGCAATCCGCTCGACAACATCAAGCTCGTCGAAGATCCCGCGAAGAATTTTGTGGTGATCATGAAGGGCGGCAAGGTCTACAAGAACATCCTCGCACGCTGACAAGCGCGCGTGTCGATCACATCTTGCGCGCCTGCCAGACATGAGGTGGCGGGATCGCTCCTAGGGGCGATCCTCCGCAACCGGCCTGTTGCGCCGCGAACCGGCCGCGATCTCCGGAACCGCGGCAGGCCGCCCAGGGCTTGTCACAATTGCAGGCCTGTCATCGGGGGCATGGCTTCTCAGCGTCTCCAGAACCAGAAAGAATTTCTCGGCTAGCATGGGTCAAACTCGCTGGCGCGTTCATTTCGGTTTCGAGAGCAGCGAATTTCGCTCGTCGAATCGATCATTTGCTGCGCTCAGGGCAGTTTAGCTCGTATTGGCACGCCGGATTGTGACAAGCGTTGCCGGATTCCTGCGTCTGGCACGTCGTGTCGATGATCACGCACTGCTGCATAACGTGACTATTCCTCGCGGGCCGCTCCCGCTATATGCTGTCGCTCTGTCATTGAACTGTCATGTCACCGTAAATGCTGAAATCAGACGCAACCCCGGCTCGCAAAACCCCGAGTGCGCCGGACGGGAATCCTGTCCCGAAGGACAACAACAGGACGCAAGTCGTCGCCGGCTTCCTCAGGCAGATTGAACCGGCCGAGCCCGGCGCGGAACCTGCGATCGTCGAGGGCGCTGTGAGTGATCAGACGCCATCGCAAGATGCCCCGCCTGCTCCGGAACCAACTCGGTCGAGCCTTGCCGCGCACCCCGGCGAGATCGAGCTCAAGCTGCTCGTCGATGCCGATCGCATGGCGCATTTCAACGCCGCGCCGGTCATTGCGGCGAATGCGCGCAACAAGGGCTCGCGAAAACACCTCAAATCCGTCTACTATGATACGCCCGATCGGGCGCTTCGGCGCAACGGCCTGAGCCTGCGCGTTCGCCAGAGCGGCGCGCGCTTCGTGCAGACCGTGAAGACCGAAGTGGCGGACGATCCGCTGCGCCGCGGCGAATGGGAGGCGAGCGTGGCCTCGCTTGCGCCCGATCTCGCTCTGGCGATGCCGTTCATTCCAGAGAAGCTTCGCAGCCATCTCGAAGCGCAGCCGCTCGAAGCTATCTTCACCGCCGATGTCCATCGCCACGCGCGGATGATCGACCTGCCGTCCGGCACGGTCGAGATCGCCTTCGACCAGGGCGTGCTCACGGCGAGTGATCGATCGCTGCCGGTAAGCGAGATCGAGCTGGAGCTCAAGAGCGGCAGCGCGAGCACGATCTACGAGGTCGCGTTGCGGCTTGCGGAGCACGGCGCGGTGAAGCCGTCCATCCGCAGCAAGTCGGCGCGCGGCTTCGACCTTGCCGCAGGCGTGCCGCCCTCGGCACGACGCCCGCGAAAACTTCGCCTCGATCCGTCGGTGACGCTCGACGAAGCCTTCGCGACGATCCTGCGCTCCTGCTTCCTTCATCTGCTTCAGTCGCTGCCGGCGGCCGAGGATGGGCGCAATCCGGAAGGCGTGCATCAGCTGCGTGTCTCGCTGCGCCGGATTCGATCGGCGCTCGACCTGATGCGCTCGGTCGGCGCGCTCAGCAATCTCGACGCATTGAGGTCGGAAGCGCGCTGGCTGGCGCAAGACCTGTCCGCCGCACGCGACTGGGATGTGTTCCAGCTCGAGACCCTGCCGACGATCGCGAAGGCTTGCCCTTCGATCGCCGGCTTCGGTGCGCTCGGCCGGGCTGCGGCCGAGCGCCAGTCCGACGCCTATCGCAAGGCGCATCAGGCGCTCGACGATCGCCGCTGCGCCATGTTCCTGATCGGCCTCGGCAACTGGATCGAGACACGGGGCTGGCGCAACGACGTCGCCGCCGAAGATCTCGGCCGGCTCGCCGAGCCCGCCGTCAACTTCGCCCAGCGCATTCTGTCGGAGCAGCACGCCAAGGTGCTCAAGCGCGGCCGCCGCTTCAAGTCGCTCACGATGGACGAGCTGCACCGGGTGCGGCTCGCGACCAAACGGCTGCGTTATCTCAGCGAGTTCCTGTTGCCGCTGTTTGCGGATCGCAAGCCCGCGAGGAAATTTGCCCGCAGGCTCGCCGGTTTGCAGGAGGAGCTCGGCGCCTACAACGACATGGCGGTCACGGCTTCGCTGCTCGACGGGCTCGGAGCCGATCCCGACGGCGCCATCGCCGCCGCCGCGATCGCCGGCTGGCAGGCGCGTGCATCGATCGGCATCAAGCCGGCCTTGCAAGGCACCTGGCGCGATTTCACCGCCGCGCGCGTGCCTTGGTCCTCACAGGACTGATCACGCATCCCCCCAAAAAAGTTGCGGCCAGCCATTGGGGGATGGCTGGCCGCGCGCGAACCGGTCTGGGACGGGGAGGGGTGGGGATGTGACCGGGCCGCGTAACTCCTTGTCTCGTTCTCAATCTCTGGCGCTGGCGGTGGAGACCGCCGGCTTGGTATCGCCCAGCGAGACCCAGACGTTGGGATCGCTCTGCGACTGGCGCTTGACGAAGCGGTAGCCGGTTTCCGTCCAGGCAACGACGTTCTCGTTCTGATTGTCGAGAACGAACTCGCCCTTGTCGGTCTTCACCGTCAGCACCGCGTGTCCTTCGCCCTTCTTGTCGCGCACGACGGTGATCAGCAGGGCCTGGCGAGGCCATCCGGCATCGATCAGCATCTTGCGCTTCAACAACACGTAGTCTTCGCAGTCGCCGTAACCGTCGGTCGGCAGCGACCATTTCTCGATCACGCCCCAGTGCTCCTGGTCGGTCAAAGGCTTGACGGTCTCGTTGACCCAGCGATTGACCTTGACGAGGTCGCGCCATGCGGCCTGCGACATCACGATGTCGCGCGGCTGTGCCGGCGTGCCCTGGCACTGAGCGGTATTGTCCGCGCAGAACTCGACCCAGCCGATCGGCGCACGCGTGGTGTCACCGAGGCTTGCGTAAAGCAGACGGCTCTCGCCGGCCTGCGCTGCCGCGCTGATTCCGAAGAGCATGGCAGCCAGCGCCAGCCCTTTCCCCTGTCCCTTGAAGTCAAACATTGCGGCCCCCGTTTCTTGTTGGGACCACATTTCGCACGGAGCTTTTGAGTTGCCGCTAAGTCAACCAAGTCAAGTCGAGACGAATACAAGTAAAAGGCGCGGCGAATTCGATCTATACTTGAATCGAATTCTCATAAAATTTGAAACAACTGCAATTGATTCAAATTTTATCGATTAACGCGGAAACGCTGGCGGAACGGCCGTTTCCACTCCAAACGGGCCGCGCGTTAACCGGCGCGAGGTCGGCCATCACGCATGAAAAAGGCGGCGTCCGCATTGCGGAGGCCGCCTTCGGGGCTGAAAATACAGGGGTTTTGGCGTCCTTGCGCTTTACCGCGCGGTAACGCTCTCTTCGAGTGTCTCGATCGGCTGCGCGTGGACGAACTCCAGCGCGAAGCCGTCTTCGAGGTTTCGGACCACGCGGCCCTGGACCCGGCCGAGCATGACGGTCGATTTCAGCGGCGGCCGGTTCTCCGCGGCAATGGCGGCACCGGACAAGGAAAGGTCGATGATGCGGCAGGTCATCTTGGTGCCGTCCTCGAGCGTCAGCACCGCGATCGGGTTGCGCGGCACGATACGGTCGTGGCGGCGGTCCTCCGGCAGATTGAGGATGTCGCGGTTGGCGAGCCAGGTCAGCTGCGCCGCCAGCTTGTCGCGCTTTCGGGGCGTCGCTCCGATCGTCATGGCGAAGCCATTGTCGATGATGCGGGTGATCTTGCCCTCGACGCGGCCGATATGGTCGAGATAGGCGACGACGCGGTCGCCGACATTGCCGATGCCGGGGGCGAGCAGCGCCAGGCCGCCCGGCGACATGTTGATCACCTGGCAGGGGAATTCGCGGCGGTCCGGCAGCATGTAGCGGCCGAGCAGGTGCACCTTCACCCGCTGGAAACGCCGACGCTCTTCGGCGGCCGGAAGAAATTTTTTGTTCGCCAACGCCATTTTCAACACCCGACCCCCCGCCCGGGCGGAGTCCGGGACGACCCTAAGGTGCATAGGGTTAATGCCGCGTTAGGATCGGGCGCGGCGGAAACGGACAGACACAATGCGTTCGGAAAGCCACACCCGGAGGGGTGCTCACGCCGGCCTCGTCGCCCGCCGCTGCAGCAGGAGCAGCAGCGCCAGCAGCACCGCGGCGGACAGCCCGAGCGACCAGTGAATGCCGATCGCCGCGCCAAACAGCCCGACGGTGATGCCGCTGAACGCCCGCATCCCGAGCCCCGCCATATTATAAAGACCGACGACGCGGCCGCGAATGTCGTGCGGCGCATTCACCTGCACCAGGGCCTGCGCCATGGTGTTGAACGATAGCTCGAAGAAGCCGGCGAAGAACAGCAGCACGATCGCAACCGGATAGATCCGCACTGTGGCGAAGCCGAGCAGCGCCGCGCTCCAGAGCATCGCGAGCATGATCGCGGTGCGCGGCGTGCCCTTGAGCCGTCCCCAGGATTCCAGCGCGATAGCGGCGAGCACCGCGCCGGCCGCATCCGCCGCGAGCAGCACGCTGTAGGAGACGCCGGGATCGCCATGACCGAGATCGCCGGCATAGCCCGGCATCTGGGCGTGGTAGGCATTGCCGATCATGAAGGAGGTGAGGCCGGCAAGCCAGGTCATCGCCGTCAGGGTCGGCTGGGTGCCGATGGCGCGGATGGTCAGCACGATGTCGGCAAGGCCGCGCACGGCAAAGCGCCGCACCGCCACGCTGTTGTCGCGCACAGGCGCCCAGAACAGCCAGAGCAGCATCGGCAGATAGAACAGCGTGTTGAAGATGATGCCGTGCGAGGTGCCGAGCGTCAGCATGATGATTCCGCCGACGGCAGGCCCGACCAGGATGCCGAGATAGCGCGCCATCGCGTTCAGCCGCACCGCGCTCGGCAGGTCGGCGGGGCCGACGAGGTCGTAGAGCAGCAGTTGGTTCGGCGTCTGCCACAGCACGCCGGCGCAGCCGTGGATCACCAGCAGCAGCATCGCGTGCCACATCTGGATCGTGTCGGTGATGAAGAAGAAACCCCATCCGCTCGATGCCACGATGAACAGCAGCATGCCGCACTGGATGATGCGGCGCGGATCGAACCGGTCGGCAAGCCCGCCGACGGCGACCGAGAACAGCAGGAACGGCAGCCAATGCGACAGCACGGCAAAACCCGCCAGCGCCGGCGAATGGAATTTCTGGAACACCACCCAATAGCTGATCACATGCTCGATGTTGTCGGCCATCATCGCCAGCACATAGGCGGTGAACTGCAGCCGGTACGGCACCGACTTCATCGCCGCGAACGAGCCGGACGCAGCGACGGGATTTTGGGGGAGGGGGTTCAAGGGGGCACCTGGGTGGGGTTCAATTCGTCCCTACACGGTCGCAGGTATGCGCTCAAGACTTGGACGCTCACGAAGATCAGCCATGCACTGTCGCAGCACACTCAATCATCATCCCTGCGCAACCGCGAAGCGGTTGTCGCTGGAGGTGCGCGCTGTTGCGCGCCTCGAAGGATGAGCCGCAAGCTCCCGGAGCCATCCTTCGAAGGCTCCCCGCGGGGCGCTACGCGCCGCACGTCTCGCACCTCAGGATGACGGCTGAGGTTGTAGCAGCCCCGTAGCCCGCATGAGCGCAGCGATATCCGGAGCCGCTGATCCCGCATGTCGCTTCCGCCTTCGCTCTCCGAGCTAAGGCGGACAAGTCGCTCATGAGGGCCACGAATTCCTGCATCTTGGCACGCGCGTACATCTCACATACGCTTCGCCTCACCCCGCACCATCAATCATAACAAGCGGGCAGCGAGGAAACAGCTATGCAATCCATCCGCGTCTGCACCCATGCAGGGCCGGGCTCAGAGCCCGTCATTCGCACCGTGCCGTGGCCGAAGGTCGGCCGCAAGGCCGCGCTGATCAAGGTCGGCGCCTGCGGGGTCTGCGGCACTGATCTGCATATCCTCAAGGGACATTGGCCGAAGCCGCTGCCCTGGCCGTTTACGCTCGGCCACGAGCTCGGCGGTGTCATCGTCGAATGCGGCGAGGAGTTCACCGAGGACTTCATGAGCAAGCCGCTCAAGGTCGGATCAAAAGTGATGATCCCGCCGCTGATGCCCTGCGGCCATTGCTATTACTGCATCCATTATCCGCAGACCGCGAACAAATGCCTGACGCCAGTCTATTACGGCCGTTATCTCGGCTTCGACAAGGCGCCGCACATGTGGGGCGGCTGGGCCGAATATGTCTATGTCGATCTCGAGATGCTGCCGGGCACCAAGATCTACAAATTGCCCGACGACATGTCGCTGCGGCTCGGTGCTCTCTCCGAGCCGCTGACCTCCTGCATCCGCGCCTTCAACCGCGCCAGCCGCGCCGGTGGTTTTTCCTGGGGCGACACGGTGGTGATCCAGGGATCGGGCCCGATCGGCATTCTGGCGGTCGCGGCTGCGAAGGAGATGGGGGCAGGGCGCGTGATCTGCGTCGGTGCGCCCGAGGAGCCGCGGCTCAAGCTGGCGCGCGAGTTCGGCGCGGAGGCGACCGTGAACATCGAGGAGATCAGATCGCCGCAGGAGCGCATCGCGCGTGTGCGCGAGATCGTCGGCGGCTTCGGGGCTGATCTGGTGATGGACTGCTCGGGGCACCCCACCGCCGGCCCCGAAGGCATCGAGATGCTGCGCGACGGCGGCACCTATGTCGAGATGGGCCAGTTCACCGATGCCGGCTCGATCGACACCTCGTGGCACCGCATCTGCACCAAGGACCTCAACGTGCTCGGGTCCTGGGGTTTCACCGGCAATGACCTGCCGCTCGGCGTCGACATGCTCTATCGCACGGCGGGCAATTATCCCTGGCTGAAGATGCAGACGATCTATCCGTTCACGGAGGAAGGCGTCGCGCAGGCGGTGAAGGACGCCATGGCGATGAAGACGGTGAAGTCGACCATCGTGCCGTGGCCCGAATTGGTGGAATAGAAGATGCCGTCGATCCCGCACGATCTCGCGGCGTTCCTGGTCGAGGCCAAGCGGCGCACCTATGCCGGCCTCGACGACGACGCGACGGTGGCCGCACCGCTGCTCGCCGGCTCAAAACAGCTCGAGCATCGCGCACCGCCTTACGCCTATCGCGATATCTATTTCGGGATGGGATTTTCGTCGGGCAGGAGACCGTCTCCCGGGACGACCGCGTCATCTGGTCGATGAGTTACAGCGGTGGCGCCCGTGCCGAGATCACGGACCGGGACACTTTCCTCGCGATCTACAAATTCCTGCGTCGCGCGCTGCTGGGTGTGAGCGTCGAGCAGCCATACCGCGGACCGCGCCGGTTCGAACAGGCGGGGATGCTTTACCGCAACGAGGTCGAAGGCGCGCTCGATCGTTTCCATGGCGTCGAGACGATTGCGCGGCAGGATGGCACGCAGTTGTATGAGCTGCGCTATGGCGGCGGGCTGCTGAGATAGTCCTGCGAGCCTGTAGCCCGGATGGAGCGAAGCGCAATCCGGGGACACCGGCCCCGCATTCCGCTTCGCTTCATGCGGGCTACGAGCCGCAATTTGGAATAAGGGCCACGATGACAAACGAACAGACACCCGACCGAACCCCACGTGCCTCTTCCCCCTTCAACGCCATCCGCGCGATCGACTACACCGTCATCTTCGTGCGCGACATGGCGGCGATGCGCCGCTTCTATGAGGAGGTTCTCGCCTTCCCGCTGCTGCGCGAGCTGTCGCCGAACTGGATCGAGTATGGCCTCGGCAGCAACACGCTGGCGCTGGCGCGACCGAGCCGAACCGCCGCCGATGCGCCGACGCCGCCGGGCAGTGCTTCGCTGCAGCTGGCGTTCAAGGTCTCCGCGGCCGAGGTCGATGCATGCGCCGACGAACTCGTGCGGCAGGGCGTTGCGCTGGTGTCGCCGCCGACGAACCAGTCGTTCGGGCATCGCACGCTGTTCTTCCGCGATCCCGACGGCAATCTTCTGGAGGTCTATGCCGAGATTTAGCGGTTACCGTCCCGTCGCCCGAAAAGTTCCACCGGAAATCCCCGACTTATTCACGCCGCGGTGAAACTTAGGTCCAGGTTGCGGCTTTCAGTTCCCAGGAGAGCGATCGTGAAGCGAATCCTGAAACCCGTCACTTACGTTCTGGCTGCCATCTACTTCGTGGTGGATGCTGTCTTTATGGCCGTGGCGCGGCCAATAGCGCGCTGGATCGGACGGCATTTCGAATTCAGGCGTTTGCGCGCCTGGATCAGATCGCTGTCGCCTTATGCGTCGCTCGCTCTGTTCTCCGTGCCCGTCATCGTTCTGGAGCCGGTCAAGCCGGTCGCTGCTTATCTCACCGCAACCGGTCAGTTCCTGAGCGGCGCGGTAACGTTCATTGTCGGCGAATTGCTCAAGCTGGTGCTGGTCGAGCGCTTGTTTCATCTCACACGCGACAAGCTGATGCGAATTCGCGCCTTTGCCTGGGCTTACGGAAAATACGCCGGGGCGAAGGCGTGGCTGCAGGCGACCGAAGCCTGGCGCGCCATCCGGGCGCTGGCCCGTGCGGTCAAGGACGCTGTTGCGCGCGTGAGAGCCAGGCTGGTCGGCAGCTTCAGCGGACTGGCGGCCTCCAGGGATTAGACCGCGCAGGCGCGCTGCGCGCTATGCGAGCTTGCGCTTTGCTGCGGTTGCCTTGTCCCCGGTATTCGGCGTGCCGGTCGGCTCGATGAGCAGGAGATGAACCTCCTCGCGCGCCACCGGGCGATGCTCGACGCCTTTGGGCACGACGTAGAGTTCGCCCGGACCAAGCGTCACCGTGCGATCCCGCAACTCGATGTCCAGATTGCCCTTCAGGACCAGAAAGAAATCATCGGTGTCCTCGTGCCTGTGCCAGGTGAACTCGCCCTTCACCTTCACCACCATCACGTCGCAATCGTTGAAGGTCGTGACCGTGCGCGGCGACCAATGATCCTCAAAGGTCGCGAGCTTGTCGGCGAGCGATATGCTACCTGTCATGTTTTCTCCGTTGCTCTCTCGTGAGGCACGATTTGGGATCGCGGGGCGGGTGCGACAAGACCGTCCTCGTTGACCGGTCGATCTTGCCGTACCGATGCGGTCCGAGATCTCGCCGCAGCCGGCTATTTGACGCATCCGGTCAACATGGCCTGCGCCCATTCGGGGCGGTTGTTGGCCAGCGCGCACGCCGATGCGGCGTCCCAATCATATTCGAGGGCCAGCAGCTCGACCTGCCAGCCCCTCTTTTTCTTCGTGAGGATCGCATAGCGGGCGTGAGGCGAGCGGTGCTCCAGGTTTGCGGCAAACGGAATGTCCGCGAAGACGGGGCAACCAACGCTTCCCGGATTGAGAACCAGGCAGTCGCCCGGTCCCTGAACCGCGGCCTGGCGGTGGCTATGGCCACACAGCACCACGCGCGCCGTCGGCTCGCTTGCGAGGCGCGTCGCCAGCACCTCGCGGCGTGCCGGGACAAAGCGGCCGTCGTCGAGCGATTCTTCCAGCAGGCACGCCGTATCGTTGTCGGGCGTGCCGTGGCAGGCGAGGATCCCGTCGTCGAGACGAATTTGCGAGGGCAGGCCATGAAGCGCGCGTCGTTGCTCCGCAGTCAATGCGCGACGCGCAAACAGGCCTGCCGGCGAGAGTTTGTCGTCCGGAAACTCCTCGATCCAGCGGTCATGGTTTCCGCGCACGGTCGGCAACGCCAGCGATTGCAGGGCTTCGAAAGTCTCTTTCGGCCACAAAGGGCTGGTGACGCAGTCGCCGAGGTTCACGGTGCGATCGACGCCGCGCGCCTTGATGTCGGCCAGCACGGCCTCCAACGCAGCAAGATTGCCGTGGATGTCAGAAATGACTGCCAATCGCATCGTTGCGCTCCCCCTCTAACTCGGTTCGATCTCGGCCCATTTGCCTTGCCGCCGGACCCCGTTGCGCCGATGTTAATCAAGGTGGCCGCAAAAATCCGCTGCAACCTCTGAGGCGCGGCTCTTTTCGCGAAGCCATGCATCATTGGCATGGTGATTTCCGAACTCTTGGCGTAAAGAGCACCCAGATCAAATCCAGCGTGCGGCCGGGCCGTTTGCCGCGCACGCGAGCTCAGGCCCCTCGGCTCACCGTTTGCGCGCCTGAATTAACCAAGGTTCTCCATCCCGTGTCTTTTCCGGCCCTGACCCCGCCGCTCGCCCGCGCTTTGGCCGAGCGGAACTATGATTCACCGACCCCCGTTCAGCTCGCCGTGCTCGCGGACGAAGCCGCCGGCCGCGACCTCCTGGTTTCGGCCCAGACCGGCTC
Source organism: Bradyrhizobium sp. CCBAU 65884 (assembly GCF_028128835.1). Classification (NCBI taxonomy): domain Bacteria; kingdom Pseudomonadati; phylum Pseudomonadota; class Alphaproteobacteria; order Hyphomicrobiales; family Nitrobacteraceae; genus Bradyrhizobium; species Bradyrhizobium sp. CCBAU 65884. Next base: position 8,582 of record NZ_LBJU01000123.1, on the reverse strand, counting down.
CGGCAAGACCCTCGCTTATGGCCTCGCCATGGCCAAGGATCTGCTCGGCGATGCCGAGCGGTTCGAGCGGGCGGCCGCGCCGCTCGCCCTGATCGTGGCGCCGACCCGCGAGCTCGCGATGCAGGTTCAGCGCGAACTCGCCTGGATCTACCAGCATGCGGAGACGCGCGTCGTCTCCTGCGTCGGCGGCATGGATCCGCGCCGCGAGCAGCGCGAGCTCGCCGCGGGCGCTCACATCGTCGTCGGTACGCCCGGCCGGCTGTGCGATCATTTGCGCCGCGGCCGTCTCGACATCTCGGAATTGAAAGCGGTCGTCCTCGACGAGGCCGACGAGATGCTCAATCTCGGCTTTCGCGAGGACATGGAGTTCATCCTCGAGACCACGCCGGAGACGCGCCGCACCCTGCTGTTCTCGGCGACCTTTCCGCGCGGCATCGTCGCGCTCGCCAAGCAATATCAGCAGCAGGCGTTCCGGATCGAAGTCGCCGGCGACGAAGGCGGTCATGCCGATATCGAGTACCGCGCCATCCGGATCGCACCCGCCGATGCCGAGCATGCGGTCGTCAACGTGCTGCGCTTCTACGAGGCGCCGAGCGCGCTGGTGTTTTGCAGCACGCGCGATCACGTCAGGCATTTGCAGGCGGCGCTCCTGGAGCGCGGATTTTCCGTCGTGGCTCTGTCGGGTGAATTGACGCAGAACGAACGGACCATGGCGTTGCAGTCGCTGCGTGACGGCCGCGCGCGCGTTTGCGTCGCCACCGACGTTGCCGCCCGCGGTATCGACCTGCCGAGCCTCGACCTCGTCATTCATGCCGACCTGCCCAACGACGCCGAGGTGATGCAGCACCGCTCGGGCCGAACCGGGCGCGCCGGACGCAAGGGGACCAGCGTCCTGCTGGTGCCGCCCGCCCGCCGGCGTCGCGCAGAGCTGCTGCTCAATCTCGCAGGTGTCGATGCCGACTGGGGCACGGCGCCGCAGGCGGACGAAATCCGCAAGCTCGACCATGAGCGCATGAAAGACGTGCTGTTCACCGAGGAGACGACGGCGGACGATCTGGTGCTGGCCCAGGCGCTGCTGGCCGAGCGGTCGGCCGAGGATATCGCAGCTGCCTTGGCGCGGCTTTATCGCGCGCGGCTGCCGTCGCCCGAGGACATCCTCGATCCCGGCGAGCGCAGCGGCCGGCCGCGCGATGATCGCGGTCGGGACAATGTTCGCACGCCGCGCGACGATGGCCGCACCTCACGCGGCGACGATCGCCCTGCGGGGCCGCGATCGAAATCAGGCAAATCCTCGCCGCGTCACGGCATGGGAGAGGCCAGCGTCTGGTTCCGCGCCAACATCGGACGACGCAAGAATGCGGAAGCGCGCTGGCTGCTGCCGATGATCTGCCGTCGCGGCGGCATCGACAAGGGCGATATCGGCGCCATCAAGATCATGGACACCACGACCGAGTTCGAGATTTCCGAGCGGGTCGCGGAGTCTTTCGCGGTCAAGATCAAGCGTCCGGACAAGGAAGACAATATCCGCCTCGAGCCGATGGCGGGCGCGCCGCAGCAACAGGCGCCTGCGGAGGAGCGGTCACACCCGCCCCGGCGCGAGAGCCGCGACAGCGATCATCGGGAACGTCGCGAGGATCGTCCACGCGACAAGAGTGAATTCAAGCCGCGCAGCAAGCCTCAGGGCGAGCGCGGGCCGAAATTCGACGATGCTCCGTCCTTCGGCAAGAAGAAGCACAAGAACAAGCCGGGTCACGCAGAGCCGTCGGTCACGCCGTGGCCCGCGAAGGGCGCGCCTGGAAAGAAGCCGAAGAAGAAAAAGCATCGCGGCTGAACCGGCACCGTTCAGCGCAGACGACAATGATGCCGCCGGGTTGCACCGGCGACATCATCTGAGAAGTCGGGTGTGAGCTCAGCGGCCACCGCCGCCACCACCACCACCGCCGCCGCCACCACCACCACCACCGCCGCCGGCATCGCGCATCGACGAGCTGTAGCGCGGGTCGGTCTGCTTCATGTAGGTCGGCGAGGTATCGCGGACGGGAATGACGCTGCTGCGGGAGCGGCCGGGGTTCGGCTGCTCGAAGACGATGCCACAGCCTTCGAAAAAGGCGAACTGGCAGCCATCGGTTCGGTGGGGCGCCGCGTTGGCGCTGGTCGCGGCGAACGCGCTCGTCGCAACGCATGCAATCAAGGCAATCTTCGACAACGTGAGCTTCATGGATATTCTCCAGCCTCGGTTCGGCGAGACCGGAACGGCTCGCACACACCTTCGACGGAGCGCCACCTGACCCGGTTCGAGGGCGCGGCTTCACGCCCGCGTGAGCCGGCCGGCCGGCGAGGGACATTACACCGCGGTAAGGTCGCGCAGCATGTACGTCGAGCCTTCGCCATAGGATGCCAGCTTTGCGCGCAGTGCCGCGTCCGCCGTGACGGGCCGAAAGCCGAGACGTTGCCACAGCGGCCGCGTGGCATAGACCGAGACCAGCGCGAGCGTTGCGATGCCTGACGCACGCGCCAACTGTTCAACATCAGCAACATAGGGGCGCACGACGCCGCCGCGAAAGTCGGGCAGGACCGCGACGTCATGGACGTAGAGGCAATCCGCATCGTCAGGCAGTCGTGCGAGCAAGCCGTCGAGCGGCGGGATCCGGTATTGCTTCCAGGGATGCGCGAGACCGTAGCCGGCGATCTTATCGCCCGCGACCAGCACGCGGCATCCGTCGGGATAGAGCCGCATCTTCTCCGCGAGCACCTCGAGGCTCTCAGGAAGAGCAGGATGAATTTGCGCCGCGATCGCGCTGATCGCGGGCAGGTCGGATGCGTGCGCGGGACGCCAATGCGGCTTGCTCATGTCTTTCCGTCTCGGTTGACCCAGTTTATTCCGCCGCGTCGGCGCGCGCAGCGAAAAATATCTTTGCCGCCGTTTCAGGAATACGACGCCGCGTGCGGCGTCCTACCCATGCAAGCCAATTGCATGACAGGAGATATCATGACGTCCCCGATCCGCCTCGCGCTCTCGCTGGCACTGTCGCTCGCGATCGTTCCCGCCGCCTTCGCCGCACCGCCGACCAAGACCGGCAAGACCGACAAGGGCAACGTGCTCACCGATGCCAAGGGCATGACGCTCTACACCTTCGACAAGGATGCGGACGGCAAGTCCGCCTGCAACGGTCCATGTGCGACCAACTGGCCGGTGCTGAAGGCCGAGGCGAGCGATGCGGCCGGTGACGGCTACACCATCATCGCGCGCGACGACGGCTCGAAGCAGTGGGCCTACAAGGGCAAGCCGCTCTACACCTTCGCCAAGGACCAGAAGCCCGGCGACGTCACCGGCGACGGCTTCTTGAACGGCGCCTGGCATCTGGCGATGCCGTAACGGCGCATCTATCTCGGATATTCGAGCTGCATCGCGACGAAGTCGGCCGTGCGCGAGCCGTAGCGCGCGTCGATGGCGGATAGCGTCTGGTCCAGCGCTCGCGCCGGCGGCAAACCGGCGGCGGCCGGCGGCGTCAGCTTTGCCGGCCAGTCGGCCGCGATCTTGTCCGGCAGGATGCGGAGACCGCCGCGGCTCGTCTGCGGCTCTGCCGTGGCAGCGAAGGTGAGGGCAACTGAGCGATAGGTGCGCGACCACGCATCGGCGATTAGCGCAAGCGAGACCTCGTCGATGCCTGGCGTCAGCGCGATTCCGAGTTGCTCGCGGTTCCAGAATGCGAGCGTGTTGGCGATCGCCGTCAGCGCGAACGGGCGTGTGAACTGGAACGCCGCGCTGCGATGGCGCGCGTTCCACTCCGCAAGACCGATGTCGCGGGCGACCGCTTCGGCCCTGGCGCGGCCGGCGATGGCCTCGACCAGGGTCAGGGCCATCGGCATGGACGCGGTGATGCCGGTCGTCGTCGCGACGCCGCGGTCGACCACCAGCCTGCGGTCCGCGACATAGCGGATCGCGGAATGCTTCTGCAGATCGCGCACCGAATACCAGTGCGTGGTGGCCTGCCGGCCGTCGAGCAGCCCGGTGTTGGCAACGACCTTGGCGCCGACGCAGACGCCGACGATGATCGCGCCCTTGCCGGCCTGGCTTCTGATCCACTGCAGGGCGACGGCATCGTCTTCGCGGCTCATCGCGGGCACGATCACGTAGTCGGCGCCGTCGGGATGCGCCGCGTCGAACTCGGCGATGGTCGCATGCGGCTGCACTTTCAGCGCGGGATAGAGCGTGACGGGTCCGGGCTGCGTCGCCAATGTGAGGACGTCGGCGACATCGGCGCGCGCGAGGATGCCGTAGGGCATCAGATAGTCTGTCGTCTCGGTCATGTCGTTGATGCCGACGATGGCGATCAGCGGGCGTTCGCGCTTCGGCGGCTTCAGCGCCGCAAGCGTCGCCTCGGTCTCGTCCCTGGAAATTGCGGGCGCGGCTCCCCGAGCCGGAGTGCCTGGCAGCAGGAACAGCCAGGTTCCGCCGATCGCCGCCAGCAGCGCCACGCAGCCGAGGCCGCTCAACGCCAGAACGCGCCATGTCATGATGATGTCACCCGAACCTCGTTGCTTCACGCGAGGCGGAAGCTAACCCTTGGCAACGACATCAGGAATGACGCAGATCCGGCAAAAACGGCCATCCGCGTGCGCGAGACTATCTCAGCCCCTCATACACCATCAGCCCGCGTGCGATCTGCAATTTGCGGATCGCGCGCGGCAGCAGCTTCTCCGGCTGGTGCAGATAGCGCCAGGAGGTGAGGGTGAAGGTTGAAAGCGCGCCGCATTCGTCGTCGAACGGCGCGAGCACGCCTGTCACGCTCACCGGCGTGTGCGGGCGGGCGTTGAAGGGCAGCAGCAACAGCTCGAGATAGGCCCTGCTGCCGTCCTCGCGCGCGGCCGTGATGCCGGCGATCGCACCTAACGTCTCGTCGGCGACGATGGTCGTGATCTCCTCGATCTCGCCGCGGCTCGCGGCCGTGAACAGCGCCGCAAAGCTCTGGTCCTTGAGGTCACACCCCGCGAGCGCACAGACGCGCGTGCCCGCGACGCGGAAGGGAAAGCCGAGATTGGGCTCGCAGGAGAGGACAAAAATGTCGCCGAGCAGGCCGCGGACCGCGGCCGGATCGATGTCGGCCCTGTCAGGGGCCCGTGCGGCGCCGCGCTTCTTGTCCCAATACGCGAAGAACGCGCGGCTCGACGGATGTTTCATGTCTGAACGCTTATCCCGGGGTGCAACCTCGAAGGGACAAAGCTGTCCCGCTTCAGTGCACCCGCGATCCCTTGTGATGTTGTGCAGGAGGGGATTTGCAGCGTCCATGCCGGGAGGGCGTTTTCGCCCTCGTTAAGGCAGTCTTTGCGTCGTTAACGTTAAATTAACTATGGCCTTTGCGCCTCACGCGTCGCTGCTATGGTGATCGCAGTCGCAAGCCTCGCCGCTTTCATCCAGGTTCTCGGCGGGGTCTGTACACAGGGCGTCAAACAGTTTGGTCACGGGCCGCGGGGAGGGGTGGGGATACACCTTCATTCCTCCGGTACCGGAAGGCCGACACGGACAGGCAGGGCTTCCCAGGGCCCTGCCTTTTCCTTTTGTGCACTTGCGCAAGGCCGGCAAAGGCGACTATCTCCAAACGGATCGTTCCGATCGCGCCTGAAAGCGAAGCTGCCTTGGATTCCCCGCACGATTCTCCGCCGCAGGATTCTCAGCCCGGCCTGCCGGCCGCCCATGAGGAGGCTCCGCGCGAGCCGGTCCTGACGCTGCCTGTGGCGCTGACCGCCTATATCGTCCTGCTGGCGGTGATCCATCTGCGGGTGCTGCTGCCGGCGGAGCTCGAGAACTGGACCATCGACGTCTTCGGATTCATCCCGAAGCGCTACGATTCCTCGCTGCTCAATCTGCAGATCCCGGGCGGGTCGGGCGCCAAGGTCTGGACGTTCGTCACCTATTCGCTGCTGCACGCCAATCTGACCCATCTCGGCTTCAACGTGCTCTGGCTCTTGCCGTTCGGCAGCGCGCTGGCGCGGCGCTTCGGCGCGGTCAGGTTCTTTCTGTTTCTGGCGGTGACGGCGGCGGCCGGCGCGCTCGCCCATCTCGTCACCCATGAGCACGCGGTGGCGCCGATGATCGGCGCCTCCGCCTCGGTGTCGGGCGCGATGGCAGCCGCGATCCGCTTCGCCTTCGTCCGCGGCAGCTTCCTGTCGTTCAACCGGTCGGACGCCGATACCGCAGCAAAGGTTCCGGCGCTGCCGCTGTCGCGCGCGCTGCGCGACGGGCGGGTGGTCGGCTTCCTCGCCGTGTGGTTCGGCGTCAACATCATCTTCGGCGTCGGTGCGATCGGCATCGATTCCGAAACCACGAGCGTGGCCTGGCAGGCGCATATCGGCGGCTTCTTCGCCGGCCTGCTGCTGTTCGCCCTGTTCGATCCCGTGCCGCGCGTGCGAAACGATGCTGCGGATGCGTCATCACAGGACGTTTCAGACCGTATTTGAAGCGGCGCTTGCGGCGCGGCCCGAATTCATCCATCATTTGCAGGAAGAATGTTCCGAAGCTGCAAGCCGCTAGCGGCGATGCTTCGCAAAGCGCCTGAGCCTGCAACCGGCGCCTAAACTGTTAGTTGAAGACTCGAAGAACAAGTCCGGACCGCCAAGTGGCGGACGGGTCCGATTCAGGGAGGCAACAATGACGGTACGTTCCATTCTCAACACCAAGGGCCACCAGATCATGAGCGTCGAGCCCGACGCGAAGCTGGCTGCCGCGGTCAAGTTGCTCGGTGAGAAGAAGATCGGCGCGGTGCTGGTGATGAACCAGAGCCGGCTCGAGGGCATCCTGTCGGAGCGCGACATCGTCCGCGTGCTCGGCGAGCGCGGCGCCGGCGCGCTGGAGGAGCCGGTCGCTCAGGTCATGACCCGCAAGGTGGTGACCTGCAAGGAGACCGACACAGTCGCTGAGCTCATGGAGATGATGACCTCGGGCAAGTTCCGCCATCTGCCCGTGATCGACAACGGCAAGGTGGTCGGCCTGATCTCGATCGGCGACATCGTCAAGCGCCGGGTCCAGGAATACGAGTCCGAGCAGGAAGCCCTGCGCGACTACATCAAGACGGCCTGATCAGGTCTGCTCGCCCGCCTTCGGCGCGGTGCCTTCGGGCGCCGGCGCCAGCACATGGATCGCCTCCTGGATCGACTCCAGCGCGCGCTCCGCGGCGCGGGTGCCATGAGCGATCAGGTCTTCGGAGCGGTGGAAGTCGAACCAGCCGAACTGGCCGACCCGCGGCGTGATCAACAGATCCGGCGGATCGCCGGCAAGGCGGGCGCGGGTGATGCGGTCCTGCATGATGTTGAAGGCATCCACCATCACCGAGGAGATGCCGGGCCGGCCATTGCCGCCAAAGAACTCGCGCTTCATCGTCCTCTCGGGCGAGAACAGGCGCGGGAAGCGCCGCTTGGCCGTCGGCTCCTCGGCCCCCGGAGCGACCGGCGTGGGCGGTGCGCCGTGCGAATAGATCGTCGTGGAATGGGTGAAGATGTCGCTGGAAAGATTTGCGGCGATGACGATTTCGGCGCCGAGCGCGCGGGCGGCCGAGACCGGCACCGGGTTCACCAGCGCGCCGTCGACCAGCCAGCGGTCGCCGATCAGGACGGGCGAGAAGATGCCGGGCAGGGCGTAGGATGCGCGCATCGCATCGACGACGCGGCCGCGAGTCAGCCAGATTTCGTGGCCTGTGCGGACCTCGGTCGCGACGCTTGCGAACTTGATGGGCAGGTCCTCGATCAGGGTCTGTCCGACCGCGTTCTCGAGGCGGGTCGCCAGCTTCTCGCCGCCGAGCAGGCCGGAGCCGTTGAGGCGGATGTCGAGATAGCCGAGGATGTTGCGCATCCCTTGCAGGCTGCGTCCCCACTCTTCGAACGTCTCGAGTCGGCCGGCCGCATGGAGGCCGCCGACCACGGCGCCGATGGAGGTGCCGACCACGACGTCGGGCACGATGCCGTTGGCGATCAAGGTCCTGAGGATTCCGATATGGGCAAAGCCGCGCGCCGCGCCGCCGCCGAGGGCAAGGCCGATGATCGGCCGACGGGTGGGGCCAAGGCCAATCTTCTCACCGTTCGAGCCGTTCCCACCACGACCCTTCAAGATATCAAGCACCGAAACTCTCCTACCCGGGCCAGCCCTCGACACCAGAGTAGGCACCGGACTTCCGCCGCACCAGAGCGAGGGCCAAGCATGGTTTATACCGTTCGGGAAGCAGGGGGCAGCAGTGTGGCGAGGGCTGGCTGCCGCTGGACTAATCACGCAGGCGTCAACCGGGTTCCATCAATCGGACCGGGCCCGTATTTCCTGGGGTTTCAGAGGCTTGAATTTGCCGCGTTTTCGGTGAAAAGCAGGGGGCATGACACGCGGGGGTGACGGCATCATCGGATGGCGGCGCAGCGGCAGGCTGCTGCCGGCGCTGATCCTTGCCGCGTGCCTCGTTACCTCAGGCCAAAACGCTGCGCAGGCGCAGCTTTTCTCCGATCGTCCGCCGCCGGTCCCGCCGGCTTCGGTGCCCGAGCCGGGCGGCGCCGTCAGCCTGGCGCCGCCCTCCGGGCCTGGCGCCGGCCCCCCGAGCCTGCCG